>WGMT01000071.1 GCA_016124945.1 bacterium | reverse complement strand
GCGTGGGCATTTTCGCGTCCAGCGATTTTATACCTGATTCCGTTTACATCTGATATTTGTGCGCCTGTAACGGCACCTCGATCGCGTCCTCTCCCCAACTTGCAATCCCGTTATCAACGTTGGCTTTTTCTTCTGTGGAAAGGTCAACGTTGACGGGGGCGACGGCGACGGGCGCGTTGTGGGGGAGCAGTTCCGTCCCCGCTGCCAACAGGACAGGACCGATCTGGGCCGGGTCGAACGTCATGGCGGGACCGGTGTAACAGACGGCATCGAGGAAGACGCGTCCTTGGTCTTCGCCCAATTGCCATGTCACCGCGCGTTCGCCGAATTGGCCGGGCGCAGTGTGGATCACGGCGCGGTGGTTGCCTGCCGCCAACTCGTAGACGCCGTCGCGGATCTGCCGCGCCGTGACGCCGTGGCCGGTCAACTCGTAGCGCAGGCGCAGATCCGAGCCAGTGAATCGACCATCGGCGGGGCGATCCAACGAGATGTGAAAGTCGCCGCGGTCGGTGAGCAGGTTCACGGCGGAAAGGATGCGGCGTCCACGTTGCACATTGCGCACATAGACCGAAGAGAAGTCCTGGCCGTCTTTGAGGAAGCGCAGACGCAGCACCACGGCGGGGTCATCGGCGGTGCGCCAGTAGCCCAGAAGGGGGCGGCGCTGCGTCCAGAAACAGTCGTGGTTGACGCTGCCCAGGGTGGCGTCCGCGCCCAACCAGGTGACGCCGCGCACCGTGCTTTCCTCGTCCGCGCCGGCAATGAAGCGGCGTTCGATGGTCATCTCGGGCTGGGGCAGCGTGCGGAAACGTTCGATGAGATGGGGCGGGCAGGGCAGGTGATAAGGCAGGGCGACTTCGCTGCCGCGGTCGGGCGCGTCGGGGTGGGGGCGGATCTCAATGCCGGTCTGTGCAGAGAGGTAGGAACAGAGACTGGCAGGCACGCGGTCGGTGTAGGCGCGACTGTTGGGTCCGCTCCACTGTTGGGTAGTGGGGTGGAAGTGCTCGGCAATGGTCTCCCAGGCAAAGACGCGCAGCGTTTCGGCGTCTTCGCGGGCCTGCGCATCTTGCACAAGGTGCAGAATGTTCTCGCATTCGTGCAGCACCACTACGGTGTAGGTGGGGCTGTTGTATTCGTTGAAACCGCCGTGGTGCTCGGTGTGTTCCACCACACGACGCAGACGCCGCCGCCCGTAGTCGGCCAGGCGTGGCTCGTCGAGCAGTTCCCCGGCGGCCAGCGTCACCCCTGCGCCCATAATCGCAATATTCGTATAGCCAGGCCGTACGTTGCGACGGAAGATCGACCAGCCGGCGTGTCCCAAACTCACGCGTATGGCTTGGGCGAGATCGGTGGGAAGCCTGTCTGCGTGATCCGCCAGGATCAGCGCCAGCCGCATGCCACAGAAATCGGCCCAGTTCCAATCGGGTGGGGCCATCTCGGCCAAAGACTCTTCGAGCAGCCAGGGCCAGATGCCGTAGGTGGGGCTGGTGGGGTCCACATCTTGCAGGGTGAGCGTCTTGGCGATCACATCAGCGGCGCGGGTGTAGTGGGTGGCGTCCGCGCTGAAGAGGAGGGCGAGGGCGTAGTCCAATGCGGTGCGGGTGGGGTGCACCCACGTGCCGTTGGGGATGCGCGTGTGATAGCCCGGGCCGTTCCAGGTTTGGCCCAGCATGTGCATGTCCGCGTTGTAGTTGGGTTCTTTGGATTGGAGGTAGGTTGCAATGTTCATATTCGAGATCCTGTTCGTAGGATGTAGGTAAGGATGAGGGGGCTTGTTTTATAAGAAAATTGTAAGGGAAATACGTGTCAATGCTGATACTGCTCAAGATAAATCTAGCCGATGAATAGACTACATCTCGTATCTTACGATACCGTAAACAATGTGTTGGAGGAGCCCTATGCAGAACCTTGTCGACCAGTATTCAATTTCTGATGACAATCTGCTTCATCGCAAGTCGTTCATTCGTTTCTCGCCGAAGGACATTGCGATTCTCGCCAAACTGAAAGGTTGGTCGGAGAAAGTCGCGCCTGGCCTGGTTCGTGAGTTCTACGATCACCAGTTCGCGGTTCCTGCGGCACGCCGTTTTTTTGAAGATTATTCTCAGCGCAAGAAATACCCCTTCGACAAGCTACGTTCACATCTTGAAGCGATGCAGGCCGGCTACTTCATCGAGATTTTCGAAGAGGCGGCCAATGGGGGGGCCTTCGGTGAGGTCTATTTTGAAAAACGGCTCAAAGTGGGCAAACTGCACAACGATATCAACCTGCCGCTGAAATGGTATGTGGGGAGCTACGTTTACTACTTTGATCTGGTGCGCAAATATTTGGGGCAAGCCTACCCCTTGCGGCCGGGATTTCGTGCAAGCGCGGAACGAGCGATTTTGGCGGTCTTCAATTACGACATTCAGGCGATTATGGACGCCTTCTTCTTTGACTCGACAGGCATTGATCTCTCGTTAATCCCGCTGCGCCATAAAGGCGAAGATCTTTCTGACAACTATGCTGCGTTTAAGCAGGTTCTCAATGATACCATCGGTGGTATGTCCTATGTAAGCGGGGCGTTGGTAGAGACCAGCAATCAGCTTAGTTATGCGGCAGCCCAATCAGCGCAGGCGACACAGCAGATCGCGTTGACGATTGGTCATGTAGCGCAGGGGAGCGCCGAACAGGCCCGCAGTGTGGAACACACACGCCGGATTGTGATGGAGCAAAATCAGGCGATTGCCGATATTGCAACGGGGGCGCAGCGCCAATCGAAGGCTACAGGTGATGCCCGCCAGACGTTGGAGGCGCGGTTGGCGCCGAACATTGTCAATGTCCAAAAAGCGTCAAACGCCAGTTCGACGGCCATGGCCGAAGCGTCCCAAACCACGGAGACGGCTGCACAGGCGGTGACGCACACCATCGTCGGCATGCGGTCACTGGCGCAATCTACCAAACAGGTGGGTGAACGTGTCACCGAAATGGGGCGGCTGGGCGAGGACATCGGCGTCATCGTGCAGAAGATCGACGATATCGCCGAACGCACGAATTTGCTGGCGTTGAATGCAGCCATTGAGGCGGCGCGGGCCGGTGAGCACGGCAAAGGCTTTGCGGTGGTGGCAGACGAAGTGCGTAGGCTGGCGGAACAGGCCGCCCGTTCCACACAGGAGATTGCCGCCATCGTCACCTCTGTGCAGACTACAGCAGATCGGACGGTGCGGGCCATGGATCAGAGCAGCCGCGAGATGGAACAAGGGGTGCTCATGGCGGCCGAGGCAGAAAGCGCGCTCAACCAGATTCGGCAGATGATGCACACCGTGGGCGCTCAGCTAAGCGGACTGGCCTCGTCTGTGGTTGAGATGGGGCGTAGCAGCGAAGACATGCGCCACGCCGTAGAAGAGATGGGCGCCATTGCGGCCACTAACAGCGAGTCGGCGCAAATTTTGTCTTCGCGCAGCGAGATGGTGCTGCGCGAAATCGAAGAGATGGCGGCGATGTCCGAAGAGAACAGCGCCGCGGCGGAAGAGGTCAGTGCCGGGGCCGAGGAAGTCAGCGCCCAGGTGGAGCAGACCACGGCGTCTACGAGTCAGCTAACCGAGATGGCAGACAGCCTCAGCCAGATCGTGCGTGGCTTTTCGATAACACAGAAATTTGAGAGTAGCTTGGACGAGTTAACTGCATTGCCGCCCGCCAAGACGGTCACTGTCGCCGCGCCAGTCCGCGCGATGACGGCGCCGCAAAAGAACGGAAGTGCGGCAAAAGTAGCCGTGGTGAGTAACGGTCTCCATGCCAGGCCGCAAGCAAGCAACGGGCGCGGCTGTCCTGTGGATCATGGGTGAGGGGTCGGTTTTCTTGCAAAAAGACATCCTGCCGATTTTCTTCGGCAGGCTGTTTGCTTTTGCGTTTGGTGGTCAATTCAGGCTTAGGGAAGGGACGCCAGCCAGTCGGCCACTTTTTTCGCTTCGGCGTGTCCTGTAGATTGCCAGATTTCCAGGGCCAACTGTCCGTGCTGGTTGGCGGTGGTGAGATCACCTTGTATGTGGTCAAGTTGAGCCAGCCCGAAGTAGGCACTGCCTGTCATTTCTTTGGCACCGATCTTTTCGGCCAGTTCCAGCCCTTCGGTGTATGCGACGACCGCCTCCGGCAAGCGACCCCCTGTGAGCAACATCTCTCCTCGTTGTATAAGGCCGGCACACAGATCCCATACATGACCCGTCTGCCGAGCAATGGAAAGTCCCCGATCCAGGTATGCCTCGGCTCTGGTCAGGTTGTCCTGTTGCACGGCGATTTTACCAAGTTCGATGTAAAGGTACCCGGTAAGATCGAGTAAATTGATCGATTCGGCCATCGACAGCGCTTCGGTGTAACACTCTTCGGCTTGTGCCCAGTTCTGTTTGGTTGACTCCACCATGCCAAAGTTCATGTGCATTGTGCTCTGCAATTCACGGTGATCCATCCGCCGTGCAAGCAGCAGCCCTTCGTACAAATACTCCTCAGCCTCTTCTAGTTGACCATGCATACAGGCGATTACGCCAAGGTTGCCGAGCAGGCGCGCCGTTTTTTCGAGATCACCGGCTTCTTTGGTGTAGCGCAGGCCGTCTTGACAGTGTGTTTGCGCGGTGGCGAGATCTCCCTGTTCGTAAGCAAGCGACCCTAGATTGGTCAAGGCAAGGCCAACATTGCGGCTGTCCTTCACCTGTTGAAAGAGCGTCAGCCCTTCGCTGAGGAGGGCATGTGCATCGGCGGCGTTGCCATGGCGCAAGGCGACCAGGGTTGCCCGATTCACCAATGCCCCAGCCAGGACGTGTAGCTCGTTACATCGGCGCGCCCATAACAGGCCAGCGTCGAGATGTGCTTCGGCTCTCTCCCATTCAGTATGCGCACTGTACATTACCGTGCCGATGCCTCTGTGGAACAGGGATGCAAACAGGGCATGTTGATCTTCTTGATCCTGGATAAGGGCCAGTCCTTCTTCATAGTAGGAAATCGCCTGGGCATAGTTGCTTGTGCGGATGCCCACCATGCCCAACATTGCCAGCACCCGGCACTGCCCAACTTTGTCGTTTGTCTGCTGCACAATCTCTTGCGCCTGGGTCAGGAGATGGACGGCTGTTGCATACTCTCCGCGTGCCTCCAGGTAGTCAGCAAAAGCCCAAAGTCCGTCGAGCAGCAAAGTATGTTCTCGCATGGCGTAGGCGAGGGAGAACGCTTCGAGGATGGCGTCACGCTCCTTGTCCAGTACGAGGAGATCGAAGCGATGCTGCTGCACGAGTTCAACCGCCCATTCCAGGTAGCGGACGGCCGTCTGCCGGTGATGGTGCTGCATGGTCTCCTGATCGGTGAGCTGTGGCACGTTCATGGGCGCTCTTTGCTTTCCACTGGGGACGAGTGCAGCCAGCTTTGGGCGACCTCAGATTGGACGAAGTGACGTGTCAATGCGTGCAGGCCATAGCGCATGCTGCTGAGGTTGCCGTTGCGTTCAGCTTCGAGCAAGGAAAAGCGCCAAAGCTGGGTAAGCGTCTGCGCCAACAGTGGCTCCTCTAGCCCACTGACACGCTGAAGGGCAGCAAAGGTGCCGCCGGTATAGGCCGGGAAGTGAGAGATGGCGATAAGCAGGCCGCGTCCTTCGTTGTGGAGCAACTGCCAGGAGCGAGCGAAGATGTTTTCGTAGAGGCGGACGTATTCGTCGTCGTCTTGCGTGGGCATGTTGGGCAAGCGTAGCTGTTCTAACACGACGGGCAGCGGCAACACCGCCAACTGCCCCACCACCAGCTTCAGCGCCAGCGGTGAACCACCCGTCTTCTCGGTGATCTGTTGCAACTCATCCTGGGTTGCATTGAGCAGTTGATCCATGCGCCGCTGTTCTGCTTCCACCTCCAAAAAGCGCTGCGCGCCGTCAACCGTCAGTCCGCGTAACCGGATGGGATAGACCTCGTTTTCAAAGCGACGGCGGCTGGTGACCAATGCTTTGCTAGGACCGAGCAGGCGGTGTAGCCGTTGGATGATCTCCGCTTGTGGATCGGCAGCGGTTTCGAGGTTGTCGAGGACGATTAACAGGCGCTGACGTTGGAGCAGGGTGCGGGTGCGTTCTTCCTTTTCGGGCGGCGACATGCGGATCAACTCGGGGTTGCGCAATTGTACGCCAATGGCATCGAGCAAGTAGTCGAAGGTCACCGGCAAGGGGCGTCCTTGAGTTGATTGTGGAGAGGCATCAAGCCAGAGAATGGCCTCAAAGCGGTTTTCGTATAGGCTGCGTTCGATGACTTCACGGGCCAGCGCCGTCTTGCCGATGCCGCCCATGCCGTCGATGCCGATGATCCAGTGTCGCTTGTCGTCGTGCAGGGCCGCAAGGATGGCATCAACATCTTCATCGCGGCCGACCAATTCATGGTAGCGCCTCTGCGGCAACGGTGGCATGGCCTGTTGGCTTTCTGGATCGGGCAGATCGGCGTCCGGCAGGAGTTCATCGCACAGTTGCCGCGGGTCGGGGTGCGCGGCGCTGCTGAGGAAGCGGTGCAACCAGCCCGCATCACGGTAGCCGAGTACGATGATCTGGCGGGCGAGGTCTTCTACATCACGCTGCTGCGGAGGAATGTTCCCTTTGCGCCAGTATTGGACAGCGCTACGTCCTTCTCGCCCAAGCGCATATCCGAGTTCGTCTTCGATGACGCCGATGTCCTTATTCTTGATCCGCTTCAGGGAGCGAATGGCTAGATCGAGGCACGCTTTGAACTGTTCTGAATCTTGCGGCATTCCTTCTCCTAACTCTCTCCGACACGCACTCCGACACGCACTCCGACACGCACTCCAACACGCACTCTGAGCTTTCAGAGTCAATTCGGTCTCTTTCCGGCGAGCCTACACCGAAAAAGTCGGGCAACAGCGCGTATGCTTGGGTCCTCTTGCGTACACAAGAACCGACATTTCTCAGATTGTTGAGCGGACGCATGCGAGCCGGCGCAATGCCGGTGGGGCCCCTCAACTCAATGATCTCCACTAACAGGAGAACATTGACATGGTATCTGGAGAAACCGTAAAGCTTCGCAGCCGCAAGCTTCTGCTCGTCGTACTATTCGTGGCTGCACTTAGTTGGCAGATCGGGGGAAAACACGGCGGCTATGACCTATTAAATGAAGCAGCGTTGGTTGCGTGTGGAACACAATGCAGCTCAGGCAGTGGTGGTGGGTAACCTAAACGGGCACCGTTAGCTGCTCGCAGATTTGCCAGGCCGAAATACCTGGAAAGTCTGCGAGCAGACCCAACTAGAGATCATGGTTTCTGTTGTAATGCAGTCTGCGCTTCTTCAATGTGGCGGCGAATCTCTTGCGCTTTCTCTATCCCGGCAGGTTGAACGCTATCAACTACATGACTCAACGCCTGATTAAAAAGGGAAACTGCCTGTTCATAGCATTTCTGCCGTAGGTAGACAACACCCAACCCAACCATTGCGTTGGCCAACGAAACAGCCTCATCAAGCATTTGCCAGCGTTCAATACTGGAATGGTAGGTCTGTTCCGCTTGTTGCCACGCTTCTGTTTGATCATAGGCAAACGCAATGTTGTTGTAGACCATTGCTAGATGGCGCTGATCTGCCAACTGGCGAAAGATCTCCTCAGCCTGCCAGTAAAGTGGAAGCGCTTCTGTGGCCTGCCCACAGGCAACGTACACATTCCCCAGGTTCATTTGTGCTACGGCCGTTTGCAAGGGGTTTGCCTGTTCCTGACAAGTTGCTATAGCACGCTGATGGTAACTAATTGCTGTTGCATACTCCTTTAGCGCAAGGTGCGCCAGCCCAAGATCGCGCAGACGCCATGCTACCTTCACCTGGTCATTAATGGATGCGTACAGGTAAAGCGAGCGTTGCCAATGCTCGATGGCAGTATGCCATTCTCCTTGATCACCGGCCAAACAGCCCAATACCATATGGCTCCAACCCAACTGCTGTGCGTCTTCACCGGCTACTTGCATGGCTAACTTAACCAGTTCGTGCGCTTTGTCATTTACACGGCGTAGGCGTGCGTTGAAGGCAAGTGAGTTCAGCGCACGCGCTTGATTGCGGCGGTCTCCATTTTTAATTGCAAGCGAGTGGCTCTCATGCAAATAGGCATCAGATGTCAGGTAGTTGCTCAACGATTGATAAAGCAGACCAAGCTGAAAACTCAGATCGACCGCTGCTATGGTGTCGCCGTTTGCCTTGCTCTGCACCAGCCCCTGAACGAGGACAGGCATCCACTCGTGGCGGTGGCCGGCATCTGTCATAGGCGCAGCCAGCGTCAGGAGCAAATCGCGCGTCAACGACCATGCGTCGGGCATGGCCAGGAGTTGCGCGAGGATGCGCTGAGCATGTCGTCGTTCCTCGGCAGAGCGAGCAAAACGCAGCATAGCGTCTTTGTCTGCACGTAGATCAGCCAGCAATGCCGCGCCGATGCGAACTGTCAACTGCTGGAAGTGTGGGGCAAGGTCGGGGATCAGGGCATTGCTGCCGTTTGCAAGGGTGACTGCGTCTGCCATTTGCGAACTTGTTCCTGTAGGAATGCGCGGGTGAGGCTGTGTAGTGAGTAGCGCCGTTGTGTGAGGCCGGCGGAACATTCCACCAAACTCAACGAGACCAGACGATCCAATGCCGAGATGATCTCTCCTCGATCTAGATTCCCCGTTCGGGAGAGGTATTCGAGATCGGCGCCGCCTGGGTCCAAAATGCCGAGGGTCAGGAGCATCCCTTGGCTGTTCTTGTCGAGTATAGACCAGGCGCTGCTGAAAATGTAGGTGTAGAGATTTTCGGCCGCCTGGCCGGTCGCCCCCACCAGCCCGGCCAGGAAGGTATCCAGCCCGTGATGCTGGATCTGGCCGACCACCAGCCGTAGCGCCAGCGGATTGCCGCCCACGATGTGGTAGATGGGCAGCAGTTCGGCGTCCTCGGCGGCGCTGATCTGTGGAAAGCTGATGCGTTCGCCTTCGTAACGAATCAAACGCAGCGCGTTTTCCTGGCTTAAGTGGGGCACACGATGGAGCCAGATCGCCGGGTCTCCCTGTAGCGAACGGCGCGCTGTGAGCAGGAATTGGCTAGGGGAGGCCAGTGAACGCAGGAGGGGCAACAACACCTCAAGATCGAGGACCGTCTCCAGGTTGTCTACCACGATCAGGTGTGGCGTCTGTTTGAGGTGACGGCGCAACTCGGTCAGCGCCCGTTCTGGTATGGGCAGCGAACGTTGGGGCAGCAACTGCGTATGCAGCGCGGCGACAAGATCCTCGGCTTCGAGGGCCGGTCGCGACACCGTCTGAATTTGTCCGGTCAGGTCGAGGACGTGGGTGCGTGCGCTCACCCAGCCAACTTCGGTGACCTTGCGGTCCGTCAACAGGCGGCGCACCAGGGCATCGGCCAGCGCCGTCTTGCCCAGGCCGCCCATCCCTTCAATCGACAAGATGGGCGGGGCCTCGGGGGCCAACAACTTCTCACTGAGCTGATCCAGTTGCTCGTCCACCCCAAAGAGGCGGGTGTAGGTGGGCGGTTCCAGCCGTTCCACAAGCCCGTGGAGGTGGGTCTCTTGCAGCATTGCTTCTTGTTGGCAGAGGGCGTCGGTCAGCCGGCGCAGTGCAGAGGCCTGGAGCTTATAAAGAGTACTCTCGGAGACGGCACTTTCGTTGGCAACTGTGTAGGCGGTTGCCTGTTCGATGAAGCGGCGCCGAAGCAGTGCAGCGTCGTCTGGGTGTTCTTGGGCCAGTGAGGCGAGCGCATCTTGCAGCATCTGCTGTAGGACAAAGCGGGGCGGGCGGCCGGGGTGTCCTTGCGCGGCGCGTTGGAAGAGCAGCAAGCTGGTCAACGCGTTCTCAGTGTCGTGGGTGACATTCCAATCTTTGAATGCCTGGTGGACGGAGTCAACGAGCGATGAGGGATCGACGCGGGTCGGCAGCGGCATCTAAGGCATTCTCCAGCGTAGAGTACTCTATCACGTATGCGAGGTATGTATTGTGCCTAAAAAGTTTCTTTGAGGCAAACCGGCGGAAAGTAGGGGTGCGGGTTGGAGGGTGGTGGAGTGTGTTGAGAGGGAGTGGGGAGGTTGAAACGGGAAAAGGGCGTTAGTGTCATTTGCGTTGATTAGTACCATAGTACTGTCTCAAGAGAAATTTTTATGTGTTGTATGTTTAGACATGGACTCCTTGTCGTACCTGGCGAACTTCGCCTCAAACCTAACCAATTCCAGGAGGTGACAAATGGTCTCTAGCGCCGTAATAGAACTTACTGATGAGGTGCGTTCTTCTTCTTCTGATCGACGATTTCAGAACGTCAGCACTGTGGTTGTTAAGGTCACACATAGATGCAATCTCGACTGTGCCTATTGTTATGAGCACATTACTGCTGGTAAAGACATGTCCATTGAGATCTTTCGAAAGCTGGTAGATCGGGTAATTCAAAACACCCAGAGCCCTAATGTCATGTTCCTTTTGCATGGTGGTGAGCCAACTTTGATGACAAATGAATGGCTACAAACGGCTTCTCACTATGCACATGCAATTGCCGGTATCCATAGTAAACGCGCCGTGATTGCAATGCAGTCCAATATTATCGCACTAGATCAAGGAAAGATTCGCTTGCTTAAGGATTTGAACATTCACCTTAGTGTCAGCATGGACGGCCCATCATCCATTTCAAATTCTTTGCGTGGCCGCGGAGATCGGGCAGTGGACAACTATCGCAAATTGATACGCTCTGGTATTCGACCAGGTGTACTGATGACAATCAACTCATCCAATTATCAAAACTTTGATGAGATCTGTGATTGGTTGAGCCGTGAAATTTGCATTAATGAGTTCAAAGCAAATGTTGTGTATTCAGTAGGGACAGGAATCAATTTGTCTGACATGAAACCCGAGCAAGTCTTTGAAGCACAGCATGCCATGTTGGAATATATGATTCGCACTCAGGGTCAGTCGGTTATTGAAGATAATCTGTCTTTTGAACTTCTTCGTTTCTTTGCTTCCGATGATGGTCAACATCGTATAGCACATACTCTATGCCATGAAAAACAGTGCGGTGCAGGTAATCGAGTCGTAGGCGTAACAGTTGATGGCAATATCCTGCCGTGTGGTCGGTTCCAGTGGAACGATCAGTCGCATTTCTTGGGAAATCTAGATAAGAATTTGGATAGTGACTTTGTGCAGTACGATGAAGCAGTCCAAAAATTCCACACGTTGGTGCCAGAAAATTGGTATGACTGCGAGCAATGCGATGCACAGTCTATCTGTAGCTTCGGATGCCAAGCGTTTATCGTCCGATCAAAGTCACAGGCAAATGTTGAATGCCTACCGACAAAAATGCGTCATCTGTTCTATGTCCAGAATAAAAGCCGACTAGCGCCTGTTGTTGAGCAAATCCGTCGACGTTGGAATCATCGCATTCAAGAAGATCACATAACTCCTCTTGATAGTTATACGGATACAACCTACTTTGATCGAAGCTACAGTGATTATCGAGACACGTACCATGACTCCAATCGTCCGCCAAGGCGGGAAGACCAAGACGCTTGGTTCAAAAATAAGCATTCGTCCAATAGCCCTCAGATCTCTTATACCGATACAACATACTTTGATCGGAGTTACAGCGATTATCGAGACAGCTACTACGACACAAATCGCCCAAGCCATTCTCAGACAGTAGCAGAGTACCTTGAAGGAACAGAGTAATGACTGCACAAACTTGGCAAAGTCGTTTGCTAACCTACTGTTACCCATAGAGACAGGCAACAATGACCCCAAATGAGCAGATTCAGGCCGTTCGGCAGCATCAACAGCACTTGATACGAGCTGTAAGAATTGCTCTAGGTAGATACCTACACCACTTTATGAAGGGTCACGTTTTGAGCGTTGGTGAAGGTGTCCCATGGTCCAATACCTATGTTGCATTTTGCCTTCATCATGATCTGCTTCCTGTTGAAAAGGTGGAGAGTATTACACTGGTGGATGTTTGTGCTTGGAAAGGATCCGCAATGGATGATGTACTCCTTAGACAGAAGTATCCATTGGTACCAGTTCTTGCTGACGCTTCACATCTGCCATTTGAGTCTAAGGTTTTCACCCTAAGCCTACTACCGTTCATAGTCGGTCATAGTGAGGAGCATTTTGGTGTACTACTGGAAGTTGTTAGATGTACCTGTCGTGATGGCCTCATCATGATTGCCGACCACGATCTCGATATCCCTCTGTACAAGCCAGAGTTCGCCTCTAAGCTTTTGGGCAGTAATCATACCCGGAACATAGACTTTACGTGGCTTAAATGGTTCGCCAACGAGCACGACATGTGCGAGATCTTTCGTTGTTTCAATGATCATGCGTGGGGAATTGTGTTTCGCAAGATCAGCACACTATAGTTTGTTATAGCCGAGTCACCCATAAAACAAGAGAGGGCTTTTGCATGACAAGCAGACGTTTCTGTAATTTCATGGTCCGATTATTTCAACTCTTGTTAGCGCTAATTACTCTTATTGTGCTCGAAGATCGTTTTGGCAACTTGTCTGCCAGTGCACAAATCTCAACACTTTCTGCACCCTATACCACATCTTCGGGCATCACGTTTTGCTATCCAAGTGGCTGGGAAGTTAATGAATTGAGCGACTTGGCGATCCTGCATACTTCTGTCGAAGGAACAGAGGGTCTCATTGTTTCATCTAAAATATCTGGCCCACCACAGGAGGCATGGGCATTAGTCGTCGACTATGTCAAGGCCAATAGTGAACGTCCTGCCTTTTTCCCTCGCTCGTCAGATACATATGAATTTGATGGTCGACAAATAACGGAATCAGAATTATACAACCGAATCGAAGGAACAGTATTGAAGTTGTACACAGTTTCGTTTCGCGATGGTGGAAGCGGGGTTTTGGGTGCCTATTTTCAAGACGTCACAGTGGCCCAAAATCAGTCATCTCTCTTTGCTGATATTGCACGTACACTCAGTCACGCAGATATCGCTGCAGCCGAATGTGACGACTCGGGGCTTACTAATGAACCGCTCTTCGCCGACGACTTCGGTGCTGATAGTGAGAACGTTTTGCGGTCTTTCGAAGATCAGGCAACTGTGCGAGACGGTACATATACAGTTGACTATAGTGAGCGTCGTGGCGGATCTCTCGTCATTGGCCCCTACGTAGGTGAGAGCCTTATCGAGATGAGAGGGCCAATGGCGCTATCATTTGATCTATTGCCGGTCATGTATGGCCCTGACGATCATATTATGTTTTATCTACATGCCAATCCGAACGAAGCTAATTACGTTTTAACAGTCAAACTCTACTTTGATGGACGTTATGAAGTTACTCGTCCTCGCTCATTTATGTATTCAGGAATTCTGCGATCCGGTCAACTTGCTGTTCCATTTCCAATTCAAAGCACAAAACAGCGTATTCGCCTTGAGGTGACGCGCTATGGCTACAACCTCTTGATTGATGACAAACTGGCAATGCAGACGCCTCGGCTGCTACCTTTCCTTGGCAGGGTAGGTATTGGCTGGTCAAAAGAAACAAGATCTGTCCTGAACTTATCGATTGATAACGTTTTGATCGAAGCGTTACCTACTACAGAAACCCCTGATGACATGGGGATGCCGCGTCTGTTTTCTGATGATGCGCCGCAGACGCTATTTGAAACCACCTTACAAGATGGCGATGTGTGGTTTTCTGAGTCCTTCAATGACAACAGCCAGGGCTGGAAAGCAAATTATGATGTTAATCTGGTCTCCGAGATTCAGCGAGGGCGATATAACCTGTTCATGGCCTTTAGCGATTCAAGGTTTGGTACTAATTACATTGATCACATTGTAACTCTCGATAACCGGTCAATTGCTTCAAGGTTTCACGAACCATATGAGTTTAGCTTTGATGTCATTGGACAGCTTTCCAACACGTCGGACATGTGTCTACTCATCGTCTTCGACGCGAATTCTGGCTATAACTACAAAGTGATTTCCTACTGTCCGACACATGGGCTAGCCATGCTGTTTCAAGGCAGGCAAAGGATTGCGTCGACAACAGCCCCAATGGTCTTCAATCCGTTTATAGTGGATGAACCACTCCGTTTCTCATTGATTGTTGATGAGGATGCCTACACACTGTTGGTTGGCGAACGCGCGATTGCCACCTTTGACAGCCTTGGTGATATTAGTGGTTCGGTTGGGTTTGGGATTGCGCGAAGTTCAGACGACGTAGAAGGTGCTGCACAAATCGAAGTTGACAATGCTGTGGTTCGGGCACTCGCTGCTCCATCTGCTCCTTTAACGACTTTGACTCAGGCAGATTTGACCGAATCCTATGCTGTAGGACCAGGGAATCGGATATTTGTTCGCTATCCTCAAGGTTGGCAGATCATCGGCGCTGAAGCTAGGCCATGGAATTTTGTTTCAAGCGAATATGCTTACGAAGTAAACTTGGTGAATGATCGAAGGATTGCTTTAACCGATAGTCGCCCTGAGTTGACACCTGGAGTAGCCAACCAAGTAGCGATCGCAGTCTATGAGCCTGTCTATGTTATTGAAGCAGCGCTGCTGCCTGATCCACTTGTAGCATCATTACCGGAGATGCTCGAGGCTTTTGTGAGCAATCGATATGGCGAGGCAATTTGGCGAGGCTTTCAGAAGCCGATTCAGCTAGATACCGAGCGTGAGGCTGTTGTGGCAGTAGAGACTCAGTCCTCTGTCGACGTAGCGTGGATAGCACTGCGAAACGCAGACAAAACAACGACCATTGTGGAAGTACAAGCCTCCTCAGGACAACTTGACCTGTTTATGCCGTCTGTAGTCACGATTCTCGAGTCGTTCGAAATCACCGCCCCTCCGCATGACTTAGATGCTCCTGAGCAAGCTATTCAGAACTTCTTCAACTTGGTCGCGCAAGGCAGGCTTCAAACTGCAATCTGGTCTTCATGCTCGGGAGTTGTTTTGTTAGATTTTGCTACGAACGCAATCTTGGATTCTCTGACTGAAGAAGTAGATACCCCTCTATTCTTGTTTCTAAATGAACAGGATTGGGGCGGTGGAGCGAATATTCAGATCGACGACAGGTTCCGCTACTACGAGACTGTAACAAACAATCTTGAATCTGGTCGTGCTTTGGTAAGAGTTGGCGGGATCGTTAACGTTTTCGTTGATGACGAATTCATAGGGGCACGTCCACACAGCGCTTACTATACGAGTGACTTCACAAATGAACCAGAGTCTAGGCAAAGATCTGCTAATCGTGCTTTCTCCTACTTCGAGCGTCCAGTTGTCACGGCGAGCCGAGGCACAAGTGGATGGCAACAGTGCACAATGCCGTAATATCCAGGTTGGTCGAGAGGTACGTCGATGGAGCGCAGTCACATCTTCTATTTATTCAGGGGTAGAATTGACCGCCAAACTTACTGGGTCTACGGGATTCTGATTCCTGGGCTTGTGTTATTGGCTGCATATCTGCTAGACACTGCCATGGAAGCAGAAGGCAGGTTGTTAACCCTAGTTCAACTGGCAATGCTGTGGCCTATCTTCGCTACACAGGTTAAACGCTGGCACGATCGCGATAAGTCAGCTTGGTGGATACTCCTCTCTATTGTGCCGGTAGTTGGATGGATTTGGACGCTGATCGAACTTGGATTTGTGCAAGGTTCACCAAGTGCAAACCGTTTTGGGCTAGCATCCAGTCTATCAAATGTTGCGGCGCAGGTTGTGAACACACCGGCAATTTCTTCAGCACAGTACGAAAGTGCTTCGACGGTATTTTCCCACGCTATAGATAATACTGGTGACGTTTCTATTGTCTCTCGCCTGTCAGAGCAACTCGCTGCTGCAAAACAAAAACTGGACGCTGGTGATATCAGTACCGAGGAATACTTAACAACGAAAGAACATCTGCTCAAAGAGATTTAGCATGGCTAAAGTGACCACTGAAAGGGTCTAGGGGCATGATTCCCAGGGTTACCTCATTCATTTCTTTGCTACTGCTGATATTACTGATGACATCTTGCTCTGTACAACCAGAGTCCATTGATAGATTTGCTGTATTTAATGAAGATCTATCAGGCGTATTTGTCGTAGCCCTTACCTATAACCAGTATGACTACGCCTCTATGCGAGACTACTACGGCGGGGACCCTACACCTAGCATTGCATCAGAAATTGCTAAAGGGTTCGGTGCAGCCAACTATAAATATGAACATTCACGTATTGGCAATGACCATCGCGTGAGAGTTACTACTCAGTTTAAAGATGTGGCCGAGTACGATAGCTACTATGTCACGCAATACATTGCTCTACCAAAAGACCAGTACCCAGATGTTAAAACTGTTGTAGATAGTAATTTGTTTCGCACGCAGTACATTTTCGAAGGCACTTGGCTTTCAGGAAGTGTTTCGGATTGGCCGTCATCCTGGTCGACTGTTGATGTAACTGAATGGACACGCTTACCAGGAGCGATAATATACACAAATGGGGATATTCAGTCTGACGGTCAAACTGTAAGTTGGGATTTGTCTTACTACCGGCATACTCCCTATCGCCTGATTACCGAAATACGTCGGGTCTCTGAGCTCGAACTTGAGCACATCATAACGCTAAACCGAAATATGTCGGGGATTTATACACTATCGCTAGGTTTTCTCCCGGCCGACTACACACGTTTACGCGCATACTATGGGGCAGTGAATATTGATTCTGCTGTTGCTCGTGAAGTGGCACATCGATTTGGTTGGACCTCGCATGCCTTTGAAAGAGAAGACCGCAATGGTCGCATATGGATCAAAGTCTCAATGCCATTTTCAAGTCGCTGGCAGTTAGACACCCTTTACCAAAGGCTCGCCTCGGATGCAGGTCAAACTGCTGAAGTCACGGTAACCCGAGTCGAAGGGACTGTGAATTCAACGTATAGGTTCGAGGCATCGCCGATTTCGCTCTTCGAAGAAGAAGTGTCAGTCCGAAGTACCTATATAATCGATGCCCCTGGTCGTGCAGTAACGACAAACGGGCGTCGCCTGGAAGACACAGTTACCTGGAACGGCGCATCATTGCCGTCGATGCAAGTCACAACACGAGCTTTTAACACTCCTGGGCTAGCCATTGTGCTTGGTTTGCTGTTTGTTGTTGCCGTGACCGGAAAGGGTGTTCAAACAGTGAGGAGCGCAAGTTTTAAATCTATCTAGACGGACACGATCTGTGCGTCTGCATGTCTTTCCAATACGATTTATTTTCGCAATCTATGAACCTACTGCTGATAGTAACTAGCCAGAGGAGCAAACAATGGAATGGTATCTGAGTGCTCTTAAGAAGTACGCAGAGTTTAATGGACGTTCACGCCGAACGGAATTCTGGATGTTCCAACTCATTAACTTACTGGTAAGTTTCGTTGTAGGTTTTCTAAGCGGAGTGTTATTCGGCGAATCGGGTCTTATCCTTGCAAACCTGTATTCATTGGCCGTACTGTTACCTACAATAGCCGTTGGTGTCCGTCGCATGCATGATACTGGACGAAGCGGATGGTGGATCCTGTTGCCGATTGCCAACATCGTCTTCTGGGCTGAGGACAGTCAACTTGGAGATAATAAGTATGGACCAAACCCCAAGGTAGTAGCTTCTGCTCCTGTGGAAACGTCCAGCTTGCAGCGTACACACCCACACCTTTTCCCAACAGTTAGTTCTGTAGTTGCGTCCGTACAAGAGCCTATGCTCTCACCGACAACAAATCTTACAGCGGTACCTATACTATCGTCCCAGACTGCAAAGTCCAGCTTAGAGATCGAGCTGGAAAAAGCGGCAAAACTACTCGAAGATCAACTGATCGACGAGGAAGAGTACCGAACACTTAAAAAGAAAATTATTGAGCGCTCTTAACGTGGTTTGAGCGATATCTTGTGCCTTTACTCCCGCAAACTTGAATGCCGCCACTAGTAACAGAAAACCCGCCAGAATTTTCTGGCGGGTTCTTGATCTGTGTTGCATTATGCAATACGTCTTGATATATTTCAGACTATAAGCTAGAACCTTTTGCTCTGAGAGCAGACACAATGCCTACACTACACATCCGCAGCATACCTGAAACCCTATACGCAGACATCCAAATGCTGGCACAGCTCAACCAGCGTTCTTTGAGCGCCCAAGTAATTGCCATGTTGACACAAGGAGTCGAAATCGAACGTCGGCAAGAACAGCAGGCGGAACTGCTGTTGGACATTCGACGCCGGCGCTTTACCCCTGCTGCCAATAGCCCAACGACTACCGAATTCCTCCTCGAAGATCGCTCCTCCTAAAAAATCCCAAAAATCCGCGTCCAAATCACCCAAGTCGCTCCGCCACCAACTCCGCCACATCCTTCACTGTAACCCCCTCACCCGCCGTCGTCGCAGCGTCGGTCAACATCGTCAGGCAGAAAGGACAGCCCACTGCAATCGTCTCCGCGCCGGTGGCTTTGGCTTCGGCGTAGCGCGCCGCGTTGACAGACTCGTCGCCATGCTCTTCTTCCTTCCACATCTGCGCGCCGCCTGCGCCGCAACAGAATGACTGGCTGCCGTGCCGCGGCATCTCCACCACGGACACACCGATCCCCGCCAGCGCGGACCGGGGCGCGTCCACGATGCCGTTGTGTCGGCCCAGGTAACACGGATCGTGGAAGGTGATGGTGTCCGATTCGCCGTTGCCGGTCACCTGGATCTTCTTGGCCGCGGTCAGTTCGCTGAGCAACTGGGTGTGGTGGATCACGTCGTAGTGGCCGCCGAATTGACCGTACTCTTTGCCCAGCGTGTGCAGGCAGTGGGGGCAGGTGGTGACAATTCGCTTGGGCGCCACCTCGTTAAGCGTTTCGATGTTGGCCTTCGCCATTTCGTAGAAGAGATATTCGTTGCCGGCGCGGCGGGCGGCGTCGCCGGTGCAGCTTTCCAATTCGCCCAGGATGGCGTAGTTGACGCCGGCATGGTTGAGCACCTTGGCCAGCGCCTGCGCCGTCTGCTGCGCCCGCGGATCATAGGACGGCGCACAGCCCACCCACCACAGCAACTCGAAGTCGGGGTTGTCCTCAACCGTGGGGATCGCCAGACCATCGGCCCAATTCATGCGGTCGCCGCTGCTCTGGTTCCACGGGTTGCCGTTGCGCTCCATGCCGCGGAAGGCCGTCTTCAATTCTTTGGGGAAGTCGTTTTCCACCAGCACCTGATGACGGCGCATATAAAGGATGTCGAACATCGGCTCATTGCCCACAGGACAGATGTCCACACACGCCCCACACGCCGTACACGCCCACATGGCCGATTCGCTCATGGCAAAGTTGAGCAGCGGGATCGTCTCACCGCCGTCGGCGATTTCGGCCATGTGCTCGTTGAGGTAGTAACGCTTGTTCACCTCCAGCGCCGCCGGTGACAGCTCCTTGCCGGTGACGTAAGCGGGGCAGACGTCCTGGCAGCGGTTGCACATGATGCAGGCGTAGGCGTCGGCAAGGTGTGTCCACGGCAGATCTTCCAACTTCTGCACGCCGAACGCCTCTACGGTCTCGTCCTCGAAATTCTCCGGTTCCAACGTACCCAAGGACGTGCGCTGCGGCTTGGTGAGGAAATTCACCCCCGCCATAATCAGGTGAAAGTGCTTGGTGTAGGGGAAGTAGGGGATGAAGGCCAGGATCAAACCCAACGCGCCCCACCAGCCCACATGCTGACCTACGCGCAGCGCGCCCTCGGGCAGCCCACCCCAGGCGAAACTGAGCAGCGACCCGAAGGGCTGCGCCGGATCGCCGATGCCCGTCTGCAACCGGTGCAGCGCAATCGTGAAGCTTTCCCCCAACATGCGGAAGCCCACATGAAAGAGGATAAACAACCCCACGATCAGCGAGTCGCGCCGAATGCCGCCCTGCTTCACCTTGTCCACGAGCATGACGTTGTCTCGGTAGGTCAACGCTTCGCTGTGGAAGACAAAGCGGCGCAGCAGAAAGTAGAGCATGCCGATCATCACCGCCAGGGTCAGCACGTCGGCGAGGAAGCGATAGGCGGCGCCGATGGGGCCGTCCCCGAGAAAGCGTACGGGGAAAAAGCCCTGGATCACGTCCCCCAGGTTCACGAGGAAGTAGAAGACAAAGCCCCAGGCGATCAGGGCGTGGAAGATGCTACTCACTGTGCGTGTCTTCCACACCGGGCGCAAAGAGAGCCACTCGATCCCCGCGCCCACGAGCCGCCGCACCAACTCACCGCGCCCCGGCAGTTCGCCCTTGCCGCGACGGATCACCTGGTAGACGCGGTTAAAGTGGACATAGCCGAAGTAGAGTGCAGCCCCTACGGCGACCACAAAGAGAACCTTCTCGACGAGTGTGAGCATGGGGTGTCCTTTCTGCCAAACCTGCCGGTTTTCAAAAAAACCGGCAGGTTTATCGTTGTTCAATGAGTGCCAGCATCGTACCGGGCCCTGGTTGTGATGGGGTTTTCGGCGCGTTGATCACATCTCTAGATTTAACCCAGAAGGCGAACGAAGGCAAGCTCCGTCAAAAGAAAAGTCGGTTTCGCGCGGTGTAAGAGTGAATTATTCTTGGAGTAAGTGTTTGTCGGTTGCTCGTGTGGTAACTGGGCTATGCCCCATACGCAAATTGCTGAATGTCTGATATCTACGCTATTAGGGTGGTGTTTTCTCTGCACAAAATAAGCTATAGTCTATTTTCCTTAGCATTTTATGTTGTCAAAAATCTGTTGCACATCAGGCCCATTTTACTTCCCTGTAATCGATTTCGCTTTCTATCCGCCATTTTTGTTTAGATTGGGTAACTGTTTCCCTTCAGATGCGACCCACTGGTTAGGGGGATTTGCAACATCCTCCAATTTCGACCACTACATCTCACTTGAACAAGCGATTTAGTTAGGATGTTCACAATGCAGCGCTTTGCACTACAGTGTTTTTTGATGATCGCAGCCGTCGTTGTTTTAGGCGGTTGTACGGCCGATGCACAGTCTATCGCTACACTCCTCCGAAAAATCGAAGTTCAACAATCTTCATCCACCCCTTCACAAGCGACATCTACCGAAGCAACACACGCACTGACACCCTTAACTGAAGAAGAAATCGCGCAGGGCGTCGCTGCCTACCGTGATGCCTATTGTGGCGTCTGCCATACGTTGACCATTGCAGGCACCCGTGGCGAATTCGCGCCGAATCAAGACGGTATGGGCCTGCTGGCAGAAATGCGCCTGTTGGATCCCGCCTACACAGGCAACGCAACCACAGCAGCCGACTTCATTCGTGAGAGTATTCTGGATCCAACTGCATTTGTTGAAGGCGCTTACCAGATAACACACCATCCTATGCCTCCCTTTACCCACCTCCCTTCCGAACAGGTTGAATCTATTGTGCAATTGTTGCTTCACCAACGAGAGGAATCCGCTGTACCCGTGCCTTAATCCCGCAAGACGTAGCACTATCAAGTACTCAAATCAACATTCTTTCCACGAGGAGAAGAACCCATGAGTCCGTTCGTTTTGAACGCTGTAGACCGTTCCGTATCACGCACGCTGCGTAGTGTTTTGCTTGCACTCTGTCTGCTTTTTGGCCTTGCCTTGACCGCCGCCGCACAGGACGAACCCATCAGCGCCGACAGCGGTGAAGTCGTCGGCACTGGTTTGCATGGACCGCAAGGCGTATGGGTCGCCGAGGATGGCGCCGTCTGGGTCATCGACAGCGGTTTGGGCGGTGACACGGAAGTTCCTTGGATCTCAACCTCAGGCGAGCCGATTGTCGCGAAGATGGGAGACAGTGGACAACTGGCCCGCATCGACCTGTCTACGGGAGAGATGGAAATCGTTGCGACTGTGCCTTCCGTGGATATCTTTACGGAAAGCATCGGTGGCGGTCGTGTTGCTGTGCTAGACGGCAAAGTTTACGTCACTGTCGGGCAGGGCATCGGCGATCCAACGCAGCCGGCCCCTGATCTCATGGGCACTGTGGCTGTGCTCGAAGACGGCGCACTGGTGGAAGTTGCCAACTTGTGGGACTTTGAACGTACCAATAACCCAGATCCTGCAATTTTCGACACCCATCCCTACGGCATTACCCCCGGCCCCGACGGCATGCTCTATGTGGCCGACGCAGGCGCAAACGATCTCCTGCGTGTTGATCCGGCCACCGGTGAGGTCTCGCTGGTGGCTGTGTTTGAACCCATCCCCGGCGTCTTCCCCCGTCCGGATCTCGGCAACCAGTTACTTACAGATGCCGTGCCCACGGCGGTGATCTTCGACGAAGCCGGCAATGCCTACGTCTCCTACCTTTCCGGCGTGCCCTTTGTGCCTGGTTCTGCCAAGATCGTGAAGGTGACGCCTGACGGTGAAGTAAGCGACTACGCCGGCGGGCTGACCATGCTCACCGATCTGCGCTGGGGACCGGACGGCGAGATGTATGCAGTGCAGTTTGGCATCTTCACCCAGGAAGGCCCCACCCCCAATAGCGGCGCTGTGGTCCGTGTCAAAGCTGATGACGTCTCCGAAGTGGTGATCGATGGCTTGTCGTTCCCCACGTCGGTGGCCTTCAACGAAGCGGGAGATGCCTATGTCTCCATTAACGGTCTCGGTGCACCGGGTTCAGGCGCGGTGGTGGCCTATGCCGGTGTTGCCGTCCCCGAGGCCATGGACAACATGGCGGACGAAGACGAAGAGGTCATGCCCGAAGTCCTGCCTGTTACCGGTGGTGAATCAGCCCCCAACCTGGTTGCCTGGCTGTTGGGATTCGTGGTACGCATCTTCCTGCCGTAACCCTGTCACACGCACGCAAAGATGTTAAGACACGCGCCACCCAATTGGGTGGCGCGTTGTTTTTGGGAACGGTGCTATCGATTGAGTGGGTACATTCAATATCGGGGCGCGCGTCGACAGTGCCTGGCACTATCTGCGTCCAACATAAAATACACCCTCGCGCTACGCCACACTTGACACTTCAGATGGCACGTCCGACAATTTGTCCATCGTCCGTCATCGCCTACCAGGATCTTGCCCATGCTCACCATCTACTCCGACAAACACCGCCTACACAATCCCCCCCATGAATTTCTAGAACAAGGATTGGTCCCCTACACCGAATCGCCGGCACGCGCCGAGACAATTCTAGCTGCGCTCACCGCCGCAGGCGTCGGCCCCGTCGCGCCGCCCAACGACTTTGGATTGGATCCTATCCGCGCCGTCCACACCAGCGCCTACCTCGAACACTTGCAGACGATCTACGCCGACTGGGTGGCAGTAGGCGCAACGCCAACGGCGGTCGTTCCCTTCACCTTCCCCCGCCCCGGTATCGACAGCGCCTCAGCCACGCCCTATGCCCGTGCAGCACGCTACTGCTTCGACCTGTCTGCCCCTATCACCGCTACGAGTTGGGGCGCCATCCTGTCTTCTGCCCACTGCGCGTTGACCGCTGCACAGCGTGTCCTCGGCGGCGAGCAGGTTGCTTACGCACTCTGTCGCCCGCCCGGTCACCACGCCTCACAGGACCTGATGGGCGGCTACTGCTTCCTCAACAACGCCGCCATTGCCGCCGATTTCCTCACCCAAGGACGGCAGAAACGTGTCGCCATCGTTGATGTAGATGTGCACCACGGCAACGGCACCCAGCGTATCTTTTATGACCGTGGCGACGTGCTCTTTGTGTCGATTCACGGCGATCCGGCCTGGGAATACCCATACTTTCTCGGCAACGCCAACGAACGGGGCGACGGCGACGGCGCAGGGACGACGCTCAACTTCGCCCTGGGCCAAGGCATTGACGATGCCCGCTATCTCGCCGTCCTCGACGAAGCGCTGGCCGCGGTGACAGCCTTCGATCCGGCCCATCTTGTCGTCTCCGCCGGTTTCGACACCTTCGACGGCGATCCGCTGGGTCAATTCAAACTAACCACCGACGCCTACCGCCAGATGGGGCGTCGCTTCGCCGCTCTCGCTCTGCCCACTGTCCTTGTGCAGGAAGGCGGCTACGCCGTCCATGCGTTGGGCGAAAATGTGGTGAGTTTCTTGCAGGGATTTCAGTAACATCCACCCCCAAAGGAGTTTTGGCATGACCACTGCACCGATCCGTTACAAAGTTGAGAAGAAAGCGCCCATCGTCCGCAGCGAAGACGAATGGCGCGCCGAGATCATCGAGGTCTGTCACAAGATGTGGCAACGTGGGCTCGTGGGCTCTGCCGACGGCAATGTCAGCGTGCGTCTGGGCGACGACCGCTTCCTCTGCACGCCGTCGGGCTTCAGCAAGGGCAAGCTCGAAGCCGATCAGTTGATCGTTATTGACTGGAATGTGGAGCCAGTCGGCCCACGTACCGAAGCGAACAAAAATCTGCGCCCCAGCAGTGAAATGTTGCTCCACCTCGAAGCGTACAAGCAGCGCCCCGACATCACTGCCGTTGTCCACGCCCATCCCACCTACGCCGTGGCGTTGAGCATCGTCAACATGGAGATTGCTCCCTGCTACCTGCCTGATGTGGTCTTGGGCCTGGGCGTCATCCCCACCAGCGACTACGCCACCCCGTCGAGCGCAGAGGGCGCGGCGGTGATCACCGAATTGATCAAACGCTGCGATGCGCTGGTCCTCCGCCGACATGGCAGTGTCACCGTCGGGCGTAGTCCGCTCGAAGCCTACCTGCGCCTCGAAAAGCTGGAGCAGGTCGCCCAGATCACCAAAATTGTCCACGAATTGGGCGGCGGGCAGAAGCTCCCCCCCGAAGAAATGGAAAAACTCATCGCCTGGCGTGTGGGGCAGGGGATCATGTACGAAGGGCAAGAAGACGACGTGCGCCGCGTCGGTGAAATGACAGGGTGACAAGGTGACTGGGTGACAAGGTGACTGGGTGACTGGGTGATCGTGTAAAACGAGATGATGGGATGATGATTGTCAACGATCATCATCCCATCATCTTCGATTATGTAGAATGTTACCAATAAAACGATCACCCCCTCACCTTGTCACCTTGTCATCTCCCTCAGCGTCTCCACCAGCAACGCATGCTCGGCGGCGTGGATGCGGGCGGCCAACGTCTCTTCCGTGTCGTCGGTTAGGATTGGCACTGTTTGCGTCGCCAACACAGGACCTTCGTCTACGCGCTCATCGGGGACGAGGTGCACCATGATGCCGGTGTGGTCGATTTCACCGCGGTGGTAGGCGGCGAAGGCGTCGGCGATGGCGTGCGCGCCGGGGAATTGACCCGGCAACGCCGGATGCAAGTTCACGATACGGTTGGGGAAGTGACGCAGAAACTCGTGGCTGAAAATGTGCATCCACCCGGCGAGGACCACCCAATCAGGCGCGTACTCGGCGAGGAGGGCGGCCAGATCGGCGTCGTAGTCGGTGCGCTCCTGGCCGCGGTCGCGGTAGGGCTTGAGCGCGTGGTAACGTGTAGGAATCCCCGCCCGTTCCGCCCGTACCAGCCCAAAGGCGTCCTTGCGGTTTGAGACAACTACGGCGATGCGCGCGTCAAGCTGTCCACTGGCTACGGCGTCGAGAATCGCCTGTAAATTCGAGCCATTCCCCGAGATGAGGATGGCGAGGGTTGGGATCATGTATGGTTCCTTTTGGGGGAGGTGTGATTCGTGATTCGTGATCCGTGGGCAGACTGCCTTGTTGCGCAGTAGTGAGTTTGCAGGTATGCAAAAATCTGAAAATAGCGAATGCCGATTTGATCACGGATCACGGATCACGGATCACGAATCACGGATCACGAATCACGGATCACTCCGGAATCAGCGCGCCAAGTAACTCCGCCCGCCACTGCTTTGCCACAGGATCGTAGGCACCGAAGCCGGAGGCGAACTCCCAGTAGGCCCAACTCATGCCCAATTCTTCGGCTGTGCGGGCAACGTGATGGGTCCACAGGACGCGGGAGGCCATGTCGGCTTTGCTGTAAGCGCCGAATTCGCCCAGGTTGATAGGACGGTTGTTGCGTTCGCCCCAACTTGCCGCCAGGGACAGATCGCGTTCCACGGCTTCGGTCTGCCCACCTTCGCCCGTCCACGTGCTGCCCAGCCACGGATCGCTGCCAGGAACCCATTCCGCGCCCTGATGGGTGAAGCGGAAGGGATCGTAGTAGTGGACGGAGACGATGATGTGCTCGTCTTCGGGCAGTTCGAGATCGGCGAGCCAGTTGACGTTATACCAGTTGGCCGGCCCTACCATGACGTTGCGTGTGGGGTTCGTGACGCGGATGACCTCAATCGCGGCGGCCAGTAACTCGTTCCAATGGCCGGCGGTGAGTCTGTTGTTGGGTTCGTTGAGCACCTCGAAGATCACTTCCGGCGGCGCGTCCTGGTAGTGAGACGCGATTTGATCCCACAACGCCAGCATCCGTTCCCGGTGCGCCGGCGGGTCGATCATAATTTCTTCGTAGTGATGGATGTTGATCACCACCAGCAGCCCAGCGTCCAGCGCCTTGGCCACCACATGATCCACCCGCGCAAAAAAGGACGAATCGATGGTGTACGGCGGCTCCATCTGTGCGTGTGCGTTCCAACGGATGGGGATACGCACCGAGTCGAAACCCGCCTTTGCAATGATAGGGAAGTATTCATCGCGGATCGTCAGCCCCCACTCTCCCTCTCGCGGCGCTTCCAACGTATTTCCCAGGTTGATCCCCCGCCCCAACTGTTGATTCTGCTCGAATGGATCCACCACCGGCGTCGCCGTCATTGTGGCGGGGATGGTGGGGAGGGTGCAGGCGGAGAGAAGCAGTAGCGGAATAAGCAGGCGCGCAAAATGAGTAACGAGTAATGAGTAAGGGGTGGGGCGAGATGTCTGCATGATTGGTTTGTCTTTCTGTCGTCCGTCCATTGGAGCGTTCACGCCAATAGATCAACGTCAACGCTCACAATTGCCCATGTAAGATCAACGATGTCTACTGGTACACGCACTACGCACTACGCACTACGCCAACACCACCGGCGCATCCCCACCCCGTTCAAACAGTTCCCCAATCACCACCGCCTCGGGGACAGCCTCGACCGCGGCCTGCGCCATCTCCGCGGGGACAATCACCACCATGCCGATGCCCATGTTGAAGACACGGTAGGCTTCGTCGCCCGACATTAGGCTCCACTCCACCAGCTTCTCGAAGAGGACGGGCGTCTGCCAGCGTTCACGTTCGATGCGCGCCGCCAGCCCAGCCGGCAGGACACGCGGGATGTTGTCTACAAAGCCGCCGCCGGTGATGTGGGCCATCCCCCGCAGAGAGATGCCGACGTCGATCAATTTCTGAATGTGCGGCACGTAACAGCGGTGCGGCGCCAGCAGTGCATCGGCCAGGGAGACACCGTCGATCTGTTCGTTCAGGTCGCGGTCTGCAATCGCACGGCGGATCAACGAGTAGCCGTTAGTGTGTGGTCCACTGCTGGGGAGGCCGAGGATCACGTCCCCCACGGCCATCTGATCGGGGCGAGGCAGCAGCGCTCCCCGCCCAACCACACCGACGATGGTCCCCGCCACATCAAATGCCCCTTCGGCGTAGACACCGGGCATTTCGGCGGTTTCGCCGCCTAGCAGCGCACAGCCCACGGCTTCACACGCCTCGGCGATGCCTGTCACCACGGCGGCCACGGCTTCGGGGATCAGCTTCGACGTGGCAATGTAGTCGAGGAAAAAGAGCGGGCGCGCCCCCTGCACGAGGATGTCGTTGACGCAGTGGTTGACGATATCGTGGCCGATGCCGTGCCAGCGCCCGAGCTGCGCCGCCAGCTTCACCTTGGTGCCCACGCCGTCGGTAGACGCCACCAACACAGGCTGATCAGGCAGGTTTTCCAGCGCAAAAAGACCGCCGAAGCTGCCCACATCGGCCAGGACGGAGGGCGTGTAGGTGCGGCGGATGGCATCTTTCATCATGTCCACGGCGCGGGTGGCGGCGTCGATGTCCACCCCGGCGGCGGCGTATTGTGACATTTTTTTTCTCCTTCGACAGGACGCCAGCGACGCCGGTTGAGTAGGCAAGTCTGCGAAGCCGTATCGAAACCAAGGAGTGGGTTGTCGTTTAGACCCGCTTGGTTTCGATACGCCCTGCGCAAGCTCCGGGCTACTCAACCGGCGCTGGCGTTGGCGGTGTTGCTCACTCGTATTCTCGGCTCCAGCCGACTTGATTGGGATCGGCATCGCCGCCCAGTTCGGCGTAGACGCTTTCCACGTTACGGCGGTGCTCGACCGCGTTATTTTCGGGGTTGCGGTAGCTCATATCGGCGCAGCGGACAACAGTTTCGTCTATGTTCATGCCCGCCGCGATGGACGTTTCCACACGGTTGCGCAGTTCGGCCAGGTAGGCGCGGTCCTCGGCGATGCGGGCGCGGATCGCTTCCCGATCCCGCGAGTGGAAGCCATGCCCCGGCACGAGGACGTCGATCTCCAGCCCGGCCAGGCGCGCCAGCGTCTTTTCGAAGCGGGCCAGGCTGTCGCTGACAAACGGGATCTCCACGTCGCTCAAAATGTCCGACGCCCACAGCGTGGCGGTAGACCGTTCGTACACGGCCAGTTGATCAGGCGAATGGCCCGGCGTGGCAATTAGATCCAGCCGCAAAGTGCCCACTTCAAGCTGATCAGGTGGATCGACGATGCGATTGAGCGCGGGCGCAGTGAACGGTTGCAGCCGCGGAATCTGGTTTTCTGCTTCCCAGCGGGCGATGGCGGTAAGTGTGTCCGCGCCGCTTTTGCCGGTCAACTGTTGGGGTAGCAGTTCATGGCCGATTACCCGCGCTTCGGGGAAGGCTTCCGGCCCCAGGATGTGATCCCAGTGGTAGTGTGTCAGCACGATCCAGGACGCATGCAGCCCGCGCCCGCGCAGAAAACGGCGGATGCGCGCCAACTCATCGGGCGTCATGTTCGGATCCACGAGGCAGGCGTGACCGTCGGCGGCGAAGATACCGGTATTGGTGTAGAAAAAGCGGCTCTGTCCGATCCACAGATTGGTAGTGAGCCGCTGGATGCCGTCTATGCGATCAGGCATACACATTTCCTATGCAGAAAGGTTACACCGCAAAGGTGAAAAGGCCGCAAAGAGCGGACGCAAAGAAAAAAATAGAGAAGGACACGGATTACAGGATTTTAGAGAGAAGAACAAGACGTTGCCGGGGCTGCAATAAAAATCTATTTGCCTTTTGAATCCTGCCAGTCCTGAAATCCGTGTCCTCTGCTTCTGCCTCTTTCTGCTCTTTGCGCCCTTTGCGGTGAAAAATCTTACTCTACCGATTCCGCCCATACTGCTCATGACTCGACACCCAGTCCGACGCCGAAATCGCTGCGGCCAGGGACAGTTCCCCCGCCAGCACCGCGCCGGCTACGATTTCGGCGAATTTGTTGACCTTCCCCTTGCCCACACAGCCCAGGGCGGCCAGACATTCGCGCTGGGTGGGCAGGCCGGTGCCGCCGCCGTAGGTGGCCACGATCAAGGACGGGATGGTGATGGAGATGTAGAGGTCCTTGGCATCGGTGAGTTCGCAGTAGATGATGGCCGCCGACGATTCGGCCACGTTGGCCACATCCTGGCCGGTGGCGATGAAGATGGCGGTGATGGCGTTGGCTGAGTGCAGCCCATTGTTGTTCACCCCGGCCATGATCGAACCAATGTTCGAGACGCCGTAGTGGTAAAAGAGCTGCTCCGGCGCCACACGCATGTTCTGGATCAACACGTCGCGGTTGATGACGGCCTCCGCTGTGACACGTTTGCCACGCGTGCGCATAATGTTCACCTGCGACGCCTTCTTGTCTGTGGCGAAGTTCGATTCCAGGTAGAAGTGCTGGATGCCGGCGTAGTTGTCCATGATCCACGAGCAGGCGGCGAAGGTGGCGCGGCCCACCATGTTCTGCCCGGCGGCGTCGCCGGTGGTGTAGTTGAAGCGCAAAAAGGCAAATTTGTTGGACTGATAGGGATCGATGTGATCCAGTTTGGCCACGCTGGAGGTGGCTTCGGCCTCTTCGCGGATCTTGGCGATGTTGGCCTGTACCCAATTGATGAAATCGCGTGCGCCGCGGGCGTCCTCGAAGATGAAGACGGGCGCGCGCTGCATGGCGTCGCCCGCCACCGTCACTTTGACGCCGCCGCTCAGATTGAGCAGTTTCATCCCCCGGTTGTAGGATGCCACCAGCGTCCCTTCGGTGGTGGCCAAGGGGATGATGAACTCTCCCTGCGCGTGTTCGCCGTTGATCTGCAACGGCCCGGCGAACCCAAGCGGAATCTGTGCCACGCCGGTAAAATTCTCGACATTGCCCTGTGTTTCATGGGGATCGAACGAGTATTGGGCGGCATGCTCCAATTTAGCGCCGGTGCGCTCTTCTACAAATGATTGACGCGCCTTGATGGCCTCTTCGCTGTAGTCGTCGTCCTTGTGGCGGGGGATGCGTGTCAGATCTGCTTTCTCGGAGATCGAATCGTCGACACTGAAGTGTATCTTGCCGAAGGGCGACGTCTGCACGCCGATCTCAATGATGTGCTTGCCGATAGACAACGGCGCGCCCTTGATCTCCACCATCACCTCTTTGCGCAGTGGAAAATCAACCAGTCCCGACGCATTAAGCTGCGTAGGCGTCATACGCACACCGCCCCCAAAATCAAGGACAATCCGCTCCGGCGGCACCACCTCCCCGTTGATGGCGACGCGCTGGAAACTGGTCAGCTTGGCGTCGCTGAGCCGGTTCTTGATGCTGAAGCGCACCCCGTCTGCCATGTTTTGCAGACTGCCGAAGGTGTAGAGGCGCTTGAGCAGCATCGTGGGAATGAAGGTCATAGGGATCCTCCTTGTGGGATCAACGGCGGTTGGGAAGAAGGGAGCGATCTCGCATTCAACGTTCTGCGGTTGGTTGATGATTTAGAAAATAACCTGGCAAGACGTAGGTGCGGTTTTTAACCGCACGGCTTCCCATCCAGGAGAGAACCGCTGATTAAAATCTTAATGTTCAAGTAACCGCAGCTACGACAGACGGGACGGTTACTGATGTCGTAGGTCACGCTACCAGCGTGACGGGCGTGCTCAACGAGTTCGCAACAGAATTATCCCATCATCTCATCATCTTCGCGCAATATCGCGGCGATAAACTGCACCCTCGAACTGAATCTTTTCGACGCCGGTGTAGGCATGTTCTGCCGCTTCGGTCAGCGACCCGCCCAGCGCCGTCACCGCCAGGACACGCCCGCCACTGGTGACGGCATGGCTGTTCGATCCGGCCGTGCCAGCGTGGAAGACGATACAGCCGACGTCCTCGGCAGCGCTGATGCCGTGGATCGGTTTGCCCGTTTCGTAGACATCGGGGTAGCCGCCGGACGCCATCACCACCGTCACGGCGGCCTCGTCGCGCCAGGACAGTTCGATCTCGTCCAGTCTGCCGTCCACACAGGCGAGGATGACATCGAGCAGGTCGGTTTCGAGCAGCGGCAGGATCACCTGCGCTTCGGGGTCGCCGAAGCGGCAGTTGAATTCGAGCGTCATGGGGCCTTCGTCGGTGAGCAGGATCCCGGCGTAGAGGATGCCGACGTAGGGCGATCCTTCGGCGGCGATGCCGTCGAGGGTGGGCTGTAAAATGGTACGTTCAATTTCTGCCAGCAGTTCGGGGGGGGCCAGCGGCGACGGCGCAAACGCGCCCATGCCACCGGTGTTGGGCCCATGATCGCCATCAAGCAGCCGTTTGTGGTCCTGGGCCGGGGGCATGATGCGCACTGTTTTGCCGTCGCAGAAGGCCAACACTGAGACTTCGGGGCCGTGCAGCCGTTCTTCAATCAGGACGGTGGTGCTGGCTTCGCCGAAACGATGCGCCACCAACATCTCGCGCAGGGCGTCCTGGAGTTCCATACGGCTTTGAGGCAGGACGACGCCCTTTCCCGCCGCCAGTCCGTCGGCCTTGATCACAGGCAGATGGGGCAAATCGTCGGCGTAGGGCCACGCTTCGTCGAAGTTATCGAAGGTCATGGCGAAGGCGGTGGGGATGTGGTGGCGCTGCATGAAACGCTTCGAAAAGACCTTCGATCCTTCCAACTGCGCCGCCGCCTGTGTCGGCCCAAAGATTGGGATCTGCGCTTCTTGAAACGCATCCACCAGCCCAGCCACCAACGGCGCTTCGGGGCCGACCACTGTCAACGCGACGTCGCGCGTGTGGGCAAAGTGACGCAGCGCGGCTACGTCCGTCACGTCGATGTGTACATTCTCACACTTGGGCATCGTCGCCGTCCCCCCATTGCCGGGGACAACGAAAATCCGATCCACCCGTTGCGATTGACTCAACTTCCAGGCCAGCGCATGTTCGCGCCCGCCGGAACCGATGAGGAGGAGATTCATGGGGAAAGATTGATCCTTGTGATTGGTTGGTTGAACGGGAAGACGATGAATCATGAATGAAGATTGGGTTGACGAAGTTGGTTGCTTCGTAAGAACCGACTTGCTCTACCCATTCTTTATTCATCATTCTTCATTCATTTTCCTACCCTCCCCACACCCCGGCGAACTTATGCTTCTCTTGCAGTTCGATGTACGGGATCGGTGTGGAGAAGGGATAGGTGCCGTGGAAGCAGGCGTTGCAGTAGCCGTCTTCTGATTTGAGCGCCTGCATCATGCCGTCGACTGTGAGGAAGGCCAAAGAATCTGCACCAATGTGCACGCGGATCTCTTCCAGGCTTTTTTGCGCTGAGATCAGTTCCTTTTGCGTCGCCATGTCCACCCCCATGAAGCAGGGGAATTTGATGGGCGGGCAGGCCACACGCACGTGGACCTCGCTGGCGCCGGCATCGCGCAGCAGTTGCACAAGCGGGCCGGAGGTGTTGCCGCGCACAATCGAATCATCCACCATCACGACGCGCTGACCGGCAAGATTGTCGGGCAGGGGGTTGAATTTCATGGCGACGCCCACTTTGCGCAACTGATCGCTGGGTTGAATGAAGGTGCGCCCAATATAACGGGATTTGATCAATCCCTCGCTGTACGGGATGCCCGCTTGTTGCGCATAGCCGATGGCGTGGGGCGTGCCCGAGTCGGGGACAGGCACCACAATGTCGGCGTCTACCGGCGCTTCTTTGGCCAGTTGACGTCCTAACTCCTGGCGCACCTGGTGGACGAGCTTGCCGTTCAGGATGCTGTCTGGGCGGGCGAAGTAGATCTGCTCGAAGGTGCAGAAAGCGCGCTGTTCGGGGGGCAGACCGGCGACGATCTCGTAGCCTTTATCGTCGATGCGCACGATTTCGCCCGGCTCAATCTCGCGTACCATCTTCGCCCCGATGGTAGAGAAGGCGCAGCTTTCCGACGCCAGACAGTAGCCGCCGTCCATCTCTCCCAACACGAGTGGACGCAATCCCCACGGGTCGCGGATGCCGAAAATGCCGTCACGCGTGAGGATGATCAATGTGTATGCGCCTTCAAGCTGGGCCATCAACTGGCGGAAGCGGTTGAACCATGTGCCGCCGCGGGTACGCGCCAGCACGTGGATGATCAACTCGCTGTCGGTGGACGTAGAGAGCCCGACACCTCGTTCCAATAGATCGCGGCGCAGTTGTGGCGCGTTGATCAGGTTGCCATTGTGCCCAATCGCCAGTGGACCGTCCAGCGTCTCCAAAATATACGGCTGAGTGTTGCGCAGCCGCGACGATCCAGTGGTGGAATAGCGGGTGTGGCCGATGCCCATGTGGCCGTCTAGATGACCGAGGTTGTCTTCGTTGAAGATCTGCGACACCAATCCCATGCCTTTATGGACATGAGCAATGTGGCCGTCGCTGGTGACGATGCCGGCTGCCTCTTGCCCTCGGTGTTGCAGGGCGTAGATGGCGAAGTAGGTGAAACGGGCAATCTCTTTGCCCGGCGCATAAATGCCGAAGACGCCACACTCTTCGTGCAGTTCATCGCCTTCGAAATCAAGATCGTGACTGGGGAACATGGTGGTCTCCTTGCATATTGACGACAGACGACGGACGACAGACGACGGTATGGCGTGAATCCTCATGGTGGGTGCGATGTTACTATCAAAAGATGTGCAGCCCTTTCGTCACTCACACATCCGAGATACTCTTCACCGAGCTGCCTTCGGTCGCCCGTCGTCGGTCGTCCGTTGTCGGTCGTCCGCTGTCAACGCGGCGCGTGCTGCCAATGCAGTCGACAATGCCGCGTCCGCCGTCGCCGCGGTGACGGTGATATGCCCCATTTTGCGGCCTGGGCGGGCTTCGGCTTTGCCGTAAAGATGAAGTTTTGCGGTGGGGAAGGCGGCCAGGGCCGCCCAATTCGGTTTGCCGTCGGCCCACAAGTCGCCAAGTAGGTTGACCATGACCGCCGGTCGTACAAATTCTGTGGATCCCAACGGCAGGCCGCAGACGGCGCGCAGTTGCTGTTCAAATTGACTGGTGACGGCGGCTTCGATGGTGAGGTGGCCGGAATTGTGAGGGCGCGGTGCAATTTCGTTCAAAAACAGTCGATTTTCTTTGCACAAAAAGAACTCCACACAGAGGACGCCCACCGCATCCAACTTCTCCATGACAATCTTGGCGAATCGAGCCGCGTGCACCTCGGCGATTTTGTCCACGGCGGCGGGGGCAATCGAAACATCGAGGATGTGGTTGGCGTGGCGATTTTCGATCAACCCATAGTGGACGAACGACCCGTCCACCCCACGCGCCGCCACCATCGACACTTCTTTCTCGAAATCCACCACACATTCGAGGATCGCTTCCTGTTCGCCGATGGCGCGCCACGCATCCGCCGCCTGGCTAGGATGAGCGATGCGTACTTGTCCTTTGCCGTCGTAGCCGAAGGCCGCCGTCTTGAGGATGGCGGGAACGCAGATCGTTTCCAGTGCAGCACTCAGATCGGCCAGGGATCGAATGGGCACAAAGGAGGCCACCGGTAACCCTGCTTCGGCGAAGAAGGTCTTCTCGCGCAGGCGATTTTGTGCCGTGCGCAACACCCGTCCGCGCGGTCGCGCGGGGACACCTTCTTCCGCGGCAATCATGGCGACGTGAGCCGGCACATTCTCGAATTCGTAGGTCACCGCGTCGACGCTACGCACGAAGGCGCGCACGGCGTCGGCATCCATGTAGTCGGCCACCACCTCCCGATCCGCCACCTGGCCGGTGGGTGAATCTGCATCCGGCGAAAAGACGGCGATGTGATAGCCCATACGCCGCGCTGCCAGCGCCAGCATCCGCCCCAACTGTCCACTGCCGAAGACGCCGACCGTCGAGCCGGGGAGGAGCGGTGATGGGTGATGGGTGATTGGTGATTGGGTCGTTGGGTGAGTCACTTCTGCTCCTGAAAATCCTGAAATCCGTGTCCGAAATCTATTCCAGCGTCTGCCCCATTACTTGTTCCGCCCGCTCTGCCCGGAATTTATGCAACTTCTGGCGCAGTTCGGGCCGTGTGGCGGCAAGGATGGCGACAGCGTAGAGCGCCCCATTGATCGCCCCGGCCTTGCCGATGGCCATCGTCGCCACAGGGACACCGGCGGGCATCTGCACAATGGATAGCAGCGAATCCAGCCCGTTAAGCGACTGACTCTGCACGGGGACGCCGATTACCGGCAGCAGTGTGTGGCCTGCCACCATGCCGGGCAGATGGGCTGCGCCGCCCGCACCGGCGATGATCACTTCAAGTCCACGATCTTGGGCGGTGGCAGCATATTCTACCATCCAATCAGGCGTCCTGTGCGCGGAGACGACACGCGCTTCGTGCGGCACATCAAACTCGCGCAACGTCTCTGCCGCAAACTGCATACACTTCTCCCAATCCGACGTGCTGCCCATGATGACGCCGACGAGCGGTGAAGAAGAAGACATTGTTTTGTCCTTGTTTGGAGCGCTTCTGGGAAGGGATGATTGATGAACAATGATTGGGTAAATATCATCTCAACGAGATTGGGAACCAATCGTGTTGAGATAGCCTCCTCCCAATCATTATTCATCAATCATCCCTTTTAAATTCCTGGAAACTCTTTCGTCGACAGGATACTCCCCCGCCTCAAACGCCTTCCCTGTGATCATTTCGTAGGTGCGGATATAGCGTTCGGCAGCCTGAATGGCCAGTTCGGCGGGCAGGGGAAAGGGATCGCCCTCGCCGCGGTAGCCGTGTGCGGCGTAGTAGAGCCGGATGAATTCTTTGTCGAAATTTTCGGGTTCGTCGCCGGCGGCGTGACGGGCTGCATAGCTCTCTGCAATCCAGTAGCGGCTGGAATCGGGCGTGTGCACCTCGTCGATGAGCAGCACTTCGCCGTCTTCGCTGAGGCCAAATTCGTATTTTGTGTCCACGAGGATCAACCCACCCTGGCGTGCAATCTCCTGGCCGCGGCGGAAAAGGGCCACGGCGGCGGCTTGCACCTGCGTCCACGTTTCGGGATCGACGAGTCCTTGCGCCACCACTTCGGCGCTGGTGATGCGTTCGTCGTGTCCGCCATCGCGGGCTTTGGTGGTGGGCGTGATGATGGGTTCGGGCAGGGCATCGTTCTTGCTCAGCCCGTCAGGAAAGTCGATGCCGTAGATCGTCCGTTCGCCCTGGCTGTAACGATACCAGAGCGCCGTCGAGGTGACGCCGCTGATAAAGCCGCGCACAACAACTTCCACCGGCAGTGGACGGCACTTGCGCCCAACCGTCACATTCGGGTCCGGCGCGCTGACGAAATGGTTGCCCACAATGTCCAGCGTCCGCTCGAACCAGAAGGCCGAAAGCTGATTCAGCACCTGTCCTTTGTAGGGCACCAACCCCAAAATCCGATCAAACGCCGACAGCCGATCCGTGGTCACAAGGATCAGCCGATCTCCTTGATCGTAGATCTCGCGCACCTTGCCGCTAGACTTGGGGCCGAGGAAGGGAAGGTCTATGCCGTTGAAGGCGTGGGGGAGAATGTTACGTAGTTGATCTTCGTCCATTTTGGTATCCTTGCATGTAAGCGTAGTGCGTAGTGCGTAACTCGTTTTGCAAGTGGTTCGCATCTGCGCTGCGATTTTCGTTAACGCACTACGCACTACGCACTACGCACTACGCATCACGTACCATCGCCTTAAAGATCGCCAACCCCAACCGCCTATCCCCGCCTAGCGGATTCTGGATCGGCAGGATGTGATCTTCCGGGTGGGGCATGAAGCCGAGGACGTTGCCGCGCTCGTTGCAGATGCCGGCAATGTCGGCTACCGAGCCATTGGGGTTGAGCGGATAGTGGCCGGCGGCGCGGTTGCCGTCGGCGTCCACATAGCGGAGCGCCACCAGCTTGTTCGTCTCCAGCGCGGCCAGGGTGGCTTCGCCCTTCACCTGGAAATTCCCCTCACCGTGGGCCACAGGGCAGAAGATCAGCTCGTCGATCCCGCTGAGGAAACCGGCCTTTGTCCCCGGCTCTACGGCCAGATGTACCCATCGGCACTCGAAGTGGCCCGAGGCATTGTGGGTGAGCGTCACGCGGCGGGGAGAAACTGCCTCATTTTTGCCTTTTGCACTTTGCCTTTTGCCTTCTTCCCCCGGCAACAACCCCGCCTTTACGAGGACCTGGAAGCCGTTGCAGATGCCCAGGACGCGCTTGCCGCTTTCCACAAATTCGCGCAGTTCATCCTGAAAGAAGACCTGCAAATCGAGCGCCTTGCGCACACCCGCACCCAATGCGTCGCCGTAGGAAAAGCCGCCGGGCAGCAGCAGCATGTCAAATTCCTTGAAGCTGCGTTCGCCGCTGCGCATCTGGTTCATGTGGACAATCTCAGGTGCGCCGCCGGCCAGTTCACAGGCACGCGCCGCCTCGGCATCTCGATTGGTGCCGGATGCGTGAAGAATGAGAATCGATGGTTTGGTCATACATTCACCCTCTTCCACGCCGTTAACGCTGCGTCGACCGTCAGATCAACCAGCGTACTGTTTTGAGAAGAGATCGTGATCCGCCCGCTGTCCGTCACCTCACCCAGCAAGGACAACGTCGTCCCGGCGAAATGGGCTTCCAGTTGGGCGGCGTCCTCGGGCGCAACTTCCAGGAGCAGACGCCCGTTGCTTTCGCTGAACAGCAGTTCGACCGGCGTGATCTCGGCTGCGTCGGCGCTGCCCATGCCGTCAAGTGTCACCGCTGCGCCTAAGCGCCCGGCCAGCGACATTTCCGAGAGCGCCACCGCCAGGCCACCTTCACTCAGGTCATGGCAGGCGCGCACCCATCCTTGTTGAATGGCTTGATGCAGCAGCCGGTAGCGGGTCAACGGATCGGCGGGCATTGTGGGCGGCATGCCGCCGTCGATCCCTATTTGGTTGAAGAGCAACGATCCGCCCAATTCACGTTTGGTTTCGCCCAGCAGGTAGATGCGATTGCCCGCCTGCTTGAAGTTGGATGTACACGTCCGCTCCATGTCGGGGACAAGACCAATCGCCGAAATCAGGAGCGTGCCGGGGATGGGGTTGCCGTTGAACTCGTTGTAGAGGCTGTCTTTGCCCGAAATGAAGGGGGCGTTGTAGGCCACTGCACCGTCGTAGCAGCCCTGGCAGGTGCGCACCAGCGTGCCCAGCCGATCCTGCAACGTGGGGTTGCCCCAGCAGAAATTGTCGAGGATGGCGACGCGGTCGGGGTCGCCGCCCACGGCCACAAGATTGCGTATGGCTTCGTCGATAACGCTGACGGCCATAGCATAGGGATCGCGCCGCCCGATGTTGGGGTTGATACCGTTGCTGAGGACGAAGGCGCGCTTGTGATGCCACGTGCCCAACGGCTTGAGCACAGCGGCGTCGCTGGGGCCGTCCATGTGCGGGCCGACGAAAGGACGTACCAACGTGCCGCCACGCACTTCGTGATCATAGCGGCGCACAATCTCCTCTTTGCTGGCCACGTTCGGGTGAGCGAGCAGGCGCAACAGCGTCTCTTCGACTGTGCCGTTCAAGGAAAATGTGGGATTCGGTTCCACATTGGGTTCGTAGTAGGTGGCGAACATCTGCCGACCGGGTAGCCCATCGTGCAGGAATTCCATGGGGATTTCGGCCACCATTTCGCCGTCATAGCGTACGGTGAGCACCTGTGTACCGCTGAAAAAGCCCACATCGCTCAGTTCCACATCCCACAACGCCGCCAATTCGCGCAGACGGGGCAGATTAGACGACGGCACCGCGATCACAATGCGTTCCTGCGCCTCCGACACCCAGATTTCCCACGGCGTCAGCCCAGGATATTTGAGCGGCACGTCGCGTAGTTCCACATCGATGCCCAACTTTTCGCCCATTTCACCAATCGCCGAGGACAATCCACCCGCGCCACAGTCGGTGATGGCGTTGTAGAGTTGTTCGTCGCGCGCCGCTTCGATGAGCTCAATCAGCCCCTTTTCGGTGATGGGATCGCCGATCTGCACCGCGCTGCCCGAAAGTTCGCTGGTCTCGTGGGTCAACTCGGCGGAAGAGAAGGTGGCACCATGCAGGCCGTCACGCCCTGTGCGCCCGCCGAGGACGACGATACGGTCGTTCACCTGCGCCTCGGTGGGGTGACTGCCCACCGGCAGCAGCCCCACACAGCCGCAAAAGACGAGCGGATTGCCGATGTAGCCCCTGTCGTAGAGGACAGCGCCGTTCACCGTGGGCAGGCCCAACTTGTTGCCGTAGTCGCCGATGCCGTCGACCACACCTTCGGCGATGCGCTGCGGGTGGAGCATGCCCGCCGGCACCTGATCCACGGGCAAGTTCTGGGGACCGAAGCAGAGTACATTCGTGTTGGCAATCGGTCGCGCCGAGACGCCGATAATGTCGCGCACCACGCCGCCCACACCGGTGTTGGCCCCACCGAACGGCTCCAACGCGGACGGATGGTTGTGGGTTTCCACCTTGAAGGCGAGGTCGAAATCGTCGTCAAAGGCGATGATGCCTGCATTGTCTACAAAGGCCGAGCGCAACCAATCGGGCTTCACCTTTTCGGTGGCCGCCTGAATGTAGGTTTTGAGCAGGCTTTCGATCTCAAAGGCGCGGCGGGTGAAACCGTTGGTGGCCTTCACCCGGTACGAAATGCGCGACTTGAAGGTTTTGTGGACGCAATGTTCGCTCCACGTTTGGGCCAGCGTTTCCATTTCCACATCGGTGGGGTGACGGCCCATCACTTTGTAGAAGGCCTGGATCTGCTGCATTTCGGTGAGATCGAGCGAGAGCATGCGCTCTTTGCTGACTTTCATCAACGTTTCATCGTCCATGCCGATGAGGGGCACGGCGTCGACCAGGTTGCTGGCCGTGGTGACGGCGTCGAACTGGGGCGGGATGATGCCCAGGGCGTAGTGTTCGATTGTCTCGTTGCAGAGGAGTTGGCGCGCCAGCCGGTGTAGATCTTCGGAGGAGAGATCGCCGGTCAACTCGTAGCGGCTGGCCGTAGAGGCGCGCCGCGCCGGCAGCCCCAATTCCACAATGCCCCGTTCCAATTCCCGCGCCGCCACGTCGGTGACGCCGGGCCGCAACGCCACCTCGATCACATGCACTCCACTGTGGTTAGGTTCACCGGAGTCACTTTCACCGCGGTGTACCTCCTCGGTGACGGGGTCGGCCAAAAGAAAAGCACAGAGCGTATCAAATTGCTCTGTGCTGAGATCGTCGGACAGATAATAGATTTTACTGGTGCGACATGCCTGTAGGCGATGGATGCCCAGCCGTTGGGCATCCTGCACCATCTTCTGGCTCTGGATGTCGCTTCGAGTGACTTCAACTCGCAGGGTCATAGGCGTTTCCCAAAATTGTGAATATATGGGGTGTCAGACACATGGATTTTGAACCACATGGATTTTGAACCACATGGATTTTGAACCACATGGATTTTGAACCACATGGACTTTGAACCACATGGACTTTGAACAGCAAAAGACCCGAAGTGCTGTACGTCGGGTCTTTGAACTGTACATATAAAAATGTGTACCCCCAAGGGGATTCGAACCCCTGTCGCAGGCTTGAAAGGCCTGTGTCCTAGTCCTCTAGACGATGGGGGCTTGTTTTTAGCCACGACGAGGAGTATACCAGCGCCCGCGGGAACGGTCAAATTTGTGGGGCGGCGGATGAAGATGAGGTTTTGACAAGGTGACAAGGTGAGGGGGCATAGGCGTTAGGTTAAGCACCGTAGAGCAAGTGGCGGGGACTTTTCGCCGCAGCGAGACGGGGCCTTCACTCCTGGCGTCACGTCCAACGTGAAGTCCCCAACGTGAAGTCCCGGGCACTTTCGTAGACCCTTATCTTAACGCCTATGGGGTGATGGGGTGAGGGGTCATCCCATCACCCCTTCACAGCTTCTGCGCCCACCCACGGATCGCGTTCCAGTCGCGCTGGTCGGCGTCTTTGGCTTTGACCATTTTGGCGATGAAGCGGTCGACGAAGTTGAGCCGTTTGAGGTCCATTTTGCCGGTAAAGAAGGCTTCTTGCTGGGGTGTAAAGTGCGTGTGGACGTCTTCAACATAGACCACACGCTGTTGGCGGCTTTCTTCGCTGTCGTCGGCGTTCAGCATGTGGACGGTAAAGATTGCCGACTGCTTTTCGGTAAGTTCCACTGCGTGTCGCTTCACAAAGTCCACTGCCTGGGGCAGCCAGCACCCCATGCGGATGGCGCTGCCCACAATCACCCGATCGTAGCCGCCGAGATCAGAAACGTCCTCGATGGGGCGCACATCGGCGGCAATATTGCGGGTGCGTAGTTGCGCCCCAATCGCTTCGGCTACTTCTGCCGTCGAACCGGCCTTGCTTGCATAGGTTACAAGATACTTTTGCATCAGGATCTCCTTTGTCTACTTAGGGGAATCCAGAGAAATAATGATCCACGAAGGCACACAAAGACGCACAAAGACGCACGAAGGCAGAGATGGTAAGGACGCGGATTGCGCGGATCTTTAGGATTTTCAGATGAAGGCAGAATGCATTTCCTCTATGCCGTCCTGGTAATCCTGAAATCCGTGTCCACAAACTACTTTCTCAGTCTCCGATACTTAGTCTCTGCTCTCGAACATTGCGCAAGAGCAGCCCCGCCATCACCAGATTCAACAGCGTAATCATCAGGAAGGGGACCATAATCACCAGGCTTTCGGCTACGCCGGCCCGCATCATATTTACCGACATCATGCTCACCGCCAACCCTAGGGTGACGCCCTTGAGCATCGCCACCGACGCCAGCAGGTAGCCCCAGGCGCTGCGGCGCAGCAGCAGCACGCCGGCCAGGATCGACAAGGGCACGATCAACACCAGATCCATAGCCTGGATCACCAGCGTGGTGGTGTTGTCTAACACGGGCGTTGTGTCCGCCAGCAGTGGCGGCACAATGCGTCCTAACCAGGCCAGTGTGAGGAAGCCGCCGATGACGAACATGATCGCCGCGATCCAGCCGTAGGGCAGCCGTTCCGAAAAGTGACGTGGTAGATCGGCCAGATTGAACGAAAGCATGGTGAGCACGAAGGCGTAGAGGCTCAGCCCAAACAGCGTCACATAGACGAGAAAGAGCGCGTTGTACGCCGTGAGCATCGACATCGACATGTAGGTGTAGAAGATGAAGCCCAGCGTGCCTGCCAGCAGTAGCTGCCCTCGCAACGAACCGCGGAAAGCCAACCACGTCGAAATGACCAACAGCGGCAGCCCTACCGTCAACGTGACGATGTCGTTGCCCTGCTGCTGTGCCGCCGAACTGACCGTGTCGAAGTAGTACAGCCCGTGGCCATTGATCAGCACCGTCTCGTCGCGGTGATTGGTGTAGCTGTAGGGCGTCCCCGGCGTTTCGTAGAAAAGCCCCATCGCTGCCGCAAAGAGCGCCAACACAAAGATTATGGGGATCATCCACCTTAGGGCGGATTGGTATTTCATCGGTTTCTCCTTTATCAACTGGCAAAACATTGCGGGCAAAAGGCGCTTACTGTGACGAAATGCTGAATTCACGTTCGGTTTGCAGCACGTGGACCTCTGTTTCGTCCGACGTGAGATTGTGCAGGTAAGCGGCCAATGCCACGCCACCGACTACCGCCAGAAAGATGTAGAGTGACATCTGATCCCAAGGGATAGGTTGGCCAAATTGCAGGCTGAGCAACAGCGTACCCCCCGTCAAAAGGACACCGGACAGCGCCGCCTTGAGCAGCAGCGGCCCGGCGAAGACAAAGCCAATCGGCCGACGTCGCCACACCTGAATCGCCGTGTAAACACAGACCGGGATCAAGAAGGCGAGATCGAGCACGAAGACCAGATCGGTGTCGCCCGCCTGTTGGGTGGTGATCGCCTGTGCAATGCCCATCAGCCAGATCGGCACAAAGAGGACGGTGATCCCCAGCACCACGGCGATCATACGCACTGGCATGGTTGCTTTCACCCTGGCGGCGAAGCGATCGGCATCAATCGCGTTGATCAGCCCCACCAGCGAGAAGAAAGCCATACCCATGAGCGCCAGGTAAAGCGGATAGAAGACGGTATAGACAAAGTCAAACACGTAGAAAACATAGTAGTAGCCGGCATAGAGCAGCAGACCGGCCCAGATCGCCAATGCACTACGCGATCCACGTGCGGCGAAGAGCATCGCCACCACCAACGCCGGCGCAGCCATCAGAGAAACGAAATCTTGAAAGAACTGAAAGGCGACTATCGACTCACTTAAAAATGGTCGATAAATGTCTTCAACGATCAGGCCTGCCCCCGCCGTCGCTGCCAGTAGTAAAGCCACCAGACTTCCCAACACGTAGTGTAGTTTCAAAGACGCTCGCAACATCTTTTCACTCCTTTTTTACCCTGCGACAAATGTCGTTATATCGAAAAATGCCGTTCTATCGAAAGCAACACAATGCCCAGCCCATGCAGGTGACGGATCAGCCCCACAATTCCTGCCTGATCGGTGACGATGTGGGTGATGGCCGTGGTAGAACCATCGACCCCGTCGACAACGTCCTCGATCTGCATTGGACCAAACCAGTCGACCACACTGCGGTCCACGTAGCCATCGACGCGGATCTCATAATCCGCCGCCTGATCCAAATGCGCCATGTTCCTACTCCTTGCGTCGTTGCCTGCATTGAAAGCGCAAACTCAGTGATTTACGGTTATTGTTGTGGAGGAATCATCCTCAGATGCGGCTTGAGCCACTGGTGACGGCATCTGAGAATGCCTACTCCGCGTTAAAATCGTGAATAACTGAAACTGTCCACAGCATCGCGCAGTGGACGTCGAAATGGATCACATGATCATGTAGTGATTCTGTTGGCGAACTCGTTGAGCACGCCCGTCACGCTGGTCGCGTGACCTACGACATAGTCGACCGTCTCGTCTGTCGTAGCTGCGGTTACCAGCCGCAGTACTTCGGCTTCGAGACCATTTCCTCGTCACGTCGGGTTTGCCAACAGAATTATGTAGTGGGTATGTAGTTGGCAGGCAACTGGCGACGACTCGCGTGTCAGTGACCGGCACCCCGGTGATCGTCCAGTGATGGAATCACCTTGTCATCCAATGAGCCCCAATGCCCGCGCCCGTTCCACCGCCACAATTCGCTTGTCTACGCCGAGTTTGCCGTAGAGGCTTTTGACATGGAAGCGCACAGTGTTGACGCTGATCACCAGTCGGTCGGCGACTTCCTGATAGGTCAGCCCTTCGGCCATTAAGCGGAGGACGTCGAGTTCGCGCTCGGAGAGGGGTTCGATAAGGGGTGATGGAGATAATGAGGATGATGAGGATGATGGGAAGGCGGCGAGTAGCGTTTCAATGTAGGGGATATGGGTGTGGCGCTGGAGTTGACGGAGCAGCGCCACCATAGATGGACCTGTGTTGATGAAGCGTTGCACGTACCCTTCGGGCGCAGCCAGTTCCACGGCTCGTTGCAGATCGGCCAGGGCGGTGTGGCCGTCGTCTTGGGCGTCGTGGAGTTGGGCACGCAGCAACAACACGTCGAGGACGCGCCCCATGCGCCCCGCGCTTTCAGCCGCATCGAGTAGACAGGCGGCCAGCGCTGCCGCGGCGACGGCGTCTTTTGCCTCCTGTGTGTGGTGGAAACGCTGGATCAGCAGCCGCAAGTGGGCAATCTGGATCACTTCATAGCTGTGGTGGGGTGGTGCATCGGCGGCTACGCCGGTGGCGGACAGCACATACGCCGCCTCGGTGAGATCGTCTTCGGCCAGCGCCAGCGAAACCTGTTGCGCGGTGATCTGTGTGGAAACCCAGGCTGGTGTCCGCAGATGACGCATTGCGTCGGCCTCTTCCAGCGCCTGCCGCGCCATAGATAGATCTCCCTGGGCTTGGGCGATGCGCGCCGCCAGCACCTTGCCATAGGCCAGCGCGGCGGCGTGTCCACTGCGTTGGCTCAAGTTGAGCCAGCGTGCCAGATTTTCGGGTAGACCGTCCCAATTGGCCTGTTCATAGCGGATCTCGCAATGAATTCCGTAAATCGTCGTCAGCGCGGGGACGTGACTTTCACCAGCGTGGTGCACCATCTCCAACGTGCGCCGACACAGATCGTTGGCAGCACGTAGCCGTCCTTTCACAATGTAGAGCATACCTAGATTGGCCACAATCAGCATCGAGGCCAGCCGATTGCCCGCCTGTTGACAGCGGGGCAAGGCATCCTGGTAGGCGTCGATGGCGTTCGCCGTGCGCCCCTCGTAGTTGTAGGCGGTTGCAAGGCAGAAAAGCGTAATGCCCTGGGTGTAGACATCTCCGTCCGCTGCCAGGGTCACAGCTTCGGCTGCCATGTCACAGGCGCGCGCCGTCTCTCCGTGCAGTGAAACCAGCGCCGACCGTAACGAAAGGATCTCCGCCTGTAGCCCTATCTCGTCCTCGTAAGCTTGGGGCAGGTGATCTTTCGCGCTGCGCAGATAGCGTTCAACTTCACCCAGCCGGCCACCCAACAACAACGACCAGGCAAAAGCCAAATTGGCGCGCGGACCCGCCATACGCCAATCTTCCGGCAGGCGTTGTAGCCAGTCGTGAACCAACTGTGCATGGCCTTGCAAGATGAAGGCACGGGCGTGTTCCTCTAGCAGATGCACGACGCCGGCGTAGTCCGCCGCCGCAAAGGCATGATCGATGGCTTCGGTGGCCATCCCCTTGGCCGCATACCAGGCCGACGCCCGCTGGTGCAGTTCGGCAGCCCGACCCGGCGCGACGACGTCTAAACGGCTGCGCAGGAGATCGGCAAAGAGATGGTGATAGCGATACCACCGCTTTTCCTCATCCAGCGCCAAGACAAAGGCGTTCGACGTCTGCAGCGCGCCCAACAGCGTATCCCCGTCCTCTCGCCCGGTGACGGCATCACACAGCCTGCCTGTCAACCGCCCCAATATCGACGTCTCCAGCAAGAAGCTCTGCTGCTCAGGAGAGAGTTCACGCAGTACTTCTTCGGTCAAATAGGTGAGGATGAAGTGGTGTGCGCCTGAGATCCCCTCGATCACCGCGCCTGGATCTGAGTGCTGCTGCATCGACATCGCCGCCAGTTGTAGGCCGGCGATCCAGCCTTCAATGCGTGCGTCTAGCTTTGTCAATTGCGACGGCGACAGCGTCACCCCCATCACCTGGGTTAGGAAGTCTTCGGACTCATCCAGTGAAAAGCGCAAATCACTACCGCGCACTTCGAGGAGTTGGCCGGTTGCGCGTAACCTCGCCAGCGGCAATGGCGGGTCCTCGCGGGTGACGAAGACAAGGTGCAGCGTAGCAGGTTGATGGTTGACCAAGGTGGTGACCATCTCCTGCACAATACGATTGTCTATGGTGTGAAAGTCGTCGAGGACGAGCAGACAAGGGGACGCGTAGTCGGTGAGATCGTTGATCAACAGCGTGATCCCAATGTCGGCCTGAAAGGAGGGCATGGCATCGAGGATCGTTGGCAGATCGCCGCCGATCCTCGGTTCGATCTGTTGCAGTGCCGCCGTGAGGTAGCGGAGAAAGCGGACCGGTTCGCCGTCGGCTTCTTCTAACGAAAGCCAGGCCGCAGGCCGATCCTGTGAACGTACCCAATGGTTCACCAGCGTCGACTTGCCGTAACCCGCCGGCGCGGAGACAAGCGTGATCTGTCGTTCCAGGTGTGTGGAGAGCCGTTGCAGCAGTTGTGGCCGCGCCACACGCTGGGCGCGTAGCGGTGGAATCTGTAGTTTGGTAGTCAGAAGTGGAACGTTGGAGCGTTGGAGCGTTGGAGCGTTGGAACGTTGGAACGTTGGAGCGTTGGAACGTTGGAGCGTTGGAACGTTGGAGCGTTGAAGCGTTGGAGCGTTGGAACGTTGGAACGTTGGAGCGTTGGAGCGTTGGAGCGTTGAAGCGTTGGAACGTTGGAACGTTGGAACGTTGAAGCGTTGGAACGTTGGAACGTTGGAGCGTTGGAGCGTTGGAACGTTGGAACGTTGGAACGTTGAAGCAGAAGTTCCATCGTTCGAACATTCAGTCGCTTCAACGTTTAATCGTTTCACCGCTTCACCGTTTAATCGCTTCACCGCTCCACCGCTTCACCGTTTAATCGCTTCAACGCTTCACCGCTCCACTGCTTCACCGCTTCACCGCTTCAACGTTTAACCGACGCGCCACCAGCCAGTCGATCCATGCGGCCACGCCCGCGCCTGTCTTCGCCGACGTTTCGAGGATCGTCACATCGGGGCGAACGGCGCGCAGGTTGGCGTAGGCAGCGGCGCGGTCAAATTCCACAGCGCCGGCCAGATCCATTTTGGTGATCAGCGCCACGTCGGCAGAGTTGAACATGGGCGGGTACTTGAGCGGCTTGTCTTCGCCTTCGGTGACGGAAAGCAGCACCACACGCAGATCCTCGCCCAAGTCATAACTCGACGGGCAGACCAGATTGCCCACATTCTCGATGAAGAGGAAATCGAGATCGGCCAGATCCCAGCCGACCAGGTGGCTTTCGATCATCTCCGCCTCAAGATGACACATGCCCTGGGTGACAATCTGGCGCACCGGCGCGCCGCTGCGCGCCAGACGGACGGCGTCGTTCTCGGTAGCCAAATCACCTACCAGCGACGCCACCCGATAGGTGGGTGCCATTTCGCGTAGCGTACGCTCCAGGAGCGCCGTCTTGCCCGTCCCCGGGCTGGAGACAAGGTTCACCGCCAGCACACCGGCGTCGTGGAAACGTTGTCGCAATCTTTGCGCCAATCGATCATTTTTGCTCAGTATACCCTGGCGGATCTCCAGCAATCGCGTGTTCATGGGGCCTTCTTTCGTTCAGATTCGAAGTTGTGGACATGGCTCATTTTTCTAAAATCCGTGTTTCCGCCAATCGGTGTCCACAAAATCTCCTAAAGCAACACCGGCTCGACAATCTCAATTGAAGAGAGTTCCAATTCCCGTCCAGAGATAACGGCGGCAGGGCCGAAGCAATGCGAGCAATAGAGCGGATAGATACTATCCAACGTCGATTGCTGCCCACAGGCGGCGCATTCCACCACCACCGGCTGCGCGTGGACGACCAACGCCGCGCCCGCCAGGATGGTCCCCTCGGTGGCGACGTCCCAGCCAAAGCGCAGTGCGTCTTCCACCACGCCGGCCAGCGCACCAATCCGCACGTGGACGCTTTTCACGTCCACTGCGTCGGCGGCCTTCACCGCATCCACCGCAATCTCCACAAGATTGTAGGCTATCGATAACTCGTGCATAACATCCAATCCAAGACGCTTTGTCATTCAATAGTCGAAGAAGTCGTCCACAGATTACACAGATTTAGGGATTTCCAGAGGGATTCAGAATAACCTTCAGAAATCCCTTTAATCCGTGTAATCCGTGTACAAATTCTGCTATCCATCGTCACCGGATCGTAGCCGATTTAACGGCAAACGGCGTCGGCCAACCGTATAGATCGAACCTGAACAGGTGGCTAGCGGGGAGATAGAACGCGTTCTATTTCTGCTCCATCGCAAAAAGCACTACAATATGCCCAATTATAAAAACTACCACCCCAACCGGAGGTTTGCATGGACAACGGCAAGTTGATCTCCTTTGCGCGCGATTTGGTGCGTATCCCCAGCCTCAGCGGCGAGGAACGCAAAGTGGCGCAGCGCGTCGAGTTCGAAATGAAGGCGCTGGGCTTCGACAGCGTCAGCGTGGACGAAGCCGGCAATGTCGTCGGCATCGTGCAGGGCGCGGAAGCCGGCCCCACCATCGTCTACGACGCCCACATGGACACCGTCGGCGTCTCGCCCGGCGTGCCCTGGCCCCTCGATCCCTTCAGCGGTGAGGTGATGGAAGGCGCGCTCCACGGTCGTGGCAGCGCGGACATGAACGGCGCTCTGGCGGCCATGGTCTACGCCGCCGCCTCCCTCGACCGGCGCACGCTCAAAGGGAAGGTGGTGATCAGCGCGTCGGTGTTAGAGGAAGTGTTGGAAGGTGTGGCCCTGGAAAAGGTCGTCGCGCAGACCGGCGCAGACTTTGTCGTCATCGGCGAAGCCACCGGCCTTAACCTGGCCCGCGGCGGGCGTGGCCGCGCCGAAGTGCACCTGGAGACGGTGGGCAAGCCCTCCCATTCCTCCGCGCCGCAACAAGGACGCAACGCCGTCCTCGACATGATGCGCGTCATCGCCGCCGTCGAGGATCTCTCGTTGCCCGAAGATCCGCTCATGGGGCCGGCCATCTTCGCCCTCACCGACATCGTCTCCGATCCCTACCCAGGCCATTCTGTCATCCCCAGCATCTGCCGCGTCACCTATGATCGTCGCCTGCTCCCCGGCGAAAGCGCCGACGACGTGCTGCGCAGCATCACCGAGCGCCCCGAACTAGGTGACATCCGCCTCAACGCCGGCATCGGCGTCGGCCAATACAGCAGCTACAACGGCTACACCTTCACCCAGGAGAAATTCTTCCCCGCCTGGCTGCTCCCTGAAGACGACGCCTTCGTGCAAGCGTCCTTGGGCGCGCTGACCGGTGTCGGTCTTCAGCCCACCACACGCGCCTACCGCTTTTGCACCAATGCCGCCTGGAGCGCGGGCGTGGTCGGCATCCCCACCATCGGCTTCGGCCCCGGCCAAGAAAGCGACGCCCACATCGTCGGCGAAAAGTTGATGATTGCCGATCTGCTAGGCGCGGCGAAGGGGTATAAAGCCATCGCGGAAACAATGTTGACATGAAAAACGAAGAATAAAGAATAAAGAATGGCAACAGTACGTTGTCATCGAGATGGGATGCCTGTTGCGTTGACAACACACACCACCCAATCTTTATTCTTCATTCATTCTCCATTCCAGGGAGCAAAAATGAATCTACCCACTCAAGGTTCGCTAGGATTGTGGCTCTCCCGTCTCGTCCAGATCCCCAGCGTCGCCCCTGAGTATGCCGGAGCGCACAGCGGTGAAGCGGGCGAAGGACGCATCGCCGCCGCCGTGGCTGAGTGGTTCGGTGCGCTGGGCGGTGAGGTCCACGTGCACGAGGCGCTACCGGGGCGACCCAACGTCTACGGCATCTGGCGCGGGGAATCAGGACGCTGGCTCGCCGTCGATGTGCATACCGACACCGTGGGCGTGGCGCACATGACCGCGGATCCATTTTCCGGTCAAACCACACAAGGACGCGTCTACGGCCGCGGCGCTGTGGACACCAAGGCGTCGTTGGGCGTGATCCTGGCGATGCTCGAAGCGGTGCAGGCGCAGGGCGTCACGCTGCGCGATTCGCTGCTCATCGCTGCCACCGCCGACGAAGAAGTGGGCGCAACCGGCGCACCCAACTTCGCCCGCTGGCTCACCGAACAGCAGATCCACATCGATCAACTCCTCGTGGCCGAGCCGACGCTGTGCCGCCCAATCCATGGCCACAAAGGCGTCGTGCGGCAGCGTTTCACCGTCCACGGGCAGGCGGCGCACTCGTCACAGCCGCACCTGGGGCGCAATGCCATCAGCGCCGCCGCCCACATCGTTTACGCGCTGGACGCCGAACACCGCCGCATTCAGGACGTCTCCTCGCCATTGGGGCCGCCTGTGCTCACTGTCACCCAGATCGATGGCGGCGACGGCATTAACATCGTGCCGGAACGCTGCCGTGTCGCGCTCGACCGCCGCATCGTCCCCGGTGAAACCGCGGCGACGGTGGCTGCGTCTTTGCGCGCGCTGGCCGAAGACGCATCTCCACTGCCCATCACCAGCGAGGATCTGCTCGTCCTCGACGCCTTCTACCAATCGCCCGACTCGGCGTGGCTGGCCCAACTCGCGGAATGGTCGGGTCAGGCGCCCACCGTCGCCCCCTACGGCACCAACGCCTGGGCCTATCCCGATGTGGCGTCGGAGTGTGTTGTCCTTGGCCCCGGCTCCATCGAGCAAGCCCACGGCGCCGAAGAATGGGTCTCCCTGGCCGAATTGGAGAAGCTATCATCGATCTACGCGCGCTGGTGGGGAATTTGACGACTGACGACCGACGACCGACGCAAAAACCATGACACTCCACCTGCCACCTGCTATCTGCTACCTGCTATCTGCCACCAAAGGACAACCCAATGAAACTCGGACTCGGTCTCTACCGCGACATCCTCACCCCTGAGAATGTCCGCTTTGCCAAACAGTGTGGCGCCACGCACATTGTGGCGCACATCCCCGGCGAGTTTGCCAAAGGCAAGAAGATCATCACGTCGGATCGAGCCGCCGCCGGCTTCGGCTACTCCGATCCCGATGACCCGATTTGGACGTACGAAGGGCTGCGCGATCTCAAGGCGATGATCAACGCCGAAGGATTGGAACTGGAAGCGCTGGAGAACTTCGCCCCTGCCCACTGGTACGATGTGCTGCTCGACGGGCCGAAGAAGAAGCAACAGATGGAGCACCTCAAACAGATCCTGCGCGATGTGGGTAAACTGGGCATCCCGATTATGGGCTACTGCTTCACCGTCGCCGGTGTCTGGGGCCGCGTGGAAGGGCCGTATGCGCGCGGTGGCGCCCGTTCCGTGGGCTTCGAGAACCCGAAACAGACGCCGATCCCCGCCGGGATGGTGTGGAATATGGTCTACGATCTCGAACAGTTTGATCCTGAAAACCCCAAAGCGGTGGTGCCGCCTGTCTCATCCGAGGAAATTTGGCAACGCTTCGAGGACTTCCTAAGCGAAATGTTGCCGGTGGCCGAAGAAGCGGGCGTGAAACTGGCCCTCCACCCCGACGATCCGCCGCTGCCCACCTTGCGCGATGCGGCGCGGCTTGTCCACAATCCCGACGGCTATCAGCGCGTCCTCAACTTGAGCGACAGCCCCGCCAACGTCATGGAATTCTGTGTGGGCACCCTTTCGGAGATGCCCGACGGAGACATCTATGAAATGGTGGATCGTTACAGCCGTACCGGGCGCATCGGCTACGTCCACTTCCGCAATGTCAGCGGCAAAGCGCCCAACTACCACGAAATGCTCGTGGACGAAGGTGACACCGACATGATCCAGGTGATGCAGATCCTGCACCGCAACGGCTTCGACGGTGTCCTGATCCCCGATCACACGCCGCTACTTCTCTGCGACGCGCCCTGGCATGCCGGCATGGCCTACGCATTGGGCTTCATGCGCGCCGCGCTCAAGATGATTGAAGCAGCTTAAAGGCGATGCGGCGTCCTTGTTTTTGGCCGAAGGCCAGCGCGAACCAGAGACGCGCCATCCCGTCCACAACGCCGACAGTTTCTATTCCGCCCACATAAACAGGACGCAATCCTACATCTGTGATCAGTTGTTCCGTTGTTGCCTGTGCAGCCGCATCACCACAGTAAAACAGATCCACCTGTACGCCGTCGATTTGCGCATCGGCGAAGTTTTCCCATCCCAGTGTGCTGAACCCACGTACCAACTGCGCCGAGGGGATCGCTTTCGCCAGTACGTCCAGACTGTTCATCTCGACGCCGCCGACATTGTTGGCGGCGTCGATGATCACCTTCCCTGCCAGCGCAGTTGCGTGTTCCGCCGCAAACGATATCACGGCCGCACCGGGCAGCGCCAGCACGATCACCTCACCTGCGTTTGCCGCTTCGCCCACCGAAACCACTGCGCCCGAACGGCGTAGCTCGTCAAACTTGGCGTCCGCGGGGTTGCGCACGCCGTAAAGGACAGTGTGCCCTGCCGCCGTCCACTTTTGCCCAAGGGTGCTGCCAATATTCCCCGCGCCGATGATACCGATTTCCATGGTTGTCTCCTCTGTGTTTTAGATGCCCAATTGTGTTTTAGATGCCCAATTGTGTTTTAGAGGCCCAATGCCTGAATAACCAACCGCGCCGCCGCCGCCCCGGAATACTGCTGTTGTCCTGTGATCAAATGACCGTCGCGCACCGCAAAAGACTTGAACCTCCCGCTCACCACAAAGTTGGTATTGGGCAGTTTGCGCGCCTCGCTCTCGATCCAAAAAGGCTGAATGCGCATATTCACAAAGCTGTCGGCGAACTGTTCTTCCGAATCGGCGAAACCCGTCCACATTTTGCCGTCCACCAGCAGCCGCCCGGCGTCGTCTTTCACTTTGAGCAGGATACAAGTTGCATGGCAGACCACAGCCACCACTTTCCCCGCGGCATAGGCATCGGCGACGAATTGGTGCAAAGGCTCATTGTCGATAAACGTATACATGGGCGACTGCCCACCCACCAGGAAAATGGCGTCGTAATCCTGCCAGGAGCTCTCTTGTAGCGACTGCGTCTCTTTGAGCAGAGCGACATGTTTGGGGGAGGTAAGGAAGCCCAGGCTGATCAGATCGTCGGCGGAATAGCCACTGGGATCGCGCGGATCGCTGTAACCGTCGACCATCAGATCACCGCCATCAGGGCTGGCAATGTCGACGACATATCCGGCTTCGGTGAATTCCCAGTAAGGATGGGTCAACTCTCCTGCCCAGAACCCGATGGGCCAGCCGGTCTGTTTGGACACAGCCGTATTGGCTGCGATGATCAATACCCGTTTCGGTTGGGTAGGATTGAGGATGTCTAGCGTGGCAGACATAAGTTTCTCCGTAAATCTGGTGGTTTTGATTGACAGACCAGACAATACGGGTACACTGATGGAAATTCAAGTACTGACTTTTTAGATAGGTACTATCCAAATGGTAAGTATGGAGAGAACGACGATGGAGGAAAGAATGGATCACGCTACCCTACGCAGAACGCACATCTGTCCTGTCGAAACCGGCTTAGAACTCCTTAGTGGACGCTGGAAAGCGCGTATTTTGTGGAAACTCTATAACGGTACCATGCGCTTTGGGGAACTGCGGCGCGGACTGCCTGGCATCACCGAAAAGATGCTCACCCAGCAACTGCGCGAACTAGAACGCGATGAACTGATCACACGCACCCAATACCCCGAGGTTCCGCCGCGCGTAGAATACGCATTAAGCGATTTTGGCCGCACACTAACGCCGCTGCTCGAAGCGCTCAAGGCATGGGGAACCGAGAACGAACCGCAGATCCGTTCCATTCTCACTGAATCTTAGTTGTTTGTGTTTTGGGGTCGGCTAGAGGGTGACAGTACCCTGTCGCTCAACGGAGAATTCACTTGTCCAGCGATCCTCGATCCCATCGCGCCAGGCGTGCGCCAGCGCTGTGAGCTCGGCGGACCGCTCCGGTTCGACCTCGCGCAAGTTGACCCGTTCGCCCATGTCGTCATCCAGATTGGAGAGGTGGACGGCATCCTCGAGCGGCGCGCCTTCCACCATGCGACCGTTAAGCACCAATTTCCACCGGCCGCGGCGCACAGCGGTCTGGTCTTCCATTTCCCAGAAGAGGGTGCGTTCGGGCAACGGCTTTCTATCGATCAGGGACGGAAGCAGATCGACGCCGTCGATCTCGTAGCCGCTCAGATCGCCGCCGGCAGCCTTCAGCAACGTGGGGAAGACGTCCATGCTGGCGCAGGGGTCGTGGCGTACCTGCCCCCCTGAGATGACCCCAGGCCAGTGGATGATCCCAGGGACGCGAATGCCGCCGTCGTAGAGGCTGAACTTGTGTCCTTTCAGTTTGCCCGCGCTGCCACCGTAGTAGGGGTCGAGCGTGCCGTCAAGCCAATTGCGGCTTTCACGGGAGGGGCCATTGTCGGCGGTGAAGACGGTGCAGGTGTTGTCGGCGAGGCCTAGACGGGTCAATTCGGCCATGATTTCGCCCACGCCGTCGTCCACAGCGCTGATCATGGCCGCCATCACCTGCCGATCCCAAGGCAGATGGGCGAAGCGGTCCATATATTTTTGTGGCGCGTGCATGGGGTAGTGGGGCGCGTTGTAACTCACATAAAGGAAGAAGGGACGTCCGTCCTCTTTTGCCTGACGCAAATATTGAATCGCTTTTGCGCTGATTGCCTCGGTGAAGTACTCCCCGTTTTGCCAGATTTCACGATCATCTTCCCAAAGGTCGTGGGTTGGGTTGATGCCTGGCCCCGGCTTGTTCATACCCCAGTAAAAAATGTGCGAATAGTAGTCGATGCAGCCGGCCAGGAAGCCGTACCAATGATCAAAGCCGTGGCTGTGTGGACGGGCAGCATCGTCTACGCCCAGATGCCACTTGCCTGCCATGTATGTTTGATAGCCCTGACGGCGCAGCGCTGTTGCAATCGTCGGCGATGATTGGGGCAACCCAGTCGCCGTGCGATGCCCGGCCAGGATGGCGCGCACGCCGGCGTTGCCGGGGTATCGTCCTGTCAACAGTGCGGCGCGGGACGGGCTGCACACCGGCGAGTTCGAATACCAGGAGGTGAAGCGCGCCCCGTCCTGGGCCAGGCGATCCAGATGCGGTGTACGAAAATCTGTCGCACCCATACACGACAGATCGCCATATCCCTGATCATCGGTGAGAAAGACGATAAAGTTCGGCGCCATGGTTTGCTTACTTTCAGTTCTCTGGAAATCCTGAAAATCTGTGTAATCTGTGGATAAATTGTGCTTTTTGTGGCTTTATGGATCGACTCTGCTTTAAGTTTGCGGCTTAAAGTTTACGGTAGTCAACGAAACGATATCCCAATCCGCGTTCGGTGAAGATGTAGCGTGGATCAGAGGGATCTTCCTCGATCTTTTTGCGCAGGTAGGTAATGTAGAGGCGCAACAGGTGATTGTCGTTGACATATTCGTGTCCCCACACTTTGGTGAGAAGCACTTCATGGGGCACCACCCAGCCGGCATTTTCAATGAGATTGTAGAGCAGACGGTACTCGGTGGGACGCAGGCTCATGCGCTCACCTTCCACAATGACGTCGCGGCGTTGCATGTCCACTTGCAGACGTTCATCGATCTTGAGGATCTGGTCTTCGGGGCGACTGCTTGTTTGCTCGAAGCGACGCAGCACAGCGCGAATTCGGCTCGACAACTCACGCGGGCTAAATGGCTTGGTGACATAGTCATCCGCGCCTAAATCGAGGCCCTTGATGCGGTCGTCCTCATCGGAGCGGACCGTGAGCATGATCACGGGAATCTCGCTGATCTCGCGTAGCCGCTTCAGCGTTTCAAAGCCATCAAGGCCAGGCATTTCCACATCAAGGAGGACGAGATCTGGCTGATATTCGCGCACTTTTTCCAGCGCTTGGAAACCGTCATTGGCCTCAAGGGTCTGATATCCTTCGAGGTCAAGATTCATTTTCACAAAGCGCACCATGCGCGGTTCATCGTCGACGACGACAATTCTTTTCTTGGGTTGGTCCGTCATTTTTGCTACCCAGTCAGGTGTAAGTAAAGGCGAAATGGTCCTATCTACTATACCCGATCTCGCTTGAAAGTGTAAGTAAACTAGAAACTTAAAAACATTTGAAGCGTTCTCGATTTGACTTCAAAGAGAGTCTCCGATAAAATCAGCAGTCGGCCCACCGAACAAAGTGTGTGGTGGAGCGTGTCAGAAACATGAAAATCAACAGAGGTTCATGGATTTGACCGAAGCGG
>WGMT01000066.1 GCA_016124945.1 bacterium | reverse complement strand
TTCGCGTCCCGCAGGCTCGCGCCCGTCAGGTCCGCGCCCGTCAGGTCCGCGCCCGTCAGGTCCGCGTCCGTCAGGTCCGCGCCCGTCAGGTCCGCGGACCGCAGGTCCGCGGACCGCAGGTTCGCGGACCGCAGGTTCGCGGACCGCAGGTTCGCGCGTTTCCCGCCTTCTTCATCCCTGCGCCACTTCTTGTGCTTCTCTAGAATTTCTTGGATGTTCACGGCATCTGTCCTTTCTCTAGTCTGGTCTGGTCAAAGAATGTGATTAGCTATTCCAATTCACAAACAACATTCGCCTCACCTCCCTTCTGTCGTTTCTTGTTGAATCTTGGATAGCAGCAGAGTCAATCGAGACACATTCACCAGCAACCGCCCCACCCGTCCCTGCCGGGGCTTGTCAAAGGCATCCTGGGCAATGCTCATTTCTGTCTCTGCCCAGTTCACGATTGCCTCTAGCTCTTCCGTTGTTTCCGTCGAAAGTTCACTAATTCGGCGTAGTGCCTGTGTCTCCAGGTGGGGACGTGCCATCTTAGCTACGATCCTGGTGCCACTCGTTGATCAAACTGCGCCCGATGATGCCCAGGCTTGAGCAGGCAAATAGCCCGATGAACCCCAACACCGTTTTCCAGGAGAAGATGACCAGTCCGCACACCAGGGTGCCGCCGACGCCAATCACAACCGTCAACCAGGTGCGGCGCACTGCCGCCCACCGGCCCCACGGCGTCAGTTGCAGCACCAGGGCCCAAACAATCCCCCAGAAACCAGCCAACAACAAGCCAAGAACCCACTCACTGTTCATCGTTCGCGTACCATCGCCTTAGCAGGTGTTCCAACAGGCTCAGCACCACGAACGGAACCACCCACAACAGGAAGAACATCAACGCCATGTCCAGCAGCATCCTGTATCGCCTCCAAGAACGCTTCACTAATCTCACGCTGACAAACTCGCAGGTAACAGCCCATCGGGTGTTCCGGCGCATCGACCCACACCACGTTGAGTCCCTCGGCCTCAAGTTCCTTCTGCCGTGCCATCAATGCGTTTCGCCACTGGTGACGTTGCATCTCAGTAACTCCACGGCTGGGTGGATTCGTAAAAGTCCGGCGCATTCTCAATCCCATACAGTTCTCGCCAAGTCTCGTAATCCATCCCGCACGCGATGTCGGCAAGCTCGGCGCATTCTGAGCAGGACTCTATGCGTTGCGGTTTGAACTCATCGGCTGCAAGGTTCGGTTCAGTGGGGTGAATGGTCAGCGTGTTCATAGGGAAAGTTCCTTTTCACTTTCGTTCTGCACAGTCGGCATGGGCCATATGTGCAAATCCTCTGCCTTCTCTCGAATGAGCGTACGGATGACCTTTGACATGTCCTCGCCGTAGAAATCCGACAATTTTTCGAGAGCCTGTCTGTGTTGCGGGGTTAGGCGGAATGTAAAAAGTTCGTCCATATCACCGTTCCTATCTGAATAAGATAACTTATGGGTAAATATTATCTCATTTAGATAATTTTGTCAATACATTGGGGGGGCAAACGTGGATACATTTTCTGTTAGAATAATTTCTATGAAGACAAGCCTTGGGGAGAAACTACAAAAAGCAAGAATTCAGGCGGGGTACGAGAAAGTCTCCGATGCAATTAGGGCCTTAGAAGAAGCAGGCAGGCCGATTAGCGCGCCATACCTTTACAATATTGAGAGTGACCGACAGTCAATATCGTCATTCTATACACTGGCTAACCTGGCTGAGTTCTATAATGTCTCTTTAGACTACCTGGCCGGCCTGTCTGACGATCCCATTCCGCGCCAAAAAGATTTCCCACCGCAGTGGTGGGAATTTGTGAATCTGCTTACTCAATTGTCGCCCCGGCGATGGACAGACCTTTTCGCCATTGCGGAAGTGTTCTTGGAGATAGAAGAAGAGCAGATTGAAGATCCACTGCTGGCCCGCTATGATGCGTTGATGCGGGTAGCCGAGAAACGGGGACTGCTCCAAGAGCTAGAGAGTGAAATGGAAGACGCGCTCCAGGAATATAACCAAGAGGATCAGCAGCAGCAGCAAAGAAGAGCCGGATAGCCAAAACAACCGGCGTATCAACCGTTCCAACACCGCCTCTTTTCGCTTCTTGGGCAAGGCCATAAATTCAGAACGTAACGTTCGCCGCCTGCTCTGCTTTCGTTCTTTCTGTTGCACCGCAGTGTACCTTGTTTCCTTAAAAAACAGAACATTTGTTCTGATGTCTTTTCAGTATACTGAAAGTGAAGTCTTCTCGCAATTTGGATAAAATCATGAATCGCTTCGTATCCTGGGCAGCCGTCAGCAGCTTGCCCCAAGCCAAGAAAATATCTCTTGATGATCAGTTGGCCGAGAACAGGCGACATATCGAGCGGCACAATGGGCAGCTTGTGGCCGAACTGGTTGTACCCGGCGAATCCCGTTCCATCGTCCTCTTTGAAGAGGCTTGCCGCAAAATTAACGCCTACCAGCAACTCTATGATCTCATTCAGCGACAAGCCTTTGACGTACTTATTTACTTTGACCGCTCCCGCCTGGGGCGTAAGGCATCACTCTCTATGGCCGTGGTCAGTCTTTGCGAGGAAGCAGGCATCCTCTGTTATGAGACGGAAAACCCGCCTGTCACCTTAGAGCACAAGCCTACGAGCCATGATGATATGCTGCTGGGTGCAATCAAGAGCGTAGGCGCACAACGTGAGGTGGAGAAGTTAAGGCACCGTCATCAAATGGGGATGAGGGAGCGCGTCCGCAAAGGATTGTTTCCCAAGTCGCCACCCTACGGTTATCGCAAAGTGCTGACTGTGGACGGCAGCGACCGCTACGAAATCAACGAGGCCCAGGCCGAGGTTATACGCTGGGCTTTTCGTGTTTACTTGGCGGAAGGCTGGACCTTTGAGGCTATCTGTGATGATCTCAATGAACGTGATATTCCCCCGCCGAATGGAACGGGGAAGTGGAAGATCGGCAGGCTCTCCAAACTCTTTGGCCGAGTCCAGCGCTATGCGGGCTGGAACGAGTACAATGTACGCAGCACCCGTGAGACCATAGTCAGCAAAGGGCAGTGGCAACCCATCATCAGCCAGGAAACCGCCGATGCCATCGAGGCCGAACGTCGGCGCCGTGGCAAGCACTTCAAGCGGGGCGGCAAGTACAAATACATCTATGCCAAGGCTGTTTACTGTGGCGTCTGTGGCAAGCGCATGTGGGGCATTGCCCGACAGGGTTACTATGGCTATCGTTGCCAGACAGACAATTGCCCACACTACATCAGCGAACGTAAAATACATGACGCTGTCACTGCCGATATTCAACGTCTGGGGAATGCGGACTTCTTTTCTATTGTCGTGGGCCACCCTCAAGATGCTACTGTTGAAACCAGGGCATTTATCGAACAAGCCAAAGCAGAACTGATAAACTTGAAGGAAGAACGCCAGCGCCTCTTGCAAGTCTACACACGTTTCCAGCAGATTACCGAAGATGATCTAGCCGTTGCCTTGACCAACATCGAAGAGCGTGAAGCCAAACTACACGTTCGTATCAGCAAACTGGAGCAGCAGCTTACCAAGCAGGAGCAGGACGCAAACCGTGCCGACCGCATTCGTACCGTGGCTGATATCGGTTTGCGCACGATCAATCAGGAGGACCGCACCGCGGCCAATGCCTGGGTGCGTCGTCACCTGAAAATCACCTGCCGCCATAGCGAAGTGGAGAGTATTGCCTACTTATGAAACATAAACGTTGGCTGACACACGTTTGGATCGAAGCCCCGCTTACGTCCAATGCACTGGATCAACTCTCTGGTGTCACCTTACTCTACCCAGCGGCGTCGCCTGCCTCGCCCATTGCCAACGCTGGAGAGGCGCAGGCAATCCTGGCTTCGTCGGGGATTCGCTACGATGGTGCACTCTTTGATCAACTGCCCAATCTGCAGATTGTCAACCGCACCGGCATCGGCATTGACAATGTGAATCTAGCTGACGCAACCGATCGTGGTATTGTTGTGTGCAATACGCCCGACGGCCCCACCGAATCAACTGCGGAACATGCGGTAGCGATGTTGCTGGCACTAGCCAAGCGCATCAAACAGGGCGACGCCAACATGGCCGAAGGCAAGTTCGGCCCGCGCACCATCCTCATGGGCTGCGAAGTGCAGGGGAAGACGTTGGGCCTCATCGGCCTGGGTCGGATTGGGCGGCGTGTGGCGCACATCTGCGGCTTGGGGCTGGGCATGCACGTCATCGGCAGCGATCCCTTTGTCACCGTGGATGAGGCGGCATCGTTCGGCGTCGTCCTGCGCACACAGGACGAAGTCATCGCCGAAGCCGATTTCCTCAGCTTACACGCTCCGGCCATTCCCACCACCTACCACATGATCAACAACGCCACCATCGGCAGGATGAAAGACGGCGCTTTCCTGATCAACGTAGCCCGCGGCCCCCTGGTCGAAGACGCCGCCATCCTCGCCGCCGTGGAAAGCGGCAAACTCGCCGGCGCTGCGCTGGACGTCTTCGATCCCGAGCCGCTGCCGGTTGATTCGCGACTGCGCAACCATCCCAACGTCCTCGTGACGCCGCATACGGCCTCGTTGACCAGTGAAGGGCGTACCCGCATTGAGCACATGGCCGTGGCGCGGCTGGTGGAATTCTTCTCCGGCCAACGCCCCAAAGACGTCTGCAACCCTGAAGTCTGGGACAAAAGACGTGGTGCGTAGTGCGTGGTGCGGCAACCCGGACAATTCCAATGCTCTCAGCACTGGCTCTACCCATTCATCAATCATCATTCTTCCCTTTTCGGAGGACCTGCATGACGCTTTCGACGCTCACCCATCTCGAATGCGGCAAGTGCGGCGCAACCTACGACGCCCATCAACTGATGAATCTGTGCCCGGCCTGTGGCAAACCGTTGCTGGCCCGTTACGATCTGGCGAAGGCGGCGCAGACGCTCACCCCTGCCGCACTGAAGACGCGCCCGGCCAACTTGTGGCGCTACGAAGAAGTGCTCCCGGTGCAGCGCGATGACGCCCGCCTGATGCTGGGCGAAGGGTGGACGCCGCTCGTCTGCGCCGGGACATTGGGCAACGAAATCGGCTGCCCCAACACCCTCATCAAAGACGAATCGCTCAACCCCACCGGCAGTTTCAAGGCGCGAGGGTTGGCAATGGCCGTTAGCAGGGCCTTGGAACTGGGGGCCAAAGAGATCGCCATCCCCAGTGCCGGGAACGCGGCAGGCGCCATGAGCGCTTATGCCGCCGCCGCCGGTCTCAAGGCGCACGTCTTCATGCCTGCTGACGTGCCGATGATGTTCCGTGTCGAATGTGCACAGCTTGGCGCAACGGTGACACTGGTCGACGGGCTGATCACCGATTGTGGCGTCAAGGTGCGTGAAGGTGCCCAGCAGCACGGCTGGTTCGACGTCAGCACGCTCAAAGAACCGTATCGCATCGAAGGCAAAAAGACGATGGGCTACGAACTGGCTGAGCAACTGGGCTGGACGCTGCCCGATGTGATCATCTATCCTACGGGTGGCGGTACGGGCCTCGTGGGCATGTGGAAAGCCTTCGACGAAATGGAGCAGATGGGGCTGATCGGTAGCAAACGCCCACGCATGGTAACGGTACAGAGTGCAGGCTGCGCGCCCATGGTACGCGCCTTCGAAGAAGAGACAGAGTTTGCCGAGCCGTGGCAGGGCGCAAAGACAGTGGCCGATGGGCTGCGTGTCCCCGCGGCGGTGGGCGATTTCCTGATCTTGCAGGCGCTGCGCCAGAGCGGTGGCATTGCCATCACTGTAACAGACGAAGAGATGATCCACTACGCCAAAGTGATGGGCCGACACACCGGCATCTTCCCTGCCCCTGAAGGCTCAGCCACATTGGCGGCACAGATCCACCTGCTCGAAAAAGGCTGGATCCAGCCCGATGAAACCGTCGTCCTTTTTAACACAGGTTCAGGCCTCAAATATGCCCATCTTTGGGCATGACCCCAGGTTAGTTCCACAGATTTCGCAGATTGAGAGGATTTCAGAAGGAGCGAACAAGAAGGGCTTCCTTTTTGACAGCGCCATCAACCTCTGTAGAATGTCTACGACGACAAGCACGTCGTCCGTCGTCTATCGTCCGTCGTCCCACCGACTGGACCATAACCCAACAACCATGCAAGCACTGTTCCATCCAACAGAACGGTAGGTGTTTCTGTGAAACGTAATGGAAGACGCAGGGCCACCATTGCTGGTCCGGATCAGACACACAAGCATTTTAAGGCGGGGATTGATGCCATTGCCCGCCTCCTCGCCCCCACGCTAGGACCGGTAGGCGGGCTCGTGATCAATGATCGCGACCGTTCCCGCATGCCCGAAATGCTCGACGACTCCGCCACGGTTGTGCGGCGCATCCTCAGCCTGGGCGATCCCCGGATCGACATTGGCGCGATGCTGATGCGCAATCTGGTGTGGAAGGTGACGGGCCGCGTCGGCGACGGCGGCGCCACCACAGCGCTGCTCACCCAGTCGATCTTCAGCGAAGCGCTACGCATGACCAGTGCCGGGGCCAGCCCGGTGTGGATCAGCAGCGGTGTTCGTGCGGCCATTCAGGCCGTGAATGACTATATCCGCAGTGAGGCCCGTCCTGTAGCCAATGAAGACGAACTGGCTGCTGTGGCCTACACCATTGTCAAGGAACGTCCGCTGGCGGCGATCCTGGGCGAGATGAGTTACTTGTTGGGCGAAGATGCGCGAGTCAATGTCGATAAGTTTGTCGCTCCCTACCTGGAACGTGTCTACTTTCCGGGGGCCAACTACGAAGCGCAAATTGCCAGCTATCTCCTCTACACCGACGCCACACACAAACGGGCAATCCACACCGATTGTGCCGTCGCCATTTCCGAAGCGCCCTTAACCAAGGCCAATGAGATTGTGGCCTTGATGCAGGCGGCAATCAGCAAAGGCAAAAAGTCGCTTGCGATTGTGGCACACTCGTTCAAAGATACGGCGCTGCATACCCTGGTAGCCAACCAGCAAGCCGAAAAGAAGACGCTCTCGCTGGTGGGTGTCACCTTGAAGGCGGTGGGCGATGAACGGCGTACAGCGTTGGACGACCTGGCACTGTTGACCGGTGCAACCGTCTTGGGGCGTGGCTTTACGCCGTCGGTAGAGTCTGTGCAGCCGGAACACGTCGGCGCCGCCCTGCGTGCCGAAGTGGACGCCAAGATGTTTCAGATCCTCCCTGAGCAACTTCAGACGGTGGCGGTGCAGGAGCGGATGGCTGAACTGCGCGCCCAACTCGAACCCCTGCCCCAAGACGACGACGACCGACCCAAGCTGATCAAGCGACTGGCGGCGCTGTCGGGCGGCATGGCCACGCTCAAAGTGGGCGCGTCCACCAAGACGGAACGCGCCGTACGCGCCGACAACGCCGAGCGTGCCGTCAAGGTGCTTTCCGCTGCGCAGAAAAGTGGTGTTGTCCCCGGTGGCGGGGCGGCGTTGGTTCATGCAGTGCAGGCGCTCCCCACTTTCCATCTGAACGATGAAGAAATGATGGGCGTCGAAGTTGTACGGCGAGCATTGAACGCTCCGTTGCGCCAGATCGCGCAGAATGGCAACAACGAAGCACCTTCTGCTGTGGTGGAGCGCGTACGCCTGGCTGGTTCGCCTATGGCTTACGATGCGTTGACCGATCAGATGGTCGATGCCTACAGTGCAGGTGTGCTCGATGTGGCCGATGTACTGATTGCTGTGCTGGAGACAGCGGCCAGCGGCGCGTTGATGGCCTTGAGCACCGACACCATCGTCTACCATCGCAAACCCAAAGAAAGTCTGGAGCCGTAACATGGCCGTCATTTTGTCGATTGCTGAAGCCAATGATGTGCAATGGGCGGCAGGCCCACATGGTCTTTTTCAGGTAGATGCAGGGGCGCTTCTCACTGTGCTGCAACCGATGGAACGGCTGGCCTGTACGCTGGCATTGCCGCAGCGTCTGCTTGTGGGGGGTGGCCCGTATGGCGTGGCCTACACCACCGATCAAGGACAGAACTGGCAGGCAGGTTGGATGGCGGGATGTCAGTCGGCAGTTTTGGTGCTGGCGGCGGATCCGAATGTAGAAAACAGCGGCGTGGTGTTGGCCGGCACCGAAGGCGAAGGTGTCCTACGCACCACGGATCGCGGCGGCTACTGGTCGCCGTGTAACTTTGGGTTGCGAAACTATACGATTCTCTCTTTGGCATGGGCGCCGTTGGGGCAAACCGGCCCCTGGCCGCGACGTGAAATTGTCTTCGCGGCGACGGAAGAAGGCCTCTACCGCTCCCCCAACGGAGGACGGGGCTGGCGTCGCGCCGACTGTCCGGAATTGGTCTATCAGATCCTGGCGGTGTCGCCTGATTTCCACAACGACGGCGTGGTCATGGCCGGCAGCGAAATGGACGGTCTCTGGCGCTCTGAGGACGGGGGGCGCTCGTTCAGCCGTGTGTCATCCGCACCGGACCAGGTCAACGCGCTTTGTGCTTGGGAAGAGGGCTGGCTGCTCAGCGCTGCTGAAGAACTCTGGCACTCCGCCGACGGCGTTACGTGGCAGCCTGTGACCGGTAGCGCGCCGATGTTGGTACTACGCGCCGCCGAAGGAGCGATCCTGGCGGGGGATGAAGACGGATTGGTTGCGCTGGATCGGCACCATTTCGCGCTGCAAGTCCGTTATGCAGTGCCGGAGGTTGCATAGCATCTTGTGCTACAAAAGCTGAATGTAGCGAAACGCACCGGCCAAGCAATTTCTAGCGGCCGGTGCGTTTTACTTTGCGCCGGAAGAGCCCACCCGATTTAGCGTAGTGCCACTTTGCAATGTTGGGTCTGCCCCTCGCCTAGCCACCCCGTAGTTCGCCATTGCCAAGAAGTTACTCTCGTTTAAGGCTTCCCCAAACCCATATATTGTTAACAGATTTCGTCTTTGCTCGCTTTAATGCCCTTAAAAAGTGTTTTGAAATTCTACTTCCACTATATAATGTAGTCGGCCAACGAATGGGCTATGATTGCTCTGTGTTACTCGGATGCAGTATTAGAAATCTGTAGGTAATTCACTTACTTGGATTGACTTTTTATTTAGCATATGTTAAAGTTATGTTGTCGTGGCAGCCGCATATCAACATACTTCTTCCGACGAATGGCCTTCGCCCAACGTTCGATGAATTTGCTTTGATCGGACTGCCGTTGTTTTCCCGTTGTAACAAGGAGTGTATTCGCATGGAATCGCGTGAACGTGGCAATGTGAAGTGGTTTAACAACGTGAAGGGCTACGGTTTTATTGAGCGTGAACAAGGTGGGGATGTGTTTGTTCACTACTCTGCCATCAGGGCGAATGGCTACCGCTCCCTGAATGAGGGTCAAGCGGTCGAGTTCACGGTTGTAGAGAGCCCCAAGGGGCCGCAAGCACAGGACGTGGCTGTCGTCGTCAGCTAAGCCTGCATTTACAGTCAATTTGTTGTACAGCGGCGCCGGATATTTATCCGGCGCCGCATTTTTTGTTGTAGTGTGAGCGTGTTGAGGAGCGAGAGAAGCGGATGGTGGTACAAACAATCGAGGTTAGCCTAATTGCTTACTTTCGTATTCAACGAGATTGGATAGGGAACGACTTTGATGCCGTGCTGCAATTTTGATACATCTGTTGAACGTGGATAAATTACAATGGTGGCTGCTTGCGCAGTCGCATTGAGAAAAAACAGGGATTATGTAGGTTAAGTGATAGGGTTAATCCACCTACTTCCAGAGATCTTCACTGTAGCCTCCCCCTCAATCCGCTGCTACTGCTTCCACCTTTTCTCTTTTGGGCAATCCATATAGCTTGCTCGCCGTCTCACCCATGATCCGCCCGCGCAACGACGCCGGGAACTGGCGCGCCGCAAAGTCTGGCGCATCACCGTCCCAGTGGGGGTAGTCGCTGGAGAACATGACCATATTGGCGGCGTCGAACATGTCGAGCATGGCGTGCAGGTGTTTGGGGTTCTCCGGCTCTTCAATGGGCTGTGTCGTGAGCAGGATATGTTCCTGGGCGATTTCGCTGGGCAGTCGATCCACCCACGGCGCCATCATGCGCAGTCCCTTCCAGTTTTTGTCCAATCGCCACAAAATCGGCGGCACCCACGAGATCCCACCTTCCACCAGAATAAACTTGAGCGTGGGGAATTTTTTGAAGACGCCTTCGGTGATCAGACTGGTCAGGTGGGCAATGTAGCTGGCCACCAGCCCCGTATGCCATTCCAGATAGCTGGTTGGGTAGCCCACCGATGTCGGCGGACCCGACAAGCCTACACCTTCCGCCCCAGGATGGATCGCCACAGGCAAGTTGTGCTCAACCGCCGCCTGGTAGATGGGGTGGAAGAAGCGTTGCCCGTAGGGAATCCGGGAGGCACTGGGCAATTGCACCTGTACCACGCTGGGGTGATCGCCGTAGCGGTGAATCTCTTTGACTGCCATTTCAGGATCATTCGGGTAGACGGCCAACGCATAACGGTAACGGTCGTCAGCGGGGAGCCAGTCTTCGATCATGACGTCGTTGGTGGCAGAAATCACCGACGCCGCATAGTCCGCCTCGGGCGAAAGCCCCAAATGCAATGTCCCCCCCGTAATCAAAATGCCGTAGTCGATGCCGTAGACATCGAGGAAGTGACGCGCCAGCAGATGTGGATCACCCTCAATGCGCTCTCCGTCTTCCGTCACCGCGTCGGGGCGGTTGACGCCGTTGGGATTCCACCAGCCCAGGCTGCCAGACGAGCGGTTGCCGCCGGCATAGCGGGTGCGCCACGGTTCAGGTAGGTAGTCCATGATCCGTTGCGCACTGGTGTTGGGATGAATGTCGGTGTCGATGATGAAATGATCTTTTTGCATAGTTGTGTTATCTCCCCGCGATCCCAGACATTTGAATACCGCTCACAAAATAGCGCTGTGCGAAGAAAAAGACGATCAGCAAGGGCAGAATCATGGCGGTGCTGGCCGCCATCATCAGGTTCCAACTGGTCGCGTACAGATCTCTGAAGCCCAACAGACCAATCGCCATTGTCCAATTGCGTGGGCTTTGCAGGTAGATCAGTGGTTCAAAAAAATCGTTCCAGTGATTGATAAACGAAAAGACTGTCACTGTGGCGATGATTGGCTTGGACAGCGGCAACAGGATGCTCCAGTAGATGCGGTAGTTGCTTGCACCGTCCATGCGCGCTGCTTCGTCCAGTTCGTAGGGGATGGTCATGAAGAACTGGCGGAAGAGGAAGATGAAGAACGGGCTGCCCCCCAGCCAGTAGGGGATGATCAACGGCAGCAGTGTGTTGATCCAACCCAGTTGGCGAAAGACAATGAACGTCGGGATCAGGCGTACAATGCTGGGCAGCATAATGGTGGACAGCACCAGCAAGAAAAGCGGCTCGCGCAGGGGAAAGCGCAACCGGGAGAAGGCGAAGGCTGCCATCGACGCCGTCAGCACTGTCCCCAGCGTTGCAAAGACCACGATCTGTAGCGTATTCCAGAAATACTGATGGAAAGGCACCGCCTGGAACGCCTGAGGGTAGTTCTCCCATACCACAGGATCAGGGATCCACTGAGGCGGCATGATGAAGGTTTGGGGGCCTGTTTTGAGCGAAGTGGAAACAAGCCAGACCAATGGCAAGGCCAGTGCCAGCCCAAAGACGCTCAATACAACATACCAGATTAACGAATTTGCGTTGTTTTGAAGGCGTTTGCGCGTCCACCCACCAAGACGCGGCGCGGGGACGAAGGTCCCTGCCTCTTTTTTGCCGCTCAGTTGCATAGATCAAATCCTCACTTGCGCAGGTCCCCTTCGTAGAAGACCCAACGATCGGATAGGCGGAACTGAATCAAGGTAAAGACGAGAACGATCAAGAAGAGCACCCACGCCATCGCCGATGCGTACCCCATGCGGAAGTTCTCAAACGCAGCTCGATACAGGTAGAGCAGATAGAAAAGCGTGGCATGGTTGGGGCCACCTTCGGTCATGATGTACGCCTGGGTGAAGACTTGAAACGCCCCGATAAGGGCAATAATCAGGTTAAAGAAGAGGGCAGGCGTCAACAAGGGCAGTGTTACGTTCCAAAATCGTTGCCACCAACTGGCTCCGTCAATATCGGCAGCTTCGTAGAGCGACTGCGGAATGCCTTTGAGCCCGGCCAATAAGATGATCATCTGCCCGCCGATGGTCCAGAAGCTCATCAGGATGAAGGCAGGTTTGGCCAGCTTGGGATCTTGCAGCCAGTAAAGCCCTTCGATGCCGAACCAGGCTAGAAAACCATTTGCCAATCCCCATTCCGGGTGGAAAATCCAGATCCAAAGGATCGAATTTGCCACCACCGGCGTTAAGGACGGCACGTAGTAGGCTGTGCGGAAGAAGCGAATCCCCCGTAAATTCTGGTTCATCGCCAGTGCGGCCAGCAAGGCCAACATCAGATGCAACGGTACACCCAAAAAGACGTAATAGCTGGTGTTCCACAGCGAAAGCCAATAGCGATCGTCGCTAAAGAGCCGCACATACTGCTCCACCCCCACCCACCGGCTCGGCGTGACAATCTCCCAGCGTGTAAACGAAATGTAGAGCGACGCCAGCATCGGCCCTGCCGTGAACGCAATAAAGCCCAATATCCACGGCAGCAGAAAAATCAACGCGTCGCGTTGTTCAGACCAGAGCAGTCGCCTTCGGTTTTGCTGCCAGCGCTGCGTCAGCGAGCGGATACCCATAGACTTAGCCTTTCAGGCTGTGATTGGTGATTTGTGATTGGGGATCGTGTAGAGGCTCTAAAATCGCCTAATCGCCTAATCTCTCTTGAACGAGATTGAGTGATTAGGGGACTTCAGCACCTCAACACGATCCTAATCACCAATCACAAATCCTTTCTTCACTCACCCGGTACGAAGGCGATCAACTCTTCTACGCGGCCGGCGATGGCGTCGAGTGCCACCTGTGCATCGGCATTTTCGATGCCATAGATGGAGTTGAGGGCTGGCTGGATTTCGCGATGGACGCCGATCCAGTCGCCGGATACGGGTTCGGGGCGACCGTAGGAGAAGGCGTCTAGCATGATCTGGGAGCTGGGCGGCAGGATGTCGGCGCTGTCTACCAGGAAGCTATCAGCCACAGCCTTGAGCGAGGGGACGGCCAGGCCGGTGGCATCGACCCAGTGGCGGAAGGCTTCTTCGCTGCCCAGGTAGGCCATCCACTGCCAGGCGGCATCGGCATTGGACGTACCGGCGTAGATGCTATGACCAGCCGAGGCAACGCGCGTCGTGGGGGTGTCACCGGCATCGACGGGCAGGTGGGCGATGTCCCAATCGAACTCGGCGGCCAGAATGCCCGAGAAGACGGAAAACTGCGGGAACATGCCAATCTTGCCTGTGGTGAAGAGGTCGGCGGTGGTGAAGCCACCCGCTTCCGCTGTGCTGGCCGAGAGGTGGACGCCCAGATCGTGGTGCCAGGACGAAATTTCCTGGATTTGGGAGAGGCTCGGTTCCTGGTTCATGGTAAACTGGGTGCGATCTTCGCTGATCACGTCGCCACCCTTTTGCCACATCTTGATCCAGGTGTTTCGGTTAAGGTGCCAGTCGGCAGTGCCGTAGACCTTGTCTGCGCCTTCGCCTGAGGTCAGGGCGGCGGCAGTGGCGGCGAAATCGGCCCACGTCCATGAGTCGCTGGGTAGGGGCACACCGTTCTCTTCGAAGAGCGACTTGTTGTAGATCATCACAGTGCTGGTCGTCTCACGCGGGAAGCCGACCTGCTTGCCGTCAACCTGGAAGTCTTTCCATGCCGCCAGCAGCCATGCGTCCTCGGCCAGGCCCTCGTTGGCTTCCAGGTACGGACCTAGATCCATCTGCAAAGAACGTTTGGCCTGCCCTGAATTCGTGTAGCTGTGTGCCCAGTAGACGTCGGGGGCATCGCCGGCGGCGATGAGGGTGAGGAGTTTGGTTTGCACCTCAATCGCGCCACCCGGTTCCCAAATTGGCTCGACGGTGAGGTTGGGGTTTGCCGTCTGGAAATTGGCAATGAGCGGTTCGTAACGGTCAAACGAGACCTGGTTGCCGCCCTGGGTGAGGAACGAAATGGTGGAAGCTGCCGGCGCAGCCGCGTCGCCGCCGCCGGCCTGTGGTGCTGTTGCAGGCACAGCGCAGGCTGCCAGCGCAACCGCACCGATACCCATCGCCGTGCTACGCAAGAAGGCGCGACGGCTCAACTGGTTGGAAGTGGAATGACTCATGGTTGACTTCTCTCCTGTAGGTGGGTTTAGATTGACGAAAGTTAGTCTGAGGTGAATATTGAACAATCAACCGTTCGAACGTTGAAACGTTGAAACGTTGAAACGTTGAAACGCTGAAACGCTGAAACGTTGAAACGTTGAAACGTTGAAACGTTGAAACGCTGAAACGTTGAAACGCTGAAACGTTGAACGTAGAAAGAGTCAGATCAGGCTGCGCAGCCAGAGGAATGGCTGGTCTAGAGCGGCAGTGTGGTTGTGTTAGAGTACCAGTGATGAGTGTTTGCGGATTCTAACATGGGCAGGAAAGCATGTCAACGAAGCGGGGATCGGGGATGGGGAGAGATAGAACGCGGATTGGGCGGATCGAGCGGATCAGGGCGGATTTGACGCCTGATTTCAAGGATAAATCCGTTTCATTCGCCCAATCCGCTTCATCCGCGTTCTATTTTGCGGCTCAATACTCAGTTCAGATTGAAATTTTGTTTTTGCTTTATGACGATCTTTCGTCCTTCTTTGCCAAAGCTGGGACGGTGCATCCATCTCGCATCGCGGCCGCCGTCTGGGCGACGATGGAGATTGCCGCCAACATCGTCGAACATGGACACCCACAGCCCAAACCAGACGCCGGTTTCCATGTGGAGGCCACGATCCATTTGGATCACATCGAAATCATCCTGCGCGACTGCGGGCTTGGCTTCGACCCTACACTCCTGACCCAAGCCGTCCTCCCCACCGAGTGGCAAACACACCAACGCGGCGGGCTGGGGTTGTCCCTGGCCCGCCGCGCTGTGGATGAACTGAGCTATGCGCGTGAAGATGGTGTGAATGTGTGGAAATTCGTAGTGCGTAGTGCGTAGTGCGTAGTGCGTGGACCGGTGTAGACAGTGATACTGGATTGGCACGCTTTAATTTAGCGGCATCACACACCCACAGCGCGGTTGTGTCCTTTACTGGTACACGCACCACGCACCACGTTTTATCTCTCCACAATCACAGCGTAATGACCCTCAATGTGTGGGAACCGTTCCACCACGTCCTGGGCCACGGTGACGCCGAAACCGGGCGCGTCGGGCAGTCGCAGGTGACCGTCCACGATCTGCGGTGGGTCGGCGAGGATGCCCCACTGGAGTGGACCCTGGATCATGCAAACTTCGAGGATGTCGGAGTTGGGCAGGGCGGCGATGGCGTGGGCGTGGGCCATGCCCATCAGGCCGTTGTGCCAACTGTGCGGGTACATTTTGCAGCCGTAGTGTTCGGCCATTTCGGCGATGCGGATCAACTCGGTCAGGCCACAGACGCCGGCGTCGGGCTGGACGATGTCGTAGGCTTTTTTCTCGAAGTAAGGGCGGAATTCTTCCAGTGTGGTGAAGCTTTCGCCGCCGGTGACAGGCATCTCCACCGCTGCGCAGAGACGGGCGTAGCCGTCGATGTTGTCCCGTGGCATAGGTTCCTCGAACCAGGCGAAGCCCAGTCGATCCAACTCCTTGGCAATGGGCATTGATTGTTCTTCGGTGAGGCGGCAGTTGCCGTCCAGGGCCAGATCCATGCGCCCGTCTACGGCTTGCGCCAGCTCTCGCACCAGCCCCAAGAAGCGATCCACGGTGACGCCATCCCATCCCCATTCGGTGCCGATGCGGAACTTCATGGCGGTGATGCCCTGCTCGACATAACTGAGCGCTTCGTCGATCAACTGTTCGGGGCGCTTGCGCCAGTCGTAGCGGCAGCCGCTGGAGGCGTAGACGCGCACCTTGTCGGCGGCGGACGGCGAAAGCAACTCGCTCACCCGTTTCCCCGCGATTTTGGCGCGCAGATCCCAGAGCGCACAGTCGATGCCGCCTACGGCGCAATCGTAGGCGCGGTCCTTGGCGTTGGGGTGGGGCGCAATGGACGGATTGGTGGGATCTTGTCCGACTAACGTGGGGGCCAGCCAGTCCACCCACTGCTGAATGCGCAAGGGCCAGCCATAGGCCGACGCTTCGCCGATGCCGACAAGGCCCTCATCGGTGTGGATGACGACGATGGCGCAGTCGGCCTTGACGGTGCGGTAGCGCGCCGTGATCCAGTGGCGCTCGGGTTCATGCATCCGCGATAGACAGAGTGTTTCTAACGACGTGATTTGCATGTGCTTTTCTCCGGCCTAGGTGATGCGGCGATGGGGAATTGATAAACGGAATCATAACGCAATCCACGAAATGAAGCGGAGAGAGCACGCCCTCGTGCGGCGCTTACGGTGTGAACCCGCACAAGGGCGTGCTCTCTCCGCTTTTCATCGTTCGACTTCGCTACAGTGGTGGTGCTAACGAATATAGGGATCTGGTTCGTAGTAGAAGCTGTCTTTGTACGCCTGCAAGCTCATGGGTGGGAAGATTTCCAGAAGGCGAATGGTATTGTCCAGCACAGAAAGTGCGATGCCTTTTTCTGGATAGATGTGAACTTTGGACCGTTTGCCCACACGAGCCGGGAGGACAGCCGCCGCCTCGCCCAAAGATTGGAGGATCTCGTCGCTGGGGATGGTGTTCGGCCCCTTGCCCACGCTTTCGAGCACGTAGACGACAAACTCTGTGCCGCGGAAGTAGAAGCGTCCTTTGTCTACGGCGCGGTTGCGCAGCATGTCCAGCCCGCCGACGCGGACGTAGGATGTGTCGGTTTGAACCATGTCGGCGGCGATGTTGAACTTGTCTTCGACTTCGGCGCGAGAGAGGTCACGCCACGCAAGCCAATCTTGTAGTTGCGTCAATGTGTTTTGGGGTGTCATCTACGATCCTTGCCTCTATCCTAGACGATGGGATTGCCGTCGAGAATTGGTTGCACGTTGTCACGGATGAATGCGAACCGTTCCGGGCATTCAGCCGCCAATCTGCCTGGGTCTTCAAAGTAGAACATCATGGCTTCGGCCAGGTCTTCCAATGCGTCCTGTGCGCCGTAGACCGTAATCGGCGCTTCGGTGCCGTCGGCTAGGGCAAGTTCTCTGCGCCGTTGTTTGCTGCCTGGGCGCAGTGGATCGTTGTAATGACAGGTGAACACATCGTCCCAAAAAGCCATTTGGTCGGCGAACTCCTCCAACATGGTCTGGCCGTTGACGGGGATGGATTCGATCAACCCGTGGGAGAGTTCGTGCTCGATGGTGCCGCGGAAACCTTGGCGGAGTTCATCGGCGGTTGGCGCGTTCTTGTTCGCGGCAAAGTCCCTGATGTCTGTACCTGCATCGAACATGGTGATGTTGTTGGTGAAGGTTTCGCCGGCGGTGCGGTTGTCTAGAACCCCTGTCGCCAAATCTTCGTCGATCCCCTGTTCGAGGCGGCTGAAACTGGTGATGGGCTGTAGGCCGAGTACGCCAGGGCGATTGGCCCCAAGCAGTGCGCTGTAATGGCCCAATGCTCGATCGACATCTTGTAACTCTTGAAGCGTCCACTCGCGGGCGCGCAGCCCGTTACGGACGGCGTCGGGAGCGTTGGGGTAGGCATCCTGAACAGCCTGGATGCCGGCGTTCTGGTTGATGTCGATGCCGTAATCGTTGCGGATCTTCTGGATGAGGATTTCCTTCTGACGTTCCTCGCTGTTGTTCCCCAGTGTGATCCGTCCACGCGTGGCAGTTGCTGTACCCGTTTGCCAGGTTGGGGTGGTGGCTGGTTGACGGCTGCCACCGATGGTGACTCCACCGCGTGTGCCGCCGGTGGCTGTGCCTCCTTGCCATTGACGGTTGCCGCCGATCTGTAATCCACCTCGTCCTGTTCCCTGTGTACGATCTCCTGGTTGCCAGGGATCGCGTTGAATCGACGGCGTCGCCAGGTTTCGTTGGATGTTGGGCGGCGATGGATTGCCTGTCCCTGGCGTTGGTTTGGGCTGAAGCAGACGCTGCGTCGACTGGTTGCCAATGGTGCGTTGCAGGGTTAAGACGTCCTCGGCGCTGAGCGAATCGGGATCAGCCTGGGCGCGCTGGATCACATACTTGTAGCTGGTTCGTCTGCTGTTCGCGCCGCCAGCGGAACGTTGGGATGCACCGCCCGAAGTTGTCTTGGGCGAGCGTCGAGAAGATCGGCTTGGCATAGTCCTGTTACTCCTGGTCTGGGCGGAGATTCTCTGTAATTGAGGGTTCTACTTACAGGGTCAGGTATACCATGATTCTATGGGTTTGCCTATGCCTCTCGGGTCGTCCTGGCCGAAATGATGACCTATGCGTATCCTGTGTACGCGAACGATTATGCCAGATGCTGCGGATCTTTGGTGCCCATTCGGTTTAGCGCTGCACCTGAATCGCGTACCCGCCCTCAATGTACGGGAAGCGTTCGGTCAGCCCTTCCGCCAGATCCACGCCGAAGCCAGGACGGTCGGGTAGTTCAAGGTATCCCCCGGCGATGGGCTTTTGTTGCAGGATCTCCCACTGCAATGGACCCTGGATCATACAGAGTTCCAAGACGCGCGGATTGGGGAGCGCGGCGACAAAGTGGCCGTTTTCTATGCACATGAGGCCGTTGTGCCAACTGTGCGGGCAGCAGTCGATGCCGTGGCGGTGGGCCATTTCGGCGATGCGCATGCCCTCGCTGATGCCGCACCAGCCCATGTCGGGTTGGACGATGCCGTAGGCGTGGCGTTCGATGTAGGGGCGGAACTGTTCCAGCGTGGTGAACTGTTCGCCGCCGGTGATGGGCATGTCCACGGAGGCGTTGAGGCGCACGTAACCGTCGATGTCGGTCTGGGGGATGGGCTCCTCGAACCAGATGAAACCCAGGCGATCCAGCTCTTTGGCGATGACGAGGGCTTCGTCCACGGTGAGGCGCTGGTTGCCGTCGAGCATGAGTTCGAGGCGACCGTCGACTTCTTGCACCAGTTCGCGCACGAGGCCCAGGAAGCGGTCCACGTTGACGCCGTCCCAGGCCCAGTGGCTGCCGATGCGGAATTTAAGCGCGGTGTAGCCGTCTGCGATGTAGCCCAGCGCTTCGTCGATCAACTGATGGGGATCGGCGCGCCAGTCATAGCGGCAGCCGCTGGAGGCGTAGAGGCGGATCTTTTCGATGGGTTTGTCGCTGAGCAGTTCGCTGACGCGCTTCCCTTCGATCTTGCCGCGCAGATCCCACCAGGCGCAGTCTATGCCGGCCACGGCGCAGTCGAAGGCCCAGGACTTGTAGTTGGGGTGGGGCACGATGGAGGCGTCGCGTGGATCTTTCCCCAGCAGGGTGGGCGTCAGCCAGTCGATCCACTCTTTCATCAACGTGGGGTTGCCGTAAGCGCACGCTTCGCCGATGCCGCTGATCCCCTCGTCTGTGTGGATCACAACGATAACACAATCGGCTTTGACGGAGCGGTATTGTCCTGTGAACCACTGTTCGTGGGGCTGGTGCATGCGGGAGAGGTTGAGGGTGTCAATGGCGGTGATTTTCATGGATGGTTCCTGGTTGGGTGGATGGAGCAGAGCAAATGCGATATAATCAACGTACCTGTGGTTGTAGCTCTACGTGTAAAGGAGTCAACATGATCAAGGCGGTTACGTTGGAAGAGGACGTGGTTGAACAGATTGAGCTTTATCAAGAAAGCAGCGGTACTGAGATTGAAAACGTGATTCCTCACATAGTCAATGACGCCATCCGTAAGTATGTGCGAGACCTTGAACGGCAGGCGCTTATCCGTGAGCAAGAAGCTTACCAACGACAGCATTCACAACTTGTCGGAGACTATTTAGGACAGTACGTAGCCTTCCATCAAGGACAGTTGATTGACTGGGATAAAGATGAACGCGCTTTAATGATTCGGGTGCGCCAGCGTTATCCAAACAAGGTCATTGGCATCTTTCCAGTGGATGAAACCAGTGAAATGCGTACATTTCGTCATCTGTCAGTCCGCTTAACGCCACCTTCGAGCATTACAGAACAATGAAAACACCCTTCAGTTATACACTACAACCACCTATACCCGCAGTTGAAATTCGTCTGGTCAATCCAGTAACAGGAAAGCGATCAACATACCATCATGCTTTGCTTGACACCGGCGCAGATGTGACAATCATTCCTGTAAGCCTGTTGGACCAAATTAAAGCTGAATCGAATCTAGAAACGACTGTCTACGGCTTATGGGGAGGTCAACAGGCCGTTCCGATTTACAACATAGACATTCTAATCAGCGCCCATCTCTTGGTGGGCGTCTTGGTGATTGGAAGCCAAGAATCGGAAATTTTGCTGGGCCGTAACGTGACCAACCAACTCCGCCTGCTCCTCGACGGCCCCGCTGAGACAGTTGAATTAGTTGAGTAGTCGACGCAGAAAGTGCCGGGGACGGTTCAGTCTCCGGCTCATCATACCCCGATCCGCTGGACCGTCCCCGGCACTTGCCCCACGTTCGTCTTCCGTCCTTCGTCTATCGTCCCTCTCAATACGACGGCTGATTCACATACCGTGACGTCTCAATATCCAACGTAATCTGCGTCGACGGCGGCAGCTCCACGAGGACGCTGTGGCTGTCCACGCGCACGGTTTCGGGCGTCGTCTGCAACTCCTCCGCAGCGTAGGACTTGTGCGAACCGGGGAATTCGCTGAGTCGCACGTCATAGGTGACGGCGTCGAAGCGGTGTTCGCCGAAGGCACCGGCCTGGATTTCGACGCGATGGGTTTGGAACGGGCTGAGGTTGATCAGCGTGAGCACGGTGCGGTCGTCTTCGATTTTGCTGACCAGTGCCGCCACGTCCGCGGGCAGGCCAGGACGGTTGCGATCTGCATCAAAGTAGCGGACACGACAGTGCAGCAGGCCGCCATTGTAGACGATCTGCGGGCCGCCCAGTGTCAACTGCACCAGCGCTTCGGTGATCACCGGGTTGTGCTCTTGCCAGTGGTGAATGTTGACCGTGGTCAGATCTTGTTCGTCGGTACGGATCATTTCGAGGCGGCGGCAGACCTGTTCGTACGTCGCCGCCAGGATCTGTTCGGGGTAGTCGGGGTTGTCACCGGCCAGGAAGCGCAACCACGGCTGTTCGTGGCCGTTGTCCTCTTTGTTGCGGAAGCTGAGCACTTCGGCCCAATCGTAGGGTTCGCTCCGGCGCAAAGTTTCGATGCGCTGCCAATCTTCGTCGTTTTGGGTGATGTTCCAGATGGCGGTGGGGTAGACGGGCGAAAGCGGCTGCCAGTCGAACCAACCCTCGTCGCCGTAGCGGTAGGGGACGACGAAGACGTTGTCGCTGTCGCCCAGTTGACGCAGCCAGTGGTGGCGCAGGCTCATGTCGAGCTGGCGCGGATCGCGGAATTCACCCATCTGCCAGATCTTCTCCATCTGCACACGGGGTAGATCGAGGTAGCCTTCGTCCCCGCTGACGAGGAAGGCGTTGGCGCCGGCTACTATTGCGGCCATTTCGATGTTGTAGAAACCGTGCGGCCACGTCCAGCCGTAGAGGCCGCCGTACCATTTGCCCTGCACGTGTTCGCCCACCTGCCCCGAAAGGCCGACATTGTCGGGCAGGAGGCCGTCGTTGGCGGCGGCGCGTTCTTTCCACGCGCCCACGTAGTCGACGATCCACTGGCGGTACTTGTCTTCGCCGGTGAGGAGGTAGGCGTTGGTCACCAGGCTGGTGACAATGAGGTTGCCCGCCACGTCGCCCTGGCCCATGCGTTCATGCATCACCTGCCCCATGCGGCGGGCGTTTTCGGGATCTTTGAGATCGTCGTAGTGGGTGATGCCGGGGACGTCGGTGAAGGGCAGGCCGTAGACGCGCATCCCCGCCGCCCAGCCGTAAGTCGGTTCCTCGCCCTCGGTGAAGCCCCAACGAGGACCGCGGCTGCCGTTGTGCGGCGCGCGGATGATTTTGTGTTCGGCATCGTAGTTGGGTGCGGCAGGATCTTCGCCGATGTAGAAACCGGCAAAGCGTTTGGCCCGCTCCACGTTGGCGGCGTTGGCGGGGTCCGCCAGGCAGAGGAAGTAGAAATAGATGTAGCTCTCGCCCTGGTGGAACTGATCGTAGCCGATCTCGTATTCACGATCCACCAGCCCGAAGCCTTCGCCTTGCCGCGTGATTGCGTCCCATTCCGCCTGTGCCAGTGGCAGCATGTGATCCCCGCCGCCCAACAGGTAAAAGAGCGGCCAGTTGTAAAAGCTCTCGTAGAGATCGTCCAGCCCGTCGCGCGAATTGCGCCATTGATCGGCCCAGATCAGCGATCCATCGGGGTGCGTGTACTTCTCCAAATATGGAAAAACCGACCGATCCATTAGATCGATCAGCGCCCGCTGCATCACCGCCCACCGTGGCGGCGCACCGGTGGGGACAGTGGCGATGAGTGTGGTCATTTGCGTGTTTGTCCTGAAGAGGTGAATGGTGAATGGTGATTAGTGATTGGGAGAGGGATCGCCGTCTGATTGGGGAAAGATACTTTACACGATCCCAATCACCAATCACTAATCACCATTCCCTAACGCTTTACCGATTCGCCGCCCATGCGTCGATCTGACTCTGGATCTCGGCGATCACTGTCTGCATACCGGCGGCGTTGAGGCGCTCGATGGCGTCGGGCGCAGCTTCGTCGTAGGCGATCCAGCCGTTCTGGATGGGCAGGACGTATTCATCCCACACGGCCTTGGTCTGGGCCAGTTCGGTGGCGATTGGCTGCGTGTCGACCGAGAAGCCGAGGACGGTGGCCGGGAAGGCGCCGTCGTTCATGGCCTTGGTGGCTTCCCATGCGCCCACCTGGCGGGCGTCGCGGTAGTAGGCGTTGAATTGGTTGCCGAACATCCAGTCGGCGTTGGGGTTGTAGGGGCTGGTGGAGCCATCAACGCCTTCGGGGAAGCCCATCACCTTGTTCTCTTCGTCGATCCACACCCAGTGGACGCCTTCGATGCCGCGCGAAAGGGTGTTGTAGACTTCGACATCGGTATTGAAGAGTTCGAGTACCTCTACGGCCTTTTCGGGGTTCTGCGACGTGGCGCAGACGCCGTTCATCGTGGCTGTCACCGCGCCGGTATCGAGGATCAGCGGATCGGTGAGGTTCTTGCTCACGAATTCCCAGCCGTAGCGATTCTGATTCTCGATGTCGTTGCCGGGTTTTTCTACATGGTAGTTCATGGCGAACTGACCAGCGCGGAACATCGAGTCGGCCTGATCAGCGGGCGGCCCTTCCAGCGGGAAGAAGCCGGCATCGACCCACTTCTTGGTGAGATCGGCTGCATCTTTGAATTCCGGCGTTTCAAGTAGGCCGACAACCTGGCGATCTTCGTCGGCTGCGTAGACGGTGACACCGGTGGGGCCGAGTTCGACCATGCCGTGGTAACCGGCGCGGAAGAGGCCGTTGAAGTTCTCATTGGCGTAGACGGGGTTGATGCCTTCACCGTCGCGCACTGCTTCGAGGAAGGGTTCCATGTCTTCCCAACGTTCGACATTGTCGAGGCTGAAGTTGTACTTCTCCAGCAGGTCCTTGCGCACGTTGACGCCCCAGGGTTTGGGGAAGATCTGCTGGTTGATGACACCGTAGATGGCATCGCCGATACGGGCGGCTTCCCAGGTGGTTTCGGGCATGCTTGCCCACAACCCCGGCGCGTGGATGGGTAGCAGATCGTCTAACGGGTAGAGGACGCCGTTGGCGACGTTGGTGATGTAGCTGTTTGTCCACGGCGCGGTGAAGATGATGTCACATTCTTCGCCGGAAGCCAGCGCCAACTGCATCTTGTCGTTGTAGACGCCGGGATCGATGGGTTCGAGGATCAATTCTACGCCGATGCGTGGGGTGATGATCTCGTTCAACGCGTCTTGCACCATTTCCAGATCCTGTTGCGGGGAGCGGGGGAATTGGTAGCGGATGGTCACCATGTCGCTGTCGCTGCCTGTGTCGGCACTGCCGGCAGAGCCGCTGGGTGCTGCCGGTGCCGGCGCTGCCGGGCTACACGCTGCCAACAACATTGATAGGATCAATAGCAAAGCAAAAGTGAACTGAACCGTGCGTTTCTGCATGTGGGGTCTCCTCTGTGAAAAAGTATCGTGAACACGATGGTGGGGGGAGAGTGAGTTGGTTGTGGGTTTTGCACCTCCTTTGTTGAGTAATGCGTAATTCGTAAGTAACTATACAGGTGGGTCTAGTGACGCTGATTGAGTAGGCGAGTCTGCGAGCCGTTATGGCGCAACGCCCTCCGCAAGCTCCGGGCTACTCAACCAGCGCTAGACTTGGTCGCTACCTTTCTGACAATTACGCATTACGCATTACGCATTACGTCATCCCTTCAAACTGCCAATCGTAATACCGCGGATAAAATACTGCTGTAGCAACAGAAAGGCGAAGAGGGCCGGGCCAAAGGCCAACACCGCCATTGCCATGCGCGCCGAACTGGTGGGGATTGGTTCGCCCATGGTCTGCGGGTTAGAGGATAGGAAATTGATGTTGCGCATCAACACTTGCAGCAGGTATTGGAGTGGGTAAAGCTGCGAATCGTTGATGAACAGGAGCGCCATGAACCAATCGTTCCAGTAGCGCAGGATGAAGAAGAGGCCAATCGTGGCCAGCACCGGCTTGGACAGCGGCAACACGATCTGAAAGAAGATGCGCCATTCACCCGCACCGTCGATGCGGGCCGCTTCCAGCAGTTCCGTAGGCAACTGCGCAAAGGACGTACGCAATATCAACACATACCACGCCGTGGCCAGGTAGGGCACAATCAGGGCCAGCACATTGTCCTTCCAGCCCAGGTACTGGGTCACCAGGATGTAGAAGGGCACCATGCCGCCGCTAAAGAGCAACGTAAAGAAGACGTAGAACGACAACACGCCGCGCAACTTAAAGTCCTTGCGCGCCAGGGGATAGGCCATCAGTGCACAGACGATCAAGCCCAGCACTGTCCCCACCGTCGTCACAAAAATTGTCACCCCGTAGGCCCGTAGGATCTGCTGTGGGTTCGTGAGGATGTACTCGTAGGCGAAGGTCGTAAAATCCACTGGCAGCAGTTGATATCCCGCCACCGCCAACGCCTTCTCCTCAGAGAAAGAGACCGAAACCACCAGCAGCATCGGGATCAAACAGGCCAGCCCGATTAAGATCAACACCAGATGGATCGACAATTTGCTCAGCAGTTCACGCGTCTTGTAGACGTTCCACTGTTTGCGGCGGGTGAGTGTGGTGCTTGCCATGAATGCCTCCTTTGGAGGGGGATTGGTGATTAGTGATTGGTGAGTGGGGGGGATCGTGTCGAGCTTCTGAAATCGCCTAATCGTCCAATAGCAGTTAAGCCGAGGTTAGGCGGTTGTAGATCCTGTACGAGATCCCCCTACTCACCAATCACTAATCACCAATCACTTCCTAGAACAGCGAATAATCCTCGTTGTAGCGCCGCACCGCCCAGTTCGCCAGGATCACCAGGACGAAGCCCACCACCGACTGGTAGAAACCGGCGGCGGCGGCCATGCTAATGTTGCCTAATTCCACCAGCGAACGGTAGACGAAGGTGTCGATGACGTCGGTGGTGCTGTAGAGCATGGGCGTGTCACGTGGGAGGAAGTAGAAGAGGCCGAAATCGGCGTTGAAGATTTTGCCAACGGCCAGCAACGTCAGGATGATGATCAGCGGCATCAGCATCGGCAGGGTGATGAACCGGATCTGCTGCCACTTGTTGGCCCCGTCGATCTTGGCGGCTTCGTAGAGTTCAGGCGAAATCCCCAAAATGCCGGCCAGGTAGATGATGCTGCCGAAGCCCAATCCATTCCACAGATGCGCCAGTGTCAGGATCGCCGGCCAATACTCCGGCGCGCGATACCAGATCACCGGATCGAGGCCCAACCCGGCGAAAACCTGATTGACCAGCCCCGTATTCCCGTTGAGCAGCCCAAAGACAAAGTAACTAGCCACCACCCACGAAATAAAGTAAGGGAAAAAGAGCAGCGTCTGGTAATACTTCACCATGCGGCTCTTGAAGACCTCGTTAAGCAGGATCGCCACCAACAAAGACGCCGATGTATTGACCACAATGAAGATTGAATTCATCACAATCGTATTGCGCGTAATGCGCCACGCCGCGTCGGTGCCGAAGAGAAAGCGGAAATTCTCGAACCCCACCCACTCACTGCCGAAGATACCCAGGTTGAAGCGATAGTCTTTGAAGGCGATCATCAGCCCGAACATGGGCAAATAGGCGAAGACAAAGAGCAGAATCACCCCCGGCAACGCCATCAGCAGCAAATTGAGGTTCGTGTTGAGCTCCCGCGCATTGAACATCCGCTGCCAGCGCGACTTGGCGGGCGGTGCAGCGCGCACGGCGCCACCGGCTGCGATCCCACCCGTCACCACAGAGGAGATACGAGAATCTTTGGTCATAGCGAACACCTGTCTGTGAGAAAGTTGCAGGTAAGATGGGCTGGTTGTGCTGTAGAGAAATGCGTAATTCGTTGGGAATATAGATTGTGGATGGGTATGCCCGTTTGTTGAGAACAGGAGCCGTACTCACCACGCGAAATCAAACTCTACCAATTGCGCATTACGGATTACGCATTACAAAGCCCACGTACGTGCAATACACTTCAAATGTGAATCTTGGCTCTAAAATCTTGGCTATGAAATTGAATGGTGTTGCTGGACATGTTAGAATGCTGTGAGGTAGCCGCATTATACCGATCCTCTCCCACTTCCTCAAGGACGCATAGCGGACATGAACAGGACATGACGACTTTCGACGCTTTTATGGAAGAACTCCAGACTGCGCTCGTTCGCCTCTACGACCCTGCTTTCCGTCCTGCCCCGACTCTGCTCGAAAAACTCAGTGGATCCCCTCACGCCGACGCCATGCAATGGTCGCAAGCGCTCATCGACGCCGTGACACAGTTGCAGCCGCCGCCCACGGCGCCGGCAGAAACACGCGGCCACCGTCTCTTCCAGGTGCTCAACCTGCGCTACGTCCAGCGCCGCACACAAGACGAAACCGCCCAACTCCTGCACATCACCCCTCGCCACGTCCGCCGCGAGCAGAACGACGCCGTCGCCGCCCTGGCCCAGATTCTCTGGCAACGTCAAACCCCCGCCGAAGAGCGCATCACCGACTGGTCCACCCAACTCCAGCAGGAACTCACTGCACTGGAACGCCACGTCCCCGAAGGCGTGGCCGACGTGGCCGACGTCCTGACGCGGGTGGTGGATCTGCTGTCGCCTGTCCTCGCCGCCGGCGGTGTCACCCTGCGCCTGGGCGCGGTGGACGTCCACGCGCAGGCCAGCGCCCACCCGTCGGGGTTGCGCCAGCTCCTGGTGCGCTGCATCACAGAGTGGGCGCGTCATTTGGAAAATGGCGAAATTGAAGGAACGGTGCAAGTTGACGGGGCTGTGCGCGTGATGCTACGGGGGGCAAACGCCGCTCTTGGCCAACTACATGAGGACGCACTTGTGCAGGCACTCCTACATGCCTACAGTGGCGAAATCGACATCGCCGCGCACAAAGACGCCGTTGCGTTGACGCTCACTTTGCCCGCGGCACCGCAAGTCCGCGTCCTCGTGGTCGACGACAACGAAGATCTGCTCCACTTCTACCGCCGCTACCTGCAAGAGACCCGTTTCCAGGTCACCGCGCTCACGGGCGGCACGGCGCTGCTCGAAACCGTGGAAGCGCTGCGCCCCGACATCATCGTCCTCGACGTGATGCTGCCCAACACCGACGGCTGGGAACTCCTCACCGCCCTGCGCCAGCATCCCCTGGGGCGCACTGTCCCCGTCATTGTCTGCTCCGTCATCCAAGAAGAAGAACTGGCCCTGGCTTTGGGCGCGTCGGCCTACCTGGCCAAACCGGTGCGGCGCAGCGCGTTGTTGCAGGCGCTGAACACAGCGCTGATGTCTGCCTGAGAGCAGAACCCCTCCCTAACCCTCCCCGCATCCGCCGCAGCGGCGGGCGGAGAGGGGACTGTTGACGTGTACAAGATGCGGTACTACATTCGCTCGTTCCTACAACGCGACCGACGAGGTATACGCGTCAACAGTTCCCTCCCTGCTTGCGGGGAGGGTTAGGGAGGGGTTCTCCCTGCTTGCGGGGAGGGTTAGGGAGGGGTTCTCCCTGCTTGCGGGGAGGGTTAGGGAGGGGTTCTCCCTGCTTGCGGGGAGGGTTAGGGAGGGGTCCCCTCTCTCAATAACGCCGGCACCACCTCCACACAGCGCAACAGCGCCCGAAACGGCAGCGGTTCGCCCATCCTCAAGCTGATCACTTTTGTCGAAAGCGGTTCCTGGTTTGGATCTTGCGCCGAAAGGAGGTAGGTGGGGATGGTGGCAATCAGGGGATCGGTCATCTTTGTCTTGAGCACCTGCCAGCCGTCCATGTCGGGCAGCATAATGTCGAGCAGCACCAGATCGGGGACGGCGGCGCGCATCTGTTGGAGCGCTTCACTGCCCGTCCCCGCGGTGATTACACGCAGATTGGGGCGTTCTGCCGTGAGCATTCGTGTGAAAAGACGGCGGGCGTCGGCGTCATCGTCTACCACAAGGACCGTACGCGGGGCCGGATCGAGGCGCTGTAACACATCGTTGAGTTCGGCATGGGTGATAGGCTTCAGTAGTTGACCCATCGCGCCTGCCGCCAACGCCTGGTTCAACTGGGGAGAGAGACAACAGCCCACCACCGGCAGCAGTGGATCAATCTGCTGCGCCTGTGCCATCTGTTCGTGTAGCAGCCGCACCGACGCAGCATTGACAATCAACATCTGCGCGGGCAAGCGCGCCAGATCTGCGGTTGCTTCCGCCAATGTAGACACCCGATCGTAGACAACCTGATCGTGGAAACGGCCAAAGGCTTGTTGCAAATCCTCGGTTTCGTCCACGATCAGGATGCGCGGTTTGGCAGCGCCTTGGGGAAGGTTGGCCGGTTCGGTGCGTTCGCGCCAGTTCCACTCTTCCACCAGCCAGCGTTCGGCGCCGGCCAGGTTGGGCAGCGGCTGCATCAGCGGCAAACGAAAGTAAAACGCGCTGCCCACGCCCACTTCACTTTCCAGCCACATTTCACCCTGGTGCATTTGAATGAACTGACGGCTGATGCTCAACCCCAACCCGCTACCACTTTCGTTGCGTCGCGCCCCAAAGGTGCCGCGGTAGAACGGCTCAAAGATGTGGGCCACGTCCTCAGCGGGGATGCCCGGCCCAGTGTCGCGTACACAAACGGTGACGTCGAAGTCGTCGTGCTGCATTTCCACGCCGATGCTGCCACCTTCCGTGTGACGGGCGGCGTTGCTCAGTAGATTCACCAGAACCTGCCGTACCCGCGTGCCGTCGCAGTAGATCGGCGGTAGATCAGGCGGCAGATCCACATGCATCGACACTTCTTTCTTGCTCAAAAGCGGCTGCACCACCGCCACCGATTTTTCCACAACGTCGGCCAGGTCTACACGGGTACGATGCAGAGCGAGTCGATCCGCTTCGATCTGGCTCAAATCAAGCACATCGTTGACCATGCTGAGCAGGTGCTGCGAATTGCGCCGCACGATCTCCAGATCTTCGAGGAGTGCGGCAGGGAGTTGTGAACCGTAGACGTGGGGCGTTTCGATGAGGAGATCAGAGAGGCCGATAATCATGTTGAGCGGCGTGCGGAATTCGTGGCTGACGTTGGCCACAAAGGCCGCTTTGGACTTGCGCGCTTCTTCCGCTGCCAGTTGCGCCGCCGCTAGCCGCCGGTTTGTCAACGCCAGTTGGCGGTTGGCGTGGGCAAGATCGTCCAGTGTTTGGTGAAGGTGGGCGCGGTTGGCGCGCACGTCGTCGAGGGCATGCTGGGCGTGCTGATAGTGTGTCCACGACCAACTGACCAATCCATCCACCGAACGAAACGCGGCGAAGTAGACGAAATAGATCGTCCACACGCCGGTCACGCTCATGACTGCTTCCACCGGTGACACCGTCCCCTGCTGCATCACGAGCAGCGCCACGACAGATACCACCGCCGATAGCACCGCCCCGGCGCGTGGACGTAGCATCACCGATCCGATTGCGGCAGGTAGCGCCAGCAGCACCAGCCCGCCCGGCGTATCCAGGATCAGACGCACAATCAGTACCACGCCCACCAGGCTCAGCGCCAGGAACCATGCGCCCACGTCGTAGCGCCAACGGCCCATCGCCCACCCCAACGCCGCCGCCAGGAAAATCGCCAACGCAATCGGCATGTTTGTCCCAAACTGCGCCGGTGTGCCGCCCACCAGCCCAATCAGCGCGCCGATCGCCGCCAATCCGCCTACGACCAATCCCAGCGAAACCCGTACTTCGGGGATAAAATCGGCGGTGGGTGTGTTCATGCCCTAACTCTCCCGCGCCATATGATAGACAATGTCCGCCGCCGAGAGGACGGCGATAGGATGCACACCATCTGCTTCTTCGCGCACAACCACCACGCGGTGGATGTGCCGGTCGAGCAGCAGGGCCATGACGGTGTCGAGCGTCTCTTCGGGGTGCACGGTGACCACGTTGGGCGACATGACGCTGCCTACACTAAGGCTGCCCCAGTCGTCGCTGTGGTGACGCGCCCGCATCAGGTCCACGCGCGTGAGGATGCCCAAGAGCACGCCGTCGTCGTCGACAACCACCAGCGAGCTGATGTCTTCGTCCACCATTTTACGCGCCGCTTCGTGCAGCGAAAGATCCATGTGACAGGTGTAGACGCCGTATCGTTTGGCTCTGAGAACAGTCAAGGTTTTCATGATTCGCTCCAGTGGGGTGGCGGAGAGAAGATGATTTCATCATAGCGCACTTGGGGGGGAATGTCATGCGTACGACGCACCCCGCACGACTCTCGTAAATTGCGGGTAGTCACCGTACACAACCCAATGTACAATGATACGCAGACGCTTTACCCTACACCTATCCCGTTGCGTCGCACCGAAATCGATGCTTTCTTCCCGGGCGCGGCGCGCAATTCATGAGGACATCGTATGATCGAACAGAGACTATCCCCTCCAATGGCGGCTGTCAAGCCGACTAAGCTCCATGCCCACGACGATGTGCGTGTGGACAACTACTTCTGGCTACGTGAACGTACTGATCCCGATGTCATCGCCTATCTCGAAGCCGAAAATGCCTACACCCAATCGGTCATGGGCGATACGGCGCAGCTTCAAGATGCGCTTTTCAACGAGATGCGCAGCCGCATTAAAGAGACGGACACAACGGCCCCCGTTCAAAACGAACGCTACTTCTACTACGAACGTACCGAGGCTGGTAAGCAGTATAAAATCTACTGCCGCAAGCACAACAGTATTGACGCTGCCGAAGAGATCCTGCTTGATCTCAACGAACTGGCCCAAGGACACAACTACCTGCGCATGGCCAATTTCGCCGTCAGCCCCGATCACAAGTTGCTCGCCTACGCCCTCGATACCGACGGCTCCGAAGTCTACACCCTGCGCATCAAGGATCTGGAGAGCGGCAAGCTACGCCCTGATCTCATCCCCGGCACCTACTACGGCCTGGAATGGGGCAACGACAACCACACGCTCTACTACACTACCCTCGATCACGCCAAACGCCCAGACAAATTGTGGTGCCACATCCTGGGGACAGATCCTGGGTCGGATGTAATGCTCTTCTACGAGGAAAATGAGATTTACGAGGTAATGCTCACCAAGTCGAAAAGCCGACGATACTTTTTTATCTTGAGTTATGGGCATACCGCCACAGAAGTCTACTTCCTCGACGCAGATGAACCTGATACCGGCCCACAGTTGGTGGAAAAGCGCCGCCCGAACCACGAGTACAGTGTCCATCACCATGAAGACGACGAAGGCACAGAGCGTTTCTTCATCCTCACCAACTGGGACGCCAAGAATTTCCGTGTGATGACCGCGCCCGTCACCGCGCCAGGGCAAGAGAACTGGACCGAATTCATTGCCCATCGGCCCAACGTCAAGATCGACGACATTGAAGCCTTTCGCGGCCATCTTGTGCTGCACGAACGTGAAGACGGCCTGCGCAACATCCGTGTCCACAATCTACGTACAGGAGACGGTCACCGCATCAGCTTCAACGATCCTGTCTACACCTACAGCCGCGGCCAAAATCCCAACTACGACAGCGGCTTTGTGCGTTATGTCTACGCCTCGCCGGTGCAGCCGCCCACCGTTTACGACTACAGCATGGACGGGCGCTATCAACTCCTGCGCAAGGAACAGGAAGTGCCCGGCTACCGTGCCGCCGACTATGTGGCCGAACGGCTGTGGGCCACCGCCCCCGACGGCGTCCGCGTGCCGATTTCGTTGGTCCATCGCCGCGATCTCACGCTGGATGGCAGCACGCCCATGTTGCTGCGTGGTTACGGCTCCTACGGATCGAGCAATGATCCCGGTTTCGACAGCAACCGCACTGCCCTGCTTAACCGTGGTTTCATTGTCGCCACTGCGCACATCCGTGGCGGTGGGGACATGGGCCGTGAGTGGTACGAAAATGGCAAATTCTTGCACAAAAAGAACACCTTCACCGACTTCATTGCCTGCGCCGAACATCTGATCGCCGAAGGCTACACCCGCCCGGATCGGCTGATGATCAACGGGCGCAGTGCCGGCGGCCTGCTCATGGGCGCGGTGACCAACCTGCGCCCCGATCTCTTCGCCGGCGTCATCGCGGGCGTGCCCTTCATGGACGTGATCAACACCATGCTCGATCCCACGATTCCGCTCACGGTACAGGAATACGAGGAGTGGGGCAACCCCAACGATCCCGTCTACTATGAATACATGAAGTCTTACTCACCCTACGACAATCTGGAGGCCAAAGCCTACCCAGCCATCCTCGCCACCGCCGGGTTGAACGATCCGCGTGTGCAATATTGGGAACCGGCCAAGTGGGTGGCCAAACTGCGCACGCTGAAGACCGACGACAACCTGCTCCTGCTCAAAACTGACATGGGTGCAGGCCACGGCGGCCCTTCGGGGCGGTATGACTACCTCAAAGAGATCGCCTTTGAGTACGCTTTCATCTTCAAAGTGCTGGGGATGGGGTAACCCTCTATTGCTCTCTCCCCGCTTAATTTGATGACCGTAGGCGGGAAATTGTAAACACAAAAAACACGGATCTGAAGAGATCCGTGTTTTTTGTGTAGACTATACAGTTGCATGTCCCTATGTGATCTGCATAGTTACTGTCTGTGTTGATAACCCTCTCTATAATTTCAGAATAGAGACTAAGTGGTTTTCTCGCTAAGTACCGATGCGTGGAACACCCCGTAGGATGGGTTCCGGCTGCATCAACTCACTCTGGTCATCCCGTCAAGTTCGGCAGTTGGAACCCATCTTGCGAACTTAGCGAGAAAGCCACTAAGTTAAGAGTGTAGTAAGCACGCCCTCGTGCGGGTCTACACCGGAACAGCCGCACGAAGGCGTGCTCACTCCGCGGATATTCGAGTTTGAGTTGCTTAACTTAACGACATTGACCAATCACCCATCACTGCTCCACCGCACCCCAATCGCATCCTTCACCCATCGGGCGGTCCATGCCCAGTTGATCAACCATGCCCACCGGGGATTCCATGCAGAATGTGCTATCGGCGGCGTCGATGGCCGGGCTGCCTGGCTGGAGCGCGTGGACCATCGTCATGCTGTCGCTTTCCATGAGCGGGCTGAGCATGGGATCGGCGGTCACGGTTGCGCCACAGCTACCGTCGCTGTCCAGGTTCGTCCCCATTACACTGACATTGGCACAGTCCATACCCATTGCCTCTTGGTGCGCCACGATGCTGTTGATCAGATTGAGCGTACCGGCATGGTTGGCCACACCGCCAGCCACGTTGGTTGCGCCGTTCTCGAATAAGGTGACGTGGATCAGCGTCGTCTCGCCAAAGTTGAGGACACCGCCACCGGCGTTGGTCGCCGTGTTGTCGCTGACCGTGCTGTTGCTGACGGTCATCATGCCGCCGTCGTTAAAGAGACCGCCGCCGCCGTGATCCTCAGCGCTGCCTTCGGCTACGTTGTGGCTGATCGTGCTTTTGTCCACCATCAGCGTGCCCGAAGACGAATTCCACAGGCCGCCGCCTTCTGCCGCAGCGCTGTTGTGCATGACGACGCTTTCGATCACGTCCACTGTGGCAGGACCGGTGATGTGCAGCCCACCGCCATTGCCGGGGTTTGCGCCGGTGTGGTTGCCCGTCAACATGATGGATTCGAGCATCGCCGCCGTGGTGTCGGTGACGGTGGCGCGCAGTTCGATACCGCCGCCGGCCCGGATGGCCGTGTTGGCGTCGAGCGTGCTATTGGTGACGGTGAGCACCGCGCCCGCGTTGACGAAGATGCCGCCGCCGCTGCCCGATGTGCCGCCCGCCACATTGTCTATGAGGATGGTGTTTTGGACGGTCATCACGCCGCCGTCGTCGAAGATGCCACCGCCGCCCTGGTCGGCGTCGTTGCCATTGGCGGCATTGCCGCGAATCGTCACGCCATCGACCATCATCGTGCCCGCGGTGGAGTTCCACAGGCCGCCGCCCTCGGCGTCGGCCACGTTGTCGGTGGCACTGCCGCCCATCATCGTCACCATGCCTGCGGCGGAAATGTGCAGCCCGCCGCCGTTGATGCCGGCGTAGTTGCCCGCCAGCATCACATCGTGCAGCATCACGCTGCCGCCGAGGGTCTCGATGCCGCCGCCGGCGCGCGCCGTGCTGTTCCCGCCGATGAGGCCGCCCATCACAGTCACTTCACCGGCGTTGAAGATGCCGCCGCCGTTGCCGTTGCCGGTCATGGCCATGTTGCCGATGACGTCGGTGTTGTGCAGGATCAGCGTGCTCTCTGCCGAGTTGAAGATGCCGCCGCCGCCCTGCCCGGGTTCGTCGCCCAGAGCGATGCTGTCTGCGACCAGGCTGTCGGTAAGCGTCAACGTGCCGCCGCCGGTGTTGGCGATGGCGCCGCCGTTGCCGTCCATTTCGGTCATGCCGTGGCGCACCGTGAGATTGCGCAGGGTGACTTCACCGTTGGTGGTGATGTGCAGCACGCGGTCAATGGCAGTTGCTGCTGTGTCACCGGCCTGGATGATGGTACTCTCTGTGCCCACGCCGACAATCCGCATTGACGCGCTGAGGTCGAGGTCACCACCGGCATTGGCCTCTTCGCCTTGGCCGGGCAACGTCAGTGTGTAGACGCCCGCCCGCAACCAAATGATGTAGTCGCCGCTGCCCAGCCGTGTGCAGCCGCCGAAGTCGGCGTCCTCGTTGGCGGTTTGCACAGCCTCGCGCAGCGAGCAGGCTGCGTCGTTTTCGCCGAATTCGTCGGCAGTGGTGGTGACGATGACCAGCCCAGCCGCCTGCGCTGCCGACGGCAGCAACACCAGGCAGGTCATTAACAGACCGGTGACCAGCAGTGAAAAACGTTTCCAGATACGCATGTTGGTTTTCTCCTTGTTGGTAGGTTGAACAGATGCCATACAGCCAGTTTGACGTGCAGGTTGGCGGTTTGGATCTATCGAATTTTCAAGGAGATTAGAGATTGGGGAACTGGGGATTGGGATCTGGTGGGACGATCTGTCAGTGACTGGCACGGGCCAGGCTCGCTTTGTCTTTGCGAGTTAAGCCGGCCCGTGCCGGTCACTGACTTGACGAGATCTAGTCAATGTCATTAAGTTAAGCGCGGAGTGAGCACGCCCTCGTGCGGGTCTTCCGGTGTGGACCCGCACGAGGGCGTGCTCACTCCGCGGACATTCGAGTGTTGGTCGCTTAACTAAAGGACATTGGAGATCTAGTTAGTCCTTAAACGGATAATCCTCTTCGCTGATCATCACGCTTTCGCCGCTGAGGAACCTGATTTCAATCTCGCGGGCGTCGATATCCGTCGCCGCGCGGACAGCCGCTACGGTGCTCACCTTGCCCGGTTCCAACGGCACAATCAACGTAACGATACGCGTTGGCTCTGCCGCCGCCCCGCGGTAGATGACGGTGGGGATCGGCTCAAATTCGCCCTGCTGGTGATGGCCGAACGAGCGCCAGCCCTGCCATTCCGGCTCCTCCTGCCCGTGGACAACCTCCGCCGCCAGTTCTGCCTCCGCCGCGGGGACAATCGCCACGTTGGCCACGGCGTCGTCTTCGCTCGCCACACGCACGTCGTCTACGGTGGGCATGCCGGTGTTCAGGTGCCACAGGATCTCGATCTCGTGCGGGTCGCCGTCCTCGGGGGTAAGGCGATCCACCACCACAAAGCAGGGACCCATCTGATCGTCGATGCCTTGTTTGAGGAAGATCACCTTGCGCCGGTGGGTGAGGCTGCGTCTGGCATCCAGCCCGTAGCCTTCATCGTACTTGGCAACGACAACATCGTAGCTGTCTTCGCTGTGCCAGGACGCGCCTGCCGGCTGATCGAGTACCGGCGGCGATGTGCGATCAAATTTCAGTCGCCGGTTCTGATCCTGGCCGTCGACGCGGATCGTGTTGTGTCCGCGTGTGGAGAGTACGTAGCGGCGCATCTCCGAATCATCATAGGCGTAGTTGCCCGCTTCGGTGACAAGCAGCCGCCCGTGCGCGTGGACGAGCAGGTTGAGTTTGTCTTCGTGCTGGTGGGCGTAGCCGAAAGGACCGCCATCGAAGAAGGCGTAGACGGCGTCCTCAGCCCAACCGCTGCGCATAGCGAAGATGCCTGAGTAGGGGAAGGGGATCGACGTTTCGCTGGGCGGCGATCCGGCCTGTCCGCGCGTGGCGGCCCAGCGAAAGTCCTCGCGCTGGGGGTAGAGTTCGGCGGCGCGCTGCATGAGCACGGAAAGGAGGTGCCAGCCGCCGTCGTTGATGTCGGGCAGGCGACCGTCAGGCATCATCAGCTTGACGTTGGCGGCGTGCATCTGTTCCAGTCCGTCGCGGAAGGCTGCGGGGATCGCCACATCGTAGGCTTCGGCCACGTCCCACAGCCACTGGTAGTTGTTGATGTTCACCTGATGGTAGCCGGTGGAGAGTTCGTACTGCATGCCGTCGGCGTAGACCTGTGTGCCCATCTCGCGCACCATGACGTTGAAACCGTAGGTGCGCCATTCGTCGGCTTCGGCGAACTGGGGATAGAGGATGCCGATCTGGGCCAGGCCGTTCATCTCCATGATCAGCCAGTTGTGTGTCCAGTGGCGATGACGCAGCCGCCAGCCGTGCTCCCACACCGACTTGTACCAATCCACCAGCACGTCGTCGGTGAAGTGGGGCGAATTGTAGAAGCTGTGCAGCGCCCACGGCCACGGCCCACCCATGCGGATGCCACATTCGATGGTGCGCCATGCTTTGGTGTGGTTGCCCGGCGAATCCAGCGGCTCCACACCGGTCTGGCGCACCCAACTGCGGAAGAGTTTCACAAAGCCTTCGGCGAAGCGTTCGTCTCCGCTGTCGCGGTAACGTTCGCCCAGCAGCGCCCAATCGGGGTGGCGGCTGATCTGCCACGTCCACTCTTTGTATTGGTTGAAGGTGGGGTTCGAGAACCAATCGACCTCGTCTTCGAATTGGCTGGGTGTGCTGCACGAGACGATGTTGAGGTTGAGGATGCGGTCGGCGGCGGCTTCCACCGATTCCCCCGGCAGCGCATGGGTGGCGCTGAGGAAGGATCGGTTGATGCGCAGGAAGCGATCCGATTGCAACGAGGCGCGAGCGTCCGCGGCGAAGATGCGGCGCGCAGCGGCGTGGTCCCCTGCTGCGACGGCGGCGGGCAGCTCCGCCAGGCCGGGGCGGGATGTGTCGACGTGTTCCGTGAAGAATTCTTCATCGGTCAAGCGTGGGCCGACTTCGACGGTCATTTGCATGGGATGTCCTTTCGTTGACTTTTATCTGGTGGCATATATAATACCATTCATGGCACCAGAAATTGTGATTGATACAAATGTACTTGTATCGGGCCTTCGATCAAAGCGCGGCTATGCATATCAGTTACTTCAACTGGTCGGTACTGGCCGTTTCGGTATAAACCTTTCTGTGCCTCTTGTACTTGAATATGAAGATGTCTTGTATCGCCCCGATACAGGATTGTCAGTGTCACGACAAACAATCGACGCGGTTTTGAACTACCATTGTGCAGTAGCGCATCAACAGAAAATCTTCTTTCTGTGGCGACCTTTTCTCAACGATCCCAAAGATGACATGGTGCTTGAATTGGCCGCTAACGCTCGCTGTGACTTCATCGTGACTTACAACAAGTACGATTTTCGAGGTGTCGAAGCACGGTTTCAACTGTCAGTTGTGTCGCCATTCGAGTTTTTGTTGAAGATAGGGGTAGTGCAATGACAACGCTAAGCGTACGTCTGCCTGAGTCTCTGCACAAGGGTATTCAAGAAGCCGCCAAGCGTGATGGTATTTCGATCAACCAGTTCATCACGGTCGCTGTAGCGGAAAAACTCTCCGCCCTGCTCACCGAAGAGTACCTCGAGGCCAGGGCCGTTCACGGCAGCCGTGATGCCTACAACGCGGCACTGGCCGAAGTCCCCGATGTCGAGGCCGACGAATACGACAAACGCTCGTAGCCCTAACCCGCTAGGTCATCTGTGACCTGGCGGGTTTTTGATCTCAGCCGCAGAGGGTTGTAGACACAGATTGGCAAGAACACGGATTTCTGCTTTCTGATCCGTGTTTCCCCAATCCGTGTCCACAAGAATTACTCCGCCAGAATCCACTCGATCTCCCTCATCTGCTCATTGCTTAGTGGACCCCGCTTGAGCGCGCCCACGTTGTCTTCGACCTGCGCCACGGTTTTGAAGCCTGGAATCGGCACGGTGACAGAACTGCGCGCCCACAGCCATCCCAGCGCGGCTTGGGCCAGCGTGCGCCCGTCGCTGGTGAGGACGTCGCGGATCTGGGCGAGCTTGTCTAGCCGGCGCGCCTGCTCGCCTTGCTGGAAGTCCCAGCCGTGGCGCACGTCGTTGGCCGGCATCTGCGAGGACTTTTCGAACTTGCCCGTGAGCAGCCCCATGGCCAGCGGTCCGCGGTTGACGGAGGCCAGGTTCTCGTTTTCGCAGAGGTTGAGCACTTCTTCGCTGCCTTCAAAGAGGTTGAGGCGCTGTTGGACGGCGGCGCAGTTGTCCCCTTTGGCAAAGACGGCGGCCCGCTCGACGTCGTCGGTGCTCCAGCCGTAGGCGCGGATCTTGCCCGCCGCCACAAGACCTTCCAACGCATCGCGCACGACGTCGGCTTCTTTCACCGGGTAGCCGCCCAGGTGGAATTGGTAGAGATCGATGTAGTCGGTGCCCAGGCGCTGAAGGCTGGCATCGCACGCTCTGCGGATGAATTCTGGATCGGCGCTGGCGCCCACGATCTGGCGGCTGTCGCTATCGAAAACATTGCCGAACTTGGTGGCAATGACCAAATTCGTGCGCTTGCCTCGAATGGCCTGCCCCAAAATCTTCTCGCTGTGTCCACAGCCATAGACGTCAGACGTGTCGAAAAAGGTGACGCCCAGGTCGAGGGCATGCGCCAACGCGCGCAAAGACTCGGCGTCGTCCACTTCGCCCCAGCCCACGGGGTTGCCGTCACGGTAAAAGGGGCCGCCGATGGCCCAACAGCCCAATCCAAGACCGGTTACTTTGATGCCGCTACGGCCAAGTGTACGAGTAAGCATGGTATACGTCCTTTCCGGGGAATGGTAGGAATGGTGAGGATGATGGGACGGTGAGGATGATGGGACGGTGAAGATGATGAGATGATGGACTCGACATTATCTCATCATCTTCATCATCTCATCATTGTTCTCGTGCATCCACTCCTTCGTCATCTGCATGTCGTGTAGACGCCGCACGCCGCGGCTGATGCCGCCGTTGGCAAGGCCGCGCCCCAGCCACCAGATGGCGGAGACGGCGTCGCGTAGGTGGATCAGGGTGGGGATGGCGGCGATTTCGGCGTCGGTGGGGGTGACCCACTGGGTATAACCCTGCCAGAAAGCGGCGGCGAATGCAAGTGGATCGGGATAGAAGGTGGGATAGAACGCGGATTGAGCGGATTGGGCGGATTCAGGCGGATTTTCTGGATTTTGATCCGCCGGGATCTGCCCAATCCGCTCAATCCGCGTTCTATTTTTGGCAATGACGAAATCATCGACGCGCATGCTGTATTTGAGACCGGCGGCGACGTCGATGGCGCGGGCGTCGGGTTGGGCCATGTCGAAATCGAGGACGGCGCTGGCACGATCTTCGCGGACGAGGGTGTTGCTGGGCGTGTAGTCGCCGTGGGTCATCTGCCAGGGCAGGTGCACGTAGACAGTGTGCACGAATTCTTCGAGTTCGGCGACGTCGGCGCGCCAGGCGGCGAAGAGATCGGTCCACTCGGGCGTGGTGGGCAGGCCGACGTCGGCAGGCGTGAGCGACTGCGGCGCGGGGATGGCCGGGTGGATACGGCGCAGTTCACCGTAACTGTGGACGTTGGGCCGCGCCTCAAACGGGCAGCGCGCCAGGACAAGGTGCAACTGGCCCAAGGCGTCCCCGGCGGCGTGGATGTGATCGAGGCGGGCACGATCCGGCGGGTCCCCCGGCAAGAAACGAAAGAGGGCACCCCATCCTTGACCGGTGGAGAGTAGCGTGGAACCATCGTGGGCGCGCACGGGCGCGGGTACGGCGACGGCAAGATCGCTCCGGTCCAACCAGTGCAAAAGACGATGCTCGTAGCGGATCGTGGCCGGGTCGGCGTGGGTCTGGTACTCCTTCCAGATGAAGTCGCCTTCGGCGCAGCGCACACCCACCACGCGGTTGTTCAACCCCACACCAGCAGGGACAAATTCGGTGAAGGGGGGAGTGAGGGGGAATGGGGAGAGTGTGGTTTCGTCGATTGGCATGTTGGATTGGCCGAGATGGGATGATGGGATGGGATGATGGGATGATGAGGATGATGCTCAGTTCATCATCCTCATCATCCTCATCATCTCATCATCTTCATTATCTCGTTACTTTGTCACCCGGAACATCCACACCCCACTCTGTGCCGGATTCTTCGCTGTGAGGACAACCCGGTAGAGTTCTTCTCCCCAGGTGCCGCCCATGCGTTCGTCGGTGAGGGGGACGGTTTCGACGGCAGCGCTGAAGACGCCGGCATCGTAGTGGACCTGTCCTACACCGGAGACGCGTCCGTCGAGGATGGGGCGCTCGCCGAAGTGGACGACACCCGCTTCGCTCACGTCCACGGCGCAGGGGGTGACGAGGCTGACGGTGATTTCGTCGGCTGGGGCGTTGAGCGCGTAGCTGTCTTCGACGGTGACCTGGATGCCCCGTTCCAGGGCAACGGTGCGTTTCCACGATTCGATCTTGGCGTCGGCGGGGTAGGCGTTGGCGATGTCGAGGCTGACTTTGGCCGTGCCGTCGTTGACATCGTAGCGGACGTCGCTTGCGGCGAAGTCGTAGCCAGGGGCTTGCATCACGCCGTCGACGGTGGGCAGCAGGCTGTGGTAGGCCGACTGCATCGTCCAGATCGTGTAGCGGTCGGGGCCGAAGGTCTTGGCGGTGTAGGTTTCGACGCCCGCGTCTACGAGGACGGGCAGACCGTCGATGTAGACGACGAAGTTGCCGACGTCGTTGTGGTTGTGGCTTTCGGCGTTGTGTCCACCCTTTGCCCCGACGAAGAAGCCGCCGGTTGTGCCGTCTTTGTCGCGGGCGATCAGCACTTCGATGTCGGGCAGCCAGACGTCGCGCACCAGGGGCGGCTGGGCGTTGGTGACGTCGACCTTGGCCAGCATGAAGAGGCCGCGCAACAGGCGTTGGAAGTTGACCTGGCGGATGTCGCGGTCTGCGCCGTAGCCTTTTTCGTGTGTGCCCTGTCGCTGGATGAGCCAGCGCCCGTGCGCCATCATCTCATCATCCTGGATGCGTTGGCCGTAACCGTAGACGAGGACGCCGTCGGGGTAGACGAGCGCGGGCGCATCGGCGAAGTTGAGGTAGTAGTCACCGTCGATGTGGGCGCGGTAGACGAAGCGCCCAATCTCTTGCACTTTGTCTTCGCCGAAGAGGTCGACGTTGCCGTCGGTGGCTTTGACGAAGAGATCAAGGTTGTCGTAGAGCGATGCGCCGGCGCGTCCCCAATAGCTGGGGCCTTCGTCGCAGCCGCCATCGTCGGGGTAAGGATCGATGAAATTGTCCAGGGCGCGCATGATCTTGTATACGGTTTTGCGGCGGCGATTCTCGTCGGTCTCCATGAGCAGGGCGGCGGAGAGCCAGTTTGAACAGATCCACGGGTTCCAGTTGTTTACACGACGGTCGCCGGCGCGCAGTTTAAAGCCCATCCAGTGGAAGTCGTCGCGTTCGAAGAGCGGTGTGAGGATGCGGCGGTCGATTTCGGTTGCTATGCGTTCGCGCACCAGCGGCGAGGCGGCGTCGAGCCTGTCGCCCAGGAGGTAGTAGACCCAGGCCAGCAGGTTGCCGGTTTCGGCGGCGAAGAGGTCGACGGTGGGTTCGTTCACGTCGGGCAGGGTGTTGCCGGCGCGCTGCACACGGATGTGGGCGGGCACGCCCCAATAGGTCTCTTCGCAGATGGCCCAGATGCCGTTGACGATGTCATCGAGGAAGCGTCCGCTGTCTTCGATGCACTCAGCGGTGACCAACTGTTCCAACGCACCGCGGCGGGCGAAGTGGGGCTTTTCGTAGTTGCGGCGGTTGCCCATGCGCGAAAACTGCAAAAAGAGCGTAGCGGGCAGCGCTGGGTAGTCGAAATCCAGCAGTTCCTCGCCGCGGCCCACATGCGCCGCCTTCACTGCGCCAGGCAACGACGCCCAGGCGGCGCGGTCCTCAATGGTGGGGAAGGGATGAAAACGATCCTGTGGGATCAGTGATTGTGCCAGATTTTCGAGAGAGTAGCGTTGGTGGAGCATGGGGAAAACCTCTTTCTGAGAGTATCAAGCCCGCCGAGTTCATTTGGCGACTGACATGGGAAACTGGCTTTTGAACGCTAACAAAATAATCTAAACACGCCCGCCGAATGTTGAACATTTAGAAATTATTCCGGTAAACACGCCCGCCGAATAAATTCGGCGTCTGACACGGGAAACCGGCTCAAGCCGGTTCTGAGAACACGATTTATCGTGTTTTCCATCTCAGACGGCGGTTTCAACCGCTGGGTTACCAGATCATTTTCTAAACCTTCAACAATCGCTGGGGACCCGTTGCGAGTTCGCCAACAAAATCACCCCGTAACCCAGTCACCAGCTTTTGAGAATCAAACTTTCACCACAAACACATCACTCCGCCCCTTCTGCGCCGCGTTGAACGAGATCCAGCGGCCGGTGGGATCGGAGTGGGGGTGCGGGTGAGGGTATTGGCCGGGCAACGCGCCCCAATCGGTGCCGTGACGGGCGATGACTTCGATGCGCGGCTCTTCTTTGTCGTAGTAGAGCCAGAGCAGCATGTCTGTGCTCAGGTTGCCGTCGAGGATGACAGCGGGGCGACCGGCCATGGCGCCTACGTGGCCATAGTGGGGCGCGCCGTGGAAACCGTACTCGCGGTAAGTCTCTCCATTCGGTCGAATTGCGCCGATGTAGTATCCACTGTGGCGGCTGCGCCCGTGGTAGAGGACAAACTCACCATCGTACGTCCACACCGAGTGGACCTGAAACGGCGCGCCGTCCTGCGACGGCAGTTCGGTCAATTCGCCGGTGGAAGGGCGCAGCGCCCAGATGCGGGTGGTCTTGCCGTCGCTGCCACCCCAGTAGCGGGGCGGAAAGTCGCGGTCGATGAGCACCAGATCGGCGTCGACGGGGGAATGGGGCGTGTGGGCGCTGCTGGCCCCGTCTTCGCTGTAGACGGTGGTCACCGCGCCGCCGGCCAGCGGCACTTGCAGGATGCGCAGCTTCATCTCTTTGTTGGGGAAGTGCTGCATGTAGGGCGTGGTGGGGCGCTTACCCGCCATCACTTCGGGGTGTGCGTTCATCAACGCCAAGAGGACGTGATCCTCACTGGGGTCGATGCTGGGCACGCCGGGCACCCACTCGGGGCCGATGTCCTCGATCAGTGTGCGCTCTGCCAGCGTTTCGATGTGCACGGCGCGCAGGCTGCGCCCGGCCATGAAGACGGCCCAGCGGCTGCGTGGCGCGATGCACATCGTGCCGGTGACGCCGAGGCCGTTGCCCACTTCGGCGCCACTGGCCTTATTCACCGCGCCGTAGCCGCCTATACCGTCGACAGGGTCGATCAACTGGGTGATGTCGCCGGTGGGCACATGGGCGCGGAAGATGGCGCTCTTGCCTTCACGCGCCGAGCCGAAGATGAGGAATTCGCCGTCCTGGGTAAAGCAGACATTGGTGTGGTAAGTGGGGGTTTCGTTGTACAGCCCGCTGGTGGTGATACGCCGCACCTGGCGCAGCGTCCACGCGTCGCGGTACGTCTCTGATTCGTTCCAGGTTTCGCCTTTGAAAGCCATGATTTGCTCCAGTTCGAGAGTGGGAGAGGGTCGACTGGTGAGCTTTCATTGTACATGAAACCTGTTTAGGAGAAAAGCTACTGGGCATGGGGGGGGTGGGGGTAAACCTTCCAGGAAGATGCAGTTTCTTCCTGGAAGGTTCGCCCCCAAAATCTGTTGATGATGTGTTGATAGTTCGTCTCTATCCTGTGACAAGCTGATAGTCAGACACCCACTTCGTCATTGCTGGCTGCATCGTTGCTATCAAGGAGACACCCCATGAGACGATCCCATCGCTTTAATTTTGTGTTGCGCGCTTTGCTGTTGATTGCGCCGGTATTGCTTGCCGTTGTCCTTCTGACCGGCCTGCCCGCACCGACGTTGCTTACCGGCACGCTGTTTGCCGACGAAGAGAGCGGCCCCTGGGAGACGTTGCGCACAGAGGTTGCAGCCGTAACCTCGAACGTAACCGCCCACCGAGAGATGGACGCGGTCTGGGCGCGCACAAAGGATGCCGGCGAGTATGCCTTCACCGCCGATGTTGCCCAACGCTCGCTGCCGGTGGCCTCGGTCACCAATGTGGGGCGGCAGAGCCGACTTGCCCACTACTACCTGTCTGGTGAGGTTAACTTACCCACCGAAAGCCTCAACCTGGTGCTCTGGTCTCAGGGCGGCAGCATTCTCGACCCGTCCACCGGCGTTGAGGTGCAGGTGGAGGGAGAAAGCGCCCGGGCGCGCCAGGGCAACGGTGAGTGGCAGGAGATCAACGACTTCACCGGTCTCTTTGCACCGGGCGGTGACTTTCTCACCTATCTATCCGCCGCCAAGAATGTGCGCCAGGAGACAACGCCGCCACCGTCCACTCAGGACGGCCCAACGCCCATCAGCAACGACGGCGGCGATCTGTCCTCGGTGCAGGCGACCACTCGCTTCACCTTCGACATTGACGGGCCTGCCTTTGCACGTCATTTGCGCGATCAGTTGCAGCAGCAGATGACGGCGCGTGGTGAACTGCCCTACGGCATCAACCTGGAGTTGCCCAGCCAATACTTGACCATGACCGGTGAGGGCGAACTGTGGGTAGACACGCACGGGCTGCCATTGCGTCAGAAGCTCGCGCTTGAATTCCCAGCCGAGGACGGGCAGGATCACAGCACCCAGATCAACATCACCGTCCAATTCTCTGATTTCCCCAGCCAGAGCACACCACTGGATCTGGCCGCTACATCACCAGGGCTGTCTGCCGCATTCGCCGCGCTGCAAGCCACACTGCCCGCAGCCGAACGGACAGCCTTCGTCGGCTTGCTGCTTGCCCTGCCCATTTTGTTGATCCGCTACCGCCGATCACGAGGACTTTACCGCGTCCTCACAGTGACCCTGATCGCCTCCATGCTGCTCTCGCCCCTGGTTCACAGCAACCAGGTGGCCGCCTTTCAAGACGGGCAGATCCGGCGCGAACAGGCGCAAGCCGCTCGCGCCGGAGAAAGCCGCATGTCGCAAGAGCTGGGTTCACTGGCGGCCCGCTCTGCCGTCTCCCGGCCCGACGGTGACGCCCTGGCCCTGATCCGCAACGACAACGGCGCGGACGCAGACCGCGACGGCCTCAGTGATGTGCAAGAGAGCTTTCTCGGCAGCGACCCGCTGCTTGTCGAACCCACCGCGCCAGGCGCAGCGTCATCGCGTGGCCTGCGCACCCAACCCGACGACCCGACCGACAGCGACGGTGACGGACTCACCGACTACGAAGAATCGCTCCTCGGCACCAATCCCTTACTGGCAGACAGCGACGGCGACGGTCTCTCTGATCTGGTTGAAATCACCGGGTTCGAGATCAACGGGCAGCGCTGGTACGGCGATCCTGACGCCGTGGACACCAATCGCGACGGGATCGATGACCTTGCCGAATGGAACATGGACACCGACGGCGACGGCACACCCGATCTGTACGACTTTGACAACGACGGCGATGGCGTCCCCGATCGTCTCGATCTCTCACCCAGCAAGGCCGGCCAAGATGACGCCGGCAACGAAGTTGTCTTCAGCAATGCCAATCCGTTGAACCTGCGCGTTGACTCGCTGACGCCCGACAAATACACCTATGTGGAATTTCAGCTACGCCCACAAGATCCCGATCACCTCTGGTATGCCTTCAACGTCCTCGACTGGCCCGGCACCGTCTACAGCGAAGGCAGTGAGGCCACCAATCGCGATTTTCGGGGACAGATCACAGACGAAGACGGCGGCACCTTCTTCGATGTTTGTGTCAGCCGCAACGGCGGCGATCCCAGCGGCTGTCGCATGTCGCCCGATGCGAATGGCGACATCCGGCTGGTGCCAATGCTGGAGATTCGCTCCAGCGGCGGCGTCGGCAATTTCGCACCCCAGGCCGATCTGAGTCAGTACGGCATTGGTGTGCAGGAACTCAACGCCGACGGCTCACAAGTGGCCGCTTACGTGCCGCTGCAACTGGTCACCGACCCAGATGGCGGCGAACAGGTGGCTTTCTACGGCAAGATGCTCTACCTGCCCGATGGAAGCTGGCGTCCGCAACAGGTGCGCCTGGTGTGGGCCGTTCAAGCCTTGCTGGACAATGTGTGTAGTGAGTTTGCTTCGTCCCAGACCTTTGCGCCGGCGTTTTCAATGTCAAATCTGAACGCCGATGTCTTCGACACGCTTGATCTGCCACAAGGCCCACAGAATTCACCTCAGATCCCGGCAGAAGTGCGATCCGCCTTTGCGGCTCAGGGCCTTGAACTCTCGACGGAAGCACGTCTCTTCCGCAACGAGATTGGACGAGTCTGGACGATCCAAGACGGCGATCGTCGCTTTCGCTTAGTCGGAAGCGCCGAATCACGCAGCCTGGAAATCTCGCAATTGACCTCCGTCACAGACTGTGTGGCAACTGGCAACAATGTGCCCACCGTTGTCCACACCTACGCCGACGATTGGACCTTAACCGGCCTCAACGTACGCGAGGATCACGGCTTCGAGTTGGCGATTGCCTACGAAGATCCTGCCATCGATCCCGATCTGAACGACGATCTGGCCCTGCTGGCGTTGGTCAACGGCCTGGATCAGACCTTCATTTCCGCCCGCGACTGTGATCTCCTAGCGCCCACCGGCGAATGCTACGGCGATGGCCGCGCTGATATCGACATCAACGAGATCGCGCGCCGCTTTAACCACCCTACCAATGGCGGGGTGCCCTCGCAGCAGCGCTGGGAGATCGACAACATCCTCCGCGTCGAGACCTTTTCCTATGCACACCGTGATACTGGTGTGGGCACCACCGCCCAAACAGAGACACCCCGTATCCTCGCCCAGCATTTCACGCCGGCCTGGCGCAGTGACGCGCCGGTTGTGCCTACGCTGCTCTTTGCCCGCAACGAAAGGTTTCGCACTGCCAATCTCGAACGACAGGGCGTAGGCAGCCAGGTGCGCTGGAGTGGCAGTGCGCTGTCGTTCAATTTTAAGTTTGACGGCGGCACACCTGTACAAACATACACCGGCGTGAACTGGGCGCCCTATCGCTATGATGAATTTGCCGACCAATGGCGCTCTATGGACATCGCCGCCTACTGGGACGAACTGGCACGGCGTTACGGCACGCCCAGCGCAAGCGAAGACCCAGCCGAAGTGGCCGGTCGCCTCTTTCTAACACAATTTCTCTACCTGATCATTAACCACGGCCATGGCCGGGTCACTTCAGTCGGCGAACTGATCATTCCCACCGGCTTTCAGACGGACGAAGATGTTGCGTCCGTTCAGACGGGGCTTGGCATTGTTCGGCGGGGGGTGGTCTTTCTTGTCACACAGATATTTCTAAAGGTTTCGGTGTCGCCGGGCGAGATTGCCACTCTGTTGGCATTTAACGTCCAGACGGTAGACCCATTGGTCGGTGCTGAGTTCGGAAATACGGACATCCTTAGTAAAATTGAAGATGCTTCCAATGGACACTTTCGGTCGCGCCTCACAGTCGCTGGGGCGGCACTGATCGGTATTGTGCTCCTGGTCTCTGTCGCACTTTTTATTGTCGCTGAGGTCACCGACAACGAACAACTGGGTGGCATCGCCACTATCCTACTGTTTGCTTCACTGTTTGCTGTTCAGATCCTGGTACCTGTGGTTACCATTAGTTCGATTGTCTCTTCTATCAACGCGTCATCGACCAGTGGCCTCACGCCTGCTGTGATCTCTGTCGTCTTTGGGCGTAGTGAGTTAGTTTCTATCAGCCGATACGCTAACGCTGTCGGCCTGCTAATCGGTATTGGCGTCATCTGGGGCGTCTTCCTCTACCAGGTGATTACGAGCAGTCTGGAACCTGGATCCTTTGCCTTCAACAGCCTGATCGCGACGGCTATCGCATCGACGCTTGTCACAGTGCTGCTCTTTGTACTCGGCCTAACCGTAATCGGCACGCTCACCGTGGCCATTTTTGGCCTGATCGATCTACTACTTCTCGGTCTCTGTCGTCTTGGCGTCTCGGAGACGTGTAATGTTGGGCTGATCAGTGGCTTGACCACCGCTTTTTCCATGATAATCTACGGTGGGGGTGTAAGTATTAACACCGGTCGTAGCGATCTAGTGGAGATTGACGCACTGGATGTGGATCTGGCGCAACCGGAGCGCGGGTTTGTGGTGGGCAATCGGGTCACCATTTCGACTGGATTTACCACCAATATTTCGCACTTGCGGCCGACGACAGTCGCTGCGCTTGGCTATGGATGGCTCCTCTTCAATGAGAGTACCCTGCGTGATACAAGCTTCACCTACCGGCTCTCGGATCTACCTGCCAATGCGCCGGAGGCGAAGGCCAGTCTGGCCCGGCCAGGACAGATGCGCAACGAGTGGACAGATGTTACTTCTGCCTTGTTTGGCTATGCCGGCCGCGCCTACAGTGGACCGCATACCATTGAAGCCGTGCTCGATGCCGGCGTCAATCACCCTGTACCCGTTTACGCCGACATCGGTTACGCCCTGCCTGCCTACGATTGCTGGTTCGGCATCTGCACGCGCAAGACGATCCAGGGTAGTTCACAAGCGAACCTGGGCCCCCTCTTCTTCGACGTGTTCCCTGCCACGTTGAGCGAATTCTATGACGTACACAGTTGGAGCACTCGCTTCCGTGTCCAAAACGACGCCGACGGCGATGGATTGATCAGCGCCACCTGGAACGGCAACGATCCCAACGACAGCATTACCGCCTGCAACGGCCACTGCTGGGACAGCGACGGTGACGGTCTCTCGGATCGCTTCGAAATCGAAAGACGGGCGGTCGGCGCGGCCAATGGCGGCTACGCCCTCAACCCACGCCTCGCCGACACCGACGGCGATGGGCTAAGCGATCAGCGGGAGATCCGCCTGGGCACAAACCCAGCCCTACGCGACACCGATGGTGACGGACTCACCGATGCCGAAGAAGTGGCCGGTTGGCTCTTCACTTACGCCCCAGGACGCACCACCCGCGCCTTTTCCGATCCGCTCCGAGCGGACAGTGACGGCGACGGCATGAGCGACCTGCTGGAAAAGACGCTCTATGAAGCTGATCCTGTGCGCTTCCCTTTTCACCCACGGGCGTTCAACCCCAGCCCGGTGGCGCTCTACACCGAACTGGACGACGCCGACAACTTCGTGCGCCCAGGCGATGATCTCGTCTACAACGCCATTGTGCGCAACAACCTCGACGCCGATTTCTACGCCGGCGGCGATCTCACGGTGACGGCGCCGCAACGGCTGGGCGGCGGTGAGACCGTCACCAATTTCACGCTGCGCCAGGGACAGTCGGCCGCCATTCAGCGCAACCTGACGGCAACCGGCAACGGCTCGGCGACTGTCAGCCTCGACGCCGAGGCACAAGCCGTATTGCTTGCCCTGGGCGTCAACAGCGGCTGGCTGTGGGGGCAGACGCCCGTCCAATACAACACGTTGTCGTCAAACCGGCGTCCCTGGTATACGGCGTTGGCGGAGCAACCCAGTGGTTACACCCTCCTCACACTGGAAAGCACCGATCCACGTAGCGAAGCCAGCATCGACTACCCAGCCATGACGGTGACGGGGCTGAACAACGCCAACATCGTGCAGCGCCAAACGTCAACATTCGGCACTGCCGACCCCAACTTCATCGACCGGGGATTCCAAAGCAGCGTCAGCCAGATTGCCGCCTACCCGCCCGACATCGCCTGTAACGATACCGGCGTCTGCCTCACGGTGTGGGCCGAGCGCGCCGAGGCCAACGACGATAGCCCATATGCCATCTTTGCCAGCCTGAGCCCCTACCCCAGCAACAACACCCTGCGCCTCAGCCTCGACGGCAGTGGGCAGAACCTCTACCCGGCCGTTGCCAGCGACGGACAGAACTTCCTCGTCGCCTGGTCGCGCCGCCAGGACGGTGGCCCCTTCGAGATTGTGCACCGCACCGTCGGCGTCAATGCCGCCCTGGGCGATACAGTCAACATAGCACGCCAGCCTTTCATAAGCGGCGCCAACCAGCACAGCCTCTTTGTGGATCTGGCCTGGGCCGCACCCCACTATCAACTGGTCTGGGAACATCTCCATAGCTTCTCGGATCGCGACATCTGGGCTACCCGCGTCGATGCCGACGGCGGTGACGTCCCCAACAGTGTGCTGCCCGTCACCGACAACGACCGTCGCATGGAACGGCCTAAGGTGGCGCACGATCCTGTGCGCAGTCGCTCGCTGGTGGTCTACAGCGATGGCGGCTCCGTCCGTGGCCGCCTGATCAGCAGCGACGGTCTCGGCAGAGAAATGTTCATTGCCGGCGGTGAATCTACCATCATCAACGTCAATCCGCAGGTTAGCTACGCCACCTTCGGGCCCAATGACGGCTGGGTGGTGGGCTACGGCAGTATTTATAGTTTGCGCGGAACCACACTCTTTGGCCGGACCGCTTTGTCACCCGACGGCATGCCGCGCGGCGTTAACAACGTGACAACATGGAACCGTGATGTGCAGTCAGACGCTGCCGCCATGCTCTGTGGCAGCAGCGACTGTATCACGGCCACCAGTACGAACCGTGGCCAAGGCTCATCACTCCAGGTGATGTACAACACAGCAACGCTGACCCAACTGGCGCCGCCGCAGGGCGACTTCAATCTCGTGAACGGGCGGCCTGTGACCATCGACGACGACGCCCCCACAGCCGGGTTGACCGTTGGGCAGTTCGTGATCCCCGGCTCGATGGTGGTGCTGGGCGGCGAGGCTGCGGACCCCACATCGTATATCGACGAAGTGCGTGTGCGCGTAGACAGCGGCAACTGGCAGACGGTCACCGGCGCCGAGTCTTGGGCGTTTGCCTGGGATGTGCCGGCAGGGGATGGAAGCTACCAACTCGCCGTGGAAGCCACCGATGCCGTCGGCTTCACTGGTGGTTCGACCACTGTGGTGCAAACCGATGACACCCCGCCCACCCTCTCTGCGTCCGTCGCCGAGGACACGATCCTGGTGCCGCGACGTAGCGCCGGCGGCGGCCTCACCGTGCGCCTGGAAGGATCAGTGGCAGATGCGCTTAGCGGCGTACGCAGTGTGGAACTCTACCTCACACCGGGTAGCGGCGCGGTTCAGAGCGCACAGGTGACGGGCAACACCTGGTCGGTGGACTACGATCTGAGCGGGCCGGGCGTCTCCCCCGCGCTCTCGGATCCCTTCACCGTCACCGTCATCGCGCTGGACAACGCCGAACCCGGCGGCAACCAGCGCACCCTCGAATACCGGGTGGGCATCGATTCGCAAGCGCCCGACACCTTCCTCAACAGTCTGGACGGTGTACGTGTCATCTCGCAGCCCATCACCGTCAGCGGCTCCATCGTGGATCCCGGCCAGATCGCCCTCGGCGTACAAAGCGGCGAGATTGCCTTCGTCCCCGCGCCGACCACCGACACGATTTCAGAGACGGTGCTGCTCTTGCCCCTGGATGATGCACCCAACGCCTTCCGCTTCCAGGACAATTCCGGCGCGGATCACCGTGTCTTCTGTGGTTCGTTGGGCTGTCCCACCGCCCAGGCCCCAGGACGCTACGGCAGCGCGCTTCAATTCCCCGGCGCCAACGTCTACCTCGACGCCCCGGTGCTGGATGTTCCCGAAACGGGATACACCCTTTCTCTCTGGTTCAACACCACCTGCCCCGGCTGTGGGCTGGCGTCCATAGACAGAGGCGCTGCGCCCAATCCCCTGGGCCATGATCGCAACCTCTTCCTGCTCAACGGCAATCTCTGCGCCGATGTGCGCAACAGCAACGGCGCGCTGGAACGCATCTGTTCCGCGGGCGCCAACTACGCCGACGGCAACTGGCATCAGGCCGTCCACACTGTGGGCGCAGGCGGACAGCGCCTCTACGTCGATGGTCAACTACAGGTGAGCGGTAGCGTGGCTGCATCGTCCTTCACCAATCAGACCGGCTTCAACCTGGGCTTTTCAACTGAAGCGACCACTCGTTTCTTCAGCGGCCGCATGGACGAAGTCGCCATCTATCCCGCCGCCCTGACCGCCGAGGACGTCGCTGCGCTCTTCAGCACCTGGCAGCCGGTTGTCCTCGATGCCGCCGGCCCCGGCGTGCGCAGCAGCACGTGGACAGCCCAGATTCCTGAAGGGCTGGAAGACTTCTACCAGATCGACGGGCGCGCCACCGACACCGGCGGCAACCGCAACGATCGTCGCGGCGACTGGCCGCAGTGGCGCGGTGAAATTGACACCCTGGCGCCGCGCATCGCCATCGACGTGACCCACAATGGCTTCGGCGGTGGCGCCTCCACCACCTACCGGGCGACTGCCGAGGATCTGAACCTCGACGAAAGCACTTTCCGCTTCACCTGCGCCATCGACGCCGATGACCGGGGTTACCTCGATTCCGCCTGGTGGCAGCGTTGGGCAGGCGACAGCGAACGGCTGACGAGCCTCACCCCAAGCTGCACCCTGCCCGACTTCAGCGCCGACGACGTTGTGCTCCAGGCCTGTGACGTCTACGGGCACTGCGCCGCCACCACGCCGGGCCGCTACGTCTTCTACACAGCAGCCCACACCTTTGGTGCGAATGGCTGGCAGATCGAGCGTGCCAACCTGCTCGACGACAGCGGCCGCGAGATCATCGTCGGCGGCCTGGGCCAGGTGCTGGATCTGGTCGTCGATGTCGAGCGCAACACCATCTTCTGGACGGAACGGCCACCCTACTCACGCAGCGCCGACGGACGCATCCGCCGCGCCGATCTCGACGGCGGCAATGTGCAGGACGTGATCACCGGGTTGACCAACGACCACATCGGTATGAAGGGGCTGCCGCTGGAGATCAACCCTGCCGCCAACCGCATCTACTGGGCCGAAGCCAACCGTATCCGCTCCGCCAACCTGGATGGCAGCGGCGTGCAGACGCTCTTCACCCACCCACCCATCAACGGGGTGCTGGGCCAATACACGCCCTCTATCACCGATCTGGCCATTGATCCACAACGCCAACGCATGGCATGGACGGTCAACACAGCCGAACGCATACAGACATTGCAAGATCGCTTTGCGTCCCAGATCTGGACAGCCAATCTCGACGGCACCAACGTCCGCAATTTCCGCAGCAACATGGTGCTGCTGGCCAATCTTGCCTTCAACGCCGCCGACGGTGATCTCTTCTGGCAACAGGAAGGGGGCATCTTCCGCACGAATCCTGTCACCTACGGCGCTCTGCGGGTGCGCCAGTTGGTGCGCCCGCAGAGCCAGTCGCCCAGCCTCTGGCGACACCTGCTCATCAGCGGGCAACGGCTTTACTGGATGGATCACCGCACCTACTTTGAAGACACTGTGCGCGGTGTGCCCTTGGGCGCCCGCCGCACCGAGGATCGGCTGACGCCCTACGCCTTCGCTGTGGCCTTCGTCCCCGCGCAGACGGTCAACGCCGCTGATCTGGCGGTGCAGGTGATCGAAGGATCGGATCTGGCCGTACCAGGTCAAACCTTTGATTACATCGTCCATGTGCAGAATCAGGGGCTGCTCGATACGCCCAACACACAGGTGGTGAGTACACTGCCTGCCGGCACAAGCTTTAGCGGCGCAGCAGGCGCAAACTGTAGCGCTGCCGGCAACATCGTCACCTGTGATCTCGGCCTGTTGCCCATCCAGAGTATGCAGACTGTCACACTCACTCTGGCCGTGGACGGTGGCGCTTCCGGCACGCTCGTCAACGTGGTGAGCGTCTCCAGCGGTATCGACGAACTTACCCCTGCCGACAACAGTTTCACCACACAGCGGGCGCGGGTGGCTTTGCTGCCCAGCGCACCCCCTGCCGGGCGGGTCTCCTATCTCTACTGGGGAAACTTCGGACAGATCTTGCGTGCGCCGCTAAATTCACCCACGACCACGGAAGTGGTGGTCAACTATACTGCCTTCCGCCCCGATGTGATCTTTGCGATAGAGGGCATTGCCAGTGATCTCAACTACATCTACTGGTCCGACTGGGTGGCAGGCGAGATCCTGCGCGCCAATCATGATGGATCCAACATCGAGGTTTTGGTCAGCGGACTGGTTAGCCCCTACCGCCTGGACATCGACCCAGTCGACGGCAAACTCTACTGGATCGACCGTGTTGTCGGTATCGAGAGCGTCATCCAACGCGCCAATCTCGACGGATCGGCGGTGGAGACGCTGCTCACCGGCATCAACGGGGGCCGGGATCTGCTTGTCGACGAAGTACGCCGCGATCTGCTGTGGATCGGCTATCGCGACGGCGTCCTCGGTGTCTACCGCACCACGTTAGATGGGCAAAACGAAGAACGCCTGCTGAGCGACGTCTGGCCCTGGGACATTGAACTCGACCGCTTCGACCGCACACTCTACTGGACGGACTACATCAACGAACGCAACGTCCGGCGCGTCCCCATCACCGGTCCTTTGGCGGGGCAGCCCTCTGCCATCGAGACGCTTGTCACCGGCGATGGCTTGGGTGGCATTGTGCTGGACGCCGCCGCAGACAAACTCTACTGGACGGCGAGGACGCAGATCCGCCGCGCCAATCTCGACGGCGGCACCATCGAAAACATCACCAACCCCGAGGCGAATGCGATTCACGACATCGATCTGGCCTATGTGGATGTGCCGGTGCTGCCTACGCCCACGCCCACATCTACGCCAACGCCATCCCCAACCCCCACGCCATCCCTAACGCCGACGCCGTCCCTAACGCCGACGGCGACCTTTACACCGTTACCGTCGCCGACGCCGGGCGGCCCTGCGCCGGCAAGCGATATCTACTGGTCCGACAACGTCCCGTTGTTGCAGCGCGCGCCTGCCGCCGGCTGCACCGACGGCGCCTGCGCCGAAACACTCCTAGGCAGTGCATCATCTTTCACCAGCCTGCGCGTCGACTCGCTCAATGGGCATATCTACTGGCGCGATCGTACGGCGGATGTAATCCGCCGTGCCAATCTCGACGGCTCTGGTTTGGAGATTGTCAACCTGGCTGTGGGGGCTTCGTCGTTCGCCGACTTTGACCTTGATCCTGCCGCAGGCCACCTCTACTGGACCGAGGGCGACGCCATTCTCCGCGCCGACCTTGACGGCAGCAACGCCATCACCATCACCACCGGGCTCAACGGCCCGACCGCCATCACCGTCGATGGGCAAGGTGACAAACTCTACTGGCTCGAAGTGTCGCCCTCTCCGCAGCGACGGCTGTTGCGTAGCGATCTGAATGGAGCCAACGTCGAAACGGTTCTCGTCGACGACGGCTCGTCTACGCCACGGCTGTTGGGCTCTGTGAACAATCTGGTCGTAGACAGCCAGGCCGGCTGGATCTTCTGGCGCGATACCGATCTCAACGATGTCAGCATCGATCGCATCCGTCGCCTCGATCTGAATGGGGCCAACCTGATCTCAATCTACGAAGCTGTTGATGGCAGCGGCGGCGATATTGCCATCGATCCCAACAGCCTCACCGTCTACTGGGGAGACCAGGACGGCATCCGCGCTGTCCACTACAATGGTGGCACAGTGCAAACCGTGGTTTCCGGCCTCAGCAATACGCCGAGACACGTTGCCCTGGGTTTCAACACCGGTGCCCGTTCGTTGCCACAGGCGCTGCAAGCGCCACCCGCTCAGGACGTGGCCAACGCGGTCAACCTCTTCTTGCCCACCGTAGGCCGTGGCGGCGATTCAGTGGTCTTTGTGACCAATCAGCCGCAGGCCCGTAACGCGCCAATCTGTACGCCCGTCGCCGATCTCTTCGAGCCGAACAACGTCTTCACCGCCGCCACGTTCCTGACTCTGGAAGAAGCCAGCGCCGAGCACAACTTCCACGTTGCCGGGGACGTGGACTGGTTCGCCCTCGATGTGAACGATTCCTTCTATCGTGTTTCCACCATCGCACTCGGTGCAGACGCCGACACGCTGATCCAACTCTACGCCGCGGACGGCGCCACCCTGTTGGAAAGCAACGACAATGCCGCCGCCCCCGGCGCGATCCACAGCGAGTTGACCTTCTCGCCCACCGCCGGCGGGCGCTACTACCTGCGTGTCGTCCACGCCGCCAATCTTGCCGCCTGTACCACAGGCTACCAGGTGTTGGTCTCGCTGGACGCACCTGAGACGGATCCTGTAGACATGGTGGACAACGCACCGCCGCCCAATGTGGAACTGGCCCCGATCAGCGCCGGCATCACCCAACCTGGGCCCCAGAGTGTCCTCACCAGCCTCGCAGCGGTGACGGTGACAGGCGCAATCAACGCACTGGACACGCTTCAATCGCTCACTGTGCGTGTAGCCGGCGCCACGATCTACACCCAAAGCTGGGGCGCGGGTGTCATTAGCAACACCACGTGGAGCACCGTCTGGACGCCGCCGGCGGAGGGCAATTATGCCTTCTCGCTAGCGGCTACCGACCATGCTGGCAACAGCTTCACTTCCGCTGTCGCGCACACCGTCATCGTGGATCTTACCCCGCCTGCGGTGGACATCGATCCTGTCTCCACTGTGCCGCTCATCGATGCCATTCGCTTCAGCGGTCTTGTCACCGAGAGCGTGGGGATTCGGACGGTGGAAGTGCAGATCGACGGTGGCCCCTGGCGGCAGGCCGTCACCCCCCTAACCAGCGGCGTCTGGCGCTACATCTGGACGCCTGTCGACGGCTTCGATCCTGCCCTCTTCAACCTCGACGGCGGCACGGTTGCGCTCAATGTGCGTGTCACCGACCTCTCCGGGCGTACAGCACAGGCAAGCCGCACTGTCACCGTAGACACAACGCAGCCCGCGCCCACCGACGTCACCTTCACCCTACAGGATGGGACGCCCATCACCAGCGGGCAGACGATCTTCCTGTCTGCGCCGGTGCTTGTGCTTAACTGGGGCGATCACGTGGACGGCAGCGGCATCGCCGACATCTACGCCGGGTGGACGGAAAGCAACGAGGCCCAACCGGCCGATCTAACGCGCTACGATCCCACGGCACGCAGCCACAGCCAACCCGTGTTGGGCGAGGGGCTACAGCGCTATGCCCACGTCATCGCCGTGGACGTACACGGCAACCAGCAGATCCAGCGCTTCGGCCCCTTCTTCGTAGACAGCCCTGCCACGCCGGATCGGGTCTCTGATCTCAGCTACAGCGGCTGGATGAACAGCGGCGCAACTCAGATCGGCGCAGACCGCACCCTCGTCCGCCGCGCCGCTGGTATTACCCAATCTGTGCAGTCACTCTTCACCGCATGGGACGAGGAGGCCATCCGCTTCGCCTGGACAGGCGCGAACTGGGACAATGACGGCGATCTCTTCATCTACCTGGACACAGCACCTGGCGGCGCCACCGCAGCATACAATCCGCACGATGACGGTGTGGTGGTAAACCTGCCCGTAGAAGACGGCCAAACACTCGCCGCCGACTATCTGCTCTGGGTGTCGAGCAACGTCACGGCCACCCTGCTCAGTTGGAACGGCAACTGGTCGGTGGCGCGGGTGCTTACCGATAGCTACCGCTTCAACGGTGACCAGACGGATCTGTTGCTGCCCTTCACCTGGCTCAACATCACCGATCCTGCCGCCACATCGCTCTCGTTGGTCGCCTTCGCCACTGAAGACAATGGACCCGAAAACGATGGACTGCGCCTCTGGGCGTCGATTCCCGACAAACAGCCACTCAACAGTGAACGTGTCCTCAACAGTAGGGTGGACCCGGCAAGTATCGAAAATCTCAGCCTGACCCAGTTCCTCACACTGGCGTCGCTAGGCAGCGGCATTCGCCCTGCCGACGGCGTCTGGCTGGATGCAGATCTGGAAGTGCATCTCACTGCGCAGCCTGTCGGCGTGCAGATCGGTTACCTCGATTCGGGGCGCTTCGATCTGCTTCTCCCCAACGGGCGCGTGGACGCTGACCTCGACGGCGAAATCGACTTCGTGGAACTGGCGGCCAACGCCGTACCCCTGGCCGCCGGGCAGACGGTCAGTTTTACCGTCCACTTTACCAACACCGGCAGCGTCGCCATGCCCGATGCAACATTGGAGATCGCCGGTTTCGGTGGCTTCCAGTCCAGCACGATCAACCTGGGGACGGTGGCCGCAGGTGCTGCGGGGACAGCCCAATTCGCGGTGACGGCAGGCAGCGGCGCAGCCGCTGAACTGCGCCTCACCCTGGCCGACGCCACCCACGCCGCCTACGATTGGATCTGGGTGCACTATGACATCGACACCCAGCCACCCACCAATGTGGCTGTCACCGGACCGGCGGTGCTGCGTTCCTTCGGCAATCTCCTCTCCGGCAGCGTGGAAGACGCTTCGCCCATCGACGAAGTGACCGTGGCCATCCAGTTACAGCCGTCGGGCGTCAGCAGCACCGTCGTTTGCCCGATGCCCGGCGTTGATGGCGGCTTGTGGGTGTGCCCGTGGGATGCAGGCGATCTCGATGGTGTAGAAAGTGTTCTGCTACGCGTTCGCGCCGTGGACATCGCCGGCAACGGCAGTGAATGGAGCGAGACGGTCAGCCTCCCCGTGGACACCAGCGCACCTTCGCTGCTGCTGGACGATGAGACGGAAAATCGCTTCGACGACGGTTTCCTCTCGCCGGATGAGTTTCTGCTGTCCGGCCTGATCCAAGACGATCAGCAGCCGGGCCAGGTGGAGATCTGTTCGCCCCTCATCGGCAGCGCCGCTTGCCGGCTGGTGGCGACAACAGGCAGCGGCCCGGCGGCCACATGGCAAGCGCAGCCGCTTGTGAGCGCAGCCGACGGTATTACCGAGACCTTCCTGTTCACGGCGCTGGACCTGGCGGGCAACCGTTCTCTGCCAGTCAGCCGCACCGCGCGCATTGACAACGTCGCGCCGCTGATCACTGTCACCAACGTGATCAGCGAAATCGTCCTGGTTGATTACAACAGCGGCGACAATGCCCTGCTGGCCGGTCTCGTCAGCGATGGCGGTGGCGTGGCGCAGGTCTACGCCCAGGTACAGGCGCCGGACGGCGAAACAATGTGGCAGATTCTCGAACTTGACGGCGAAAGCTGGCGCTTCCGTCCTGCCCTGGCCTTTGGCGGTACATACGTGCTCCGTATCGAAGTCTACGATCTGGCAGGCAACGTCAGCAGCGTCGGTCCCTACGTCATCACGGTGGATGGTCCACTGGCCGTGCCAACACGCCAATGGGACGGCGGCGCGGGGAACGGCAACTGGTCTGATCCGGCCAACTGGCAACCCAACGGCCTGCCCACTGCCGAAGAGACGGTTATCCTCAGTGGCAGCGGCGTCATCACCGTTGACGGCGACTTCAACATCGACGCGCTCAATCTGCCTGCCGGCTTCAACGGCACACTGCGCCTGGGCGGTGGATCGCTGAGCATCAATGGAAATTATGTACAGGAGGGCGGCAACGTCTTCTTGGGGAGTGGGCGGCTGCGGGTGACAGGTGACTTCCGTGTGCTCAACGGCCTCTTCGAGCCCGAGGACGGACGCCTGATCCTGGCGCCCACAGGCGATCAGCGGCTGCAAGCGCCCACACTCAACCAACTCCAGGTGGGCGACGGCCCCATTGGCCGTTGGAAGTTCAGCGAAGGTGGCGGCACTGTGGTGCGCGACAGTTCAGGCTACGGCCAGAGCGGTGTCACTGTCAACAACCCAACCTGGTTCGGGGGCGATCCACAGATCTTCCGCCAGACGCTCTTCTTCGACGGCGTAAACGACCACGTTGCCCTCGGCACGGGGACGCCTGTCTCCACCTTGTCGAACAACTTCAGCGTGGCGGCCTTGATCAGTCTTCCAAGTACCGTGGGCAACGGCCAGCATCGCATCATTGCCAGCAGCCGGCGCAGCAGCAACTCGGGCTGGGGCTTTGGCGTGCAAAACCGTGGGCTGCGCTTTACCACCTTCGGCGTGCGCGACTACGACAGCACTGTGATCAACCTGCCTACCGGCAGCTGGGTGCATGTGGCCGCCGTCATGGACGCCGACAACAATGTCACCTTCTACGTCAACGGTGTGGCGGTGCAGACGGTCACCGGCACCGCGCCAGGACGTGTCAACGCCGTCGATCCCATGCTGATTGGCGCAACCACCCCGGTGGGCAGTGCCACGCCCACCGCTTTCTTCTCCGGGCAGATGGACGATCTCAGTGTCTACGACTTCGCGCTGACGCCGGACCAGGTAAGCGCTGTGGCCGCCGGGGCAGAACTGCCGCCGCCCACAGGTCGCCTGATCCTCGACGCACCGCTGGACGTAGACGGCGATCTGATCCTCAACGAAGGGACGCTGGACGTCAACAGCAGCGAGAATTACACCGTCACCCTGGGCGGCGACTTCGTGGCCAATCTGGGTCGTTTCAATGCACACGGCGGCACCCTGATCTTCGACGGCAACGGCGCACAAAACATCGATGCGTTCAATATCGCCTTCAACAATGTGGTCATCGACAACGGTAGCCAGGGGCTGGTGGGCCAATGGTCGCTCGATACGTTTGTCGATGGGCGCGCGCTGGATGCCACCAGCTTTGGCAATGCCGCCACCCTCTTTGGTGCGACCGAGGATGAACCGTCCCCTGCCGGTGGGCGTAGCCTGCGCTTCGACGGCGTCAACGATTACGCCCGTATCGGCAACCCGGGCGTACTGAACTTCAGCGGCCCCATCGCGGTGACAGCCTGGGTTCGCCCTGAGTCGACCACCGGACTACAAAACATCGTGGCGCATGGACACAACCTGCATCCCCACGGCGAAGTGGTGCTGCGCATCAACAACGGCAGCTACCAATTCCTGGCCTGGAACGGTGCAAACCACATTGTCTCTGCGCCCATGCCCGCTGCCGATCTCAACACCTGGGTCCACCTGGCCGGTGTCTACGACGGCACACATTGGCGGCTCTACCGCAACGGTGTGGAAATCGCCGCCAACGCCAGCGCAACCGGGGCTGTCCTGGTGGCGGCCAACTGGGCCATCGGCGCCCGCGGCACAGGGACGGAACGCTTCTTCCACGGCAGTATCGACGAAGTGCGCATCTACAACCGTGCCCTCAGCACCCAAGAAGTCGCCAGCCTGCTCACCAGCGCCCGCAGCCTGTCCGCCGAGGAGGCGCACGAGTCCAGCGGCGTCGCCCTGGCCGCGCCGCTCCAAATCAGCGGCACGTTGACGCTCCAACGCGGCGTGCTGGACGCCTCCACAGGTGATCATCCCCTCACGCTAGGCGGCGACCTGACGGCGAACGGCGGGCAGTTCAACGCCCGCAACGGCGCCGTCACCTTCGCCGGGGAAGGGACGCAGCAGATCGAAGCCGAGCAGATCACCCTGGCCAACGTCACCGTCAACGCCGGCGTCGAGCTTCAGACCGAAGCGCCGGTCATGCGTACCGGCGCGCTGGAAAGTGCAGGGCGCATCACCGAACTTCGCCACGTCGATCCTGCGCCCAGCGGCGAGTACACCAGCACCGCGCAGATCCACTACGGATTCGCCGAAGTCGCTCTGGATCTCACCGAATTGGGCAACTTCGAATCTTTGCAGATCACCCGCATCGACGAAGACAGCCCCAACGCCGCCCCCACCACCCGCACCGGCAAACACTGGCTCTTCGACGCCACCGGTAGCGGCTACTCGGTGGATCTCAGCCTGGGTCACGACAATGTCCGCAACCCTGGCGTCTGTCTACACCTGGGCGAAGGCGAGTGGGACTTCTTCAACGACGACGTGACGCCCGAAACGGTGACACGTCTCGACGTCTCCGCGCTCGACGGCGAATGGTCGGTGGGCTTCCAACCCGTCACCGGCGTTCAACTCTTCCTGCCCTTCCTCTCCAAACCAGGGAGCGGCAGTGAGCCGACAGGCGAAAATCCGCTGTACCTGCCGCTGATTCGTAACGAGTAAACTCAGTTGTTAGACGCGAAAATGCCCACGC
>WGMT01000006.1 GCA_016124945.1 bacterium | reverse complement strand
GCCTGCAACAGCCACACCGACAACCACGCCGACCGGTACTTTGCCTGCAACAGCCACGCCGACAACCACGCCGACCGGCACTTTGCCTGCAACAGCCACGCCGACAACCACGCCGACCGGCACTTTGCCTGCAACAGCCACACCAACGGCCACGGCAACCCCCACATTTACGCCCACGCCGCTGCCACCGGCAGAAGAGATCTTCATTGCCGCCGGGGCTTTTCAAATGGGCTGCGATCAAAGCAACCCGCAGGAGACGAACTGCTTTCCAAACGAGTTGCCGTTACATTCCGTCACACTAGACGCTTATTTTATTGAGAAGTATGAGGTTACCAACATACGTTACCAGGGATGTGTGAACGCGGGGGGATGCACAGCGCCACAGGCCCAACAGTCTGTAACGCGCCCGACCTACTACACCGACCCGGCCTATGCCAACTTCCCTGTTATTAACGTCACCTGGTCACAGGCCGCAACCTACTGTAGCTGGGCGGGTAAGCGATTGCCCACTGAATCCGAGTGGGAAAAGGCGGCACGTTCCAGCAGCGATACAAGAAAATATCCGTGGGGAAATACGGCACCTACATGTAGCGAGGCAAACTTCGAGGGCTGTGTAGGTGACACAACGCAAGTTGGCACCCATCCAATAGGGGCAAGTGTATATGGTGTAGAGGACATGGCAGGCAATGTGCGAGAGTGGGTGAGCGACTGGTACAGCGCCAATTACTACGCCACATCACCAGGGGTGAATCCACAAGGACCGGCTTCGGGTACAGAAAAGGTACTGCGTGGAGGATCGTGGTTTGATGACGGAACCAATCTACGCATCGCCTTGCGAGTGGTCGGTGAACCTACAGCCTGGCTGGCTGATGTTGGATTCCGGTGTGTCCGCTAGTAGATAGGCGTTGGTCTTTACCACACACAGTTTTTGTTAAGCCGAACAAGCACAGGCAGAACAGGTACAGTTGGTCAACAGAATTAGTTGACCAACTGTGCCTGTGGAAGTGCAGCCATGGACTTAGTGGCACCGGCGTACTGATTGATTAATCCCCACTCAATCGCCAGGCGCACCGCATGTGCTCGATCACGTGCATTCAGTTTGTTGAGCACCCGGCTCACATGGTTACGAACCGTGCCTTCGGCCAGGTAGAGCTGTTGCGCAATTTCCACATTGCTCGCCCCAGATGCCACCAGACGCAGTACTTCCTGCTCTCGCTCGGTGAGCTTCTCTGTTGTCACCTGAATCGCTTCACCGTCAGAGAGATAGAGCATGCGGTGGATGACCTTATGCGTAATCGCCGGATCGAGCACAGAACGATTGGCGTAAACTTTGCGGATGGCATCAATAAGGTAGTTGGTATCTGTGTCTTTCAGAAGATAGCCTGCGGCACCGGCTTCCAATGCGCCGTAGACGTATTCATCGTTTTCATGGTTCGTGACGATGAGCACCCTTGTGGTGGGGTATTGACTACAAATCTCACGTGTGGTTGCAATGCCGTTCATCCCTGGAATGTGTACTTCCATCAGGATCACATCAGGGCTGTGGTCAACGACAGCCCTTAAGGCTTCGGTGCCGGTGGCAACGGCGTCTACCACAGTGATGCCTGTCACCCTGCTGAGGAGAGAGGCAAGCCCTTCGCGCAGTAGCGTCTGTGGATCTACGATTAGCACTCGAATGTCATTCATAGATAGATTCCCTTGTTTCATCAAGAGGCAATTCATTGCCAAATTAGAGACAGAACAAACATCAATCGCCGGCAGCTTCTGCTACATTAAGCTGCAACTCAGCCGTCTTCTGCACGGACGTCTGCAGTGCTTTCGCCCCATTTTTGTGTACCGCTGCAACATGCTGTGCAGACGGTTGTTGGGGTTGATACTCTGGAATCAACTGTTGGAAGGCACGTGTGATGCCGGCGCGGTCATTGTGATCTGCGGTTAACTTCAGGAGGTGGATGGCGCTTTCCAGGTCTGGGCCGTCATAAGTGCTGGCATGGCCTGCAATAAAGATCATGTCGTGGCGGGTAGGGTGATAGGTTTCACCCGTAATAAAGAGTTCTTCTACAAGCTTTTCGCCTGGGCGCATTCCGGTGAAGGCAATGTCTATGTCGCGGCCGACCCGTAAACCAGAGAGCCGAATCAAATCGGTGGCCAGATCAACGATTTTCACAGGTTCGCCCATGTTGAGCATAAATACTTCTCCGCCGCGCCCTAAGACAGCGGCTTGCAGTACCAGTTGCACCGCTTCGGGGATTGTCATGAAGTATCTTTGCATCTCGGGGTCTGTCACTGTGACCGGCCCACCGGCTGCAATTTGCTTCTTGAAAGTGAGCACAACGCTGCCTCGGCTGCCCAACACATTCCCAAAGCGGACAGCAACATAGGGCCTTCCACTTTTTGCAGCCGCTCGATGGACAAGGAGTTCGGCAGTTCGCTTGCTGGCGCCCATGATGCTGGTTGGGTTAACCGCCTTGTCGGTGGAAATCATCACAAACCGTTCAACGTCCGCTTCAAGTGATGCATCAAGCAAGTTCCGTGTGCCGATTACATTGTTGTACACCGCTTCGGTGGGGTTGGCCTCCATCAGCGGCACATGCTTATGGGCTGCGGCGTGGAAAACGATGTGCGGTTTTACTTCTTGGAAAATTGCCTTGATACGATCAGGGAAGCGAATATCCGCAATATAAACGGAGACAAGCGGTGTGTTTTCCACTCCTTTGGCCGCACGGCTACGGATCTCGTTCTGAATTTCAAATACCGAATTTTCGCCATGACCAAGGATGGCGATTTCGGCCGGCCTACTGTTGAAAATTTGCCGAACCAGTTCACTACCGATTGAGCCACCCCCACCGGTGATCAGGACACGTTTACCAGCCATCAACTCATGTACAGCCGTTTGGTCTATTTTGACTGAATCGCGCCGCAGCAGATCTTCAATAACTACATCGCGCAACTGAGTCACATTGACAGCGCCGGCAATCAGTTCGTAAAGCCCGGGTATGGTTTTTGTGCGGACGCCTGCTTCTTCACACAGTTGAACAATCTCACGAATGTCTTTGCCGGAGGCTGAAGGCATTGCAATAATGACCTGGCTTACGTTGTAGTCGTTCACAACATCCTGAATGTCATAGCGGTTTCCAAGAACTGGAATTCCCTGGATGGTCAAGTTTTGTTTCAGTGGGTCATCATCTAAAAAGCCCACAGGTGTAAGCCCGATCTGGCGATTTTCTTTCAGCTCCGAGAGGATTAACGCGCCACCACTGCCTGCCCCCATAATCACAACATTCTTCGCTGTCGCCAGTTGCTGCTGACGCTGCATGTAGCGTCTTAACATACGCGCAGCGACTCTTGGCAACATAAGGAAAACCAATAACAGGAGCAGCGTAATAAAAGGAATTGAGCGTGGCAACAGTACATCAATGGGCAGCATCTGGAGCACAAGTAACGTAACAGCCGTGGCCAGGATTACCCCCTGCAATACAAGCCCTGCCATTAACACAAACTCATCGCTTGAGGCATAAAGCCAGTAGCGTGAGTAAATGCCCCCCCAATGAAAGAGCAGCAGAATGACTGCGGTAACCAAAAACGCCAGAATCAACAATCCAAATCCATGTGCTGTTGGGCTAAAGTCTTCCAGTCTCAGTACGAAGCTAAAATAGACGGTCAGTGGCAGTAATATAAGGTCTAGCGCTAAAAAGTAGCGATTGCGCATTTTTCCAATCATCGCCATCTTAGAAAATTCCTTACACTTAGTTACTACGCTGCGCGCAGGTTACAATGACATGAAGATGAATTCACTTGTCGTTGGCGTAACCAATGAAATAGGCTCAGCCCTTCACGATTCCGCTCGACTCTTGAGGCAAGAGCACCTTGAATACAAAGAAGAATGCGGCGTAGCCAGCCATGTAGGTTGAAAATTGCCACATGCAGTGCGATCAGTGTTGACTCTCAAAAGATGAACGCACACAAAGATTTCCTATTGAGAGCAACCAGCTTGACTACTATATTGAGACTTGATAAGAATCCAATATAAGATTGATAAATTTTTCATATAAATTATGCGCAATTACGTATTGATTTAGAGGAACATTCAGTGAGTTCAGCCATGTGGTTTTGGTATTGCTTATAAAGCAACAATTGTTCTTTGATTAAGGTGTACGTTGTTTTGACCAAAAGGTGAGATTTGGGATAAGCTGTTAACTATCGAGGAGAAGAAAGTTTCCTGCATCCATAAAGACTAGGGTCGCCCATTCTTCTATGAAATGGGCGCCCCTTTTTTGTTCAAGGTGGCCCCTGCTGGTTGGAGGAGCATAACCTGACGTGGACCGTGTTGAGTTTAGATAAGAGAGTGTGTAAATGGCAAAGGATTTTCACATGAACACCCAATCAGAGTCCCCTGCACCCTCTGCAGAATATGCAGGCTGGCAGAAAGTCGTCGCGAAATACAGTCAACCCAGCACAAAAAAGGCCACCTGGCAACTGGTCAACTCCTTTGCTGGGCTTTTCGTAGGTTGGTATTTGATGTACCTCAGCCTGCCCATCGGCTATTGGCTGACCTTGCTGTTGGCGATACCAACAGCAGGCTTTGTGGTGCGGATCTTCATTATCCAGCACGACTGTGGCCACAATTCGTTTCTTAGGTTGTCACAAGCGAACAACATTATTGGAACCGTTTGTGGGATGTTTACGATGGTCCCCTACAAACATTGGCGTAAGAGCCACGCCATTCACCATGCTCACCATGCCGAGTTAGAAGAAAGAGGCATCGGTGATGTGTGGACATTGACGGTAGAAGAATATATGCAGGCCCCACGGTGGAAGCGTGCAATTTACCGCATCTTCCGAAATCCCTTCTTCCTCTTCGGCCTTGCGCCGACCATCAGCTTTGTGGTGCTCGAACGCTTGCCGCTTAACGCCAACAAAGAGGATTGGCGCGGTGGCGAAAAAGCCTCCGTTTGGTGGACGAATGCCGTGATCCTGAGTATGATCGTCGGCGCCGGCTTCTGGATTGGCTTCGGTACTGTCATCGCAATTCAACTGCCGGTGATCGCCATTGCCAGCACGGCTGGTGTGTGGATGTTCTATGTTCAGCACCAGTTTGAGCACACCTACTGGGAGCACACCGAAGAATGGGATTACACCCTTGCCGCCATGCACGGTAGTTCGTACTACCATTTGCCGCCCATCCTGCAATGGTTCACCGGCAACATCGGCTTCCACCACATTCATCACCTCAGCCCGCGGATCCCGAATTACAACCTGCAACGCTGCCACGACGAGAATCCAATGTTTCAGCGTGTGACCCGTCTGACGCTGTTGAGTAGCTTGAAGTCGATTGACCTGACATTGTGGGATGAAGAAAAGCGTCGGCTTGTAACCTTTCACGAAGGAAAACTGTCTAAGATGGCTACGGCCTAATGCTTTCCTACCTGTGGTATTGACTGCGGTTGGCCCTGCATACTCGGGTTTAGCTGTGGCTTGCTTGGGTGTTACAAAAAGGTCGTCAACATAAAAAGGAGCGGGTACCCGAGGGGTACCCGCTCCTTTTTATTAACCAGCCTATCCCTTCTCGGGGATAGACCAATCTTCGTAATTTCTTAGCCGATGCGGCCTTCCATCTGCAACTGGATCAGCCGGTTCATTTCCACCGCATATGCCATAGGCAATTCCTTGACCAGCGGTTCAATACAGCCGCCGACGATTATGGCCGCGGCTTCGTCTTCGCTGATCTTGCTCACCGGTGCTTCTCCGGCTCGTTTTTGTGAGCTGAAATCTGGACGACAACTTCTTGATTGAACTGGCGATCACAGGAAATGCTTTCTGTGTGGTGACAAATAATCTACGCGATTTACAGGCTTCGGAACTTACTTTTCCAGATTTGAAAATCCTGAGGCCTGAACATCTGTTGAAGGGACGATAACATGGCAACAATCACAATTCGATTGCCTGATGACAAACATGATCGACTCAAGGCGCTGGCGGAGCGTCGAAACATCAGCATGAATAAGCTGTTCGAGGAATTATCAACCCAGGCGCTAGCGGAATTCGACAGTGAAGTACGCTTTCGCACCCTCGCCGCCCAAGGACACACACAACGCGGCCTGGAACTCCTCGACAAACTGGACGCATACTTCGGCAGCACTGATTGACGTCTCGATGCATGAAGTGGTAAATGGTGGGGGGTGATCGCGATCTCTTCCGCTTCAGAAGAAACGATTGCCAAGATGTAGCTTTTATGCTACAGCATCGTTATGAGCAATAGATCTATCGAATTGCTAAAGTACCTGGATGAACGTGGACACAGTCCTTTCCGCGATTGGTTGGATGGGTTAAAAGATCGTCAAGCACGCGCCAAGATCCGGGTTCGGCTGGGCAATTTAGGTGACACCAAGAGCGTTGGCAGTGGCATAAACGAACTGCGTATTCCGTATGGCCCAGGCTACCGCATTTACTATGGACGACATGGCAATCAAATTATCATTCTGTTGCTGGGTGGGGACAAAGGATCGCAGACCGCCGACATTGCTCTTGCACAGGCATACTGGGAAGATTATCGACGGAGACAAAAATGACACAACTCACTGCAAAATACGAGGACGGCCTATACGCCGCGCTACAAAATCCCGAGGAAGCCGCTGCCTACTTGAATGCAGCGCTAGCAGAAAATGATCAGGAAGCCTTTCTCCTGGCGCTGCGCGATGTTGCCAATGCCCACGGTTTTTCACAACTCGCCCAGGACACACAACTGAACCGCGAAAACCTCTACCGAATGCTCTCCGCCACCGGCAATCCGCAGCTTTCCAGCCTAAACGCCTTACTGCACAGTGTTGGGCTGCGTTTGGCGGTTGAGGTAGATACGGCGTGAGGTAGGTTTGGCAGAACTGTCTTTAGTTTGATGGTCATGCCAGTTCGAGCAGGATTTCTGGATGTTGTTCGGCAATGCGCAGGAGCGTCTTGGCGGGGCCACGATTGTGCAATCCCCAGCGCAACTTGCGCACACCACCACTGCCCGGCACAACATTCCCCGCATCCGGACGTAACAGCAGGTAACTCTGGAGTCCAAGATACTCATCTTCAGATAAATAGTTGTAAACCAGCCTTGTAAACTACACCTTTTGTGCAACCTTCACTTCCCCTCGGCTCAGGACAGGCGCTGCTCGTCTTTGGGGTTGATTGGTTACACAGCCAGATCAAGTGGCAAATCAGAGATATCTTTGAGCCGTTTGCCGTTAACCATAATGTTTAACATCTCAGCCGCATCCGCCATTCCCAAATTTGTTACAGTTTCTTGTAGTTCATAGAGGGCGAAATGATAAACACAATCGATATCTCCAGTGCCCAGGGCAATGGCTGCGAGTCGACTGGGCATCGGTTCGGCTGTAACGACAACAATGTGGGGAAGCCGTCCTTTGCGGTTGCGAATCAGGTTCAGCGCTTCGGATCGGGCGTTTTGTGCACGGTCGCTGCGGATCGTCCATTTACAAGATATGCTGGCGTGGAGAAGTGAACGCCCCCCGTTTTTCCTACGGAGACTGCTCAAGCGGGCAACGGTTTCATCAACGAGCAGGGCAGATTTATTGATAGTGTCATCGTCTTCTGTTTCTCTGACAACCACAATATCTGGGGTGATGGTGTAATCGCTGCCAAGGGCAGCGGCTAATTCGGCATCATTCTTCGCCGCCCGGTCAAGAGCAATCAGGTGCGCGTACTGTTCGTATTCGGCGATCTTCAGCCGATTTCGCCCGGAGACTTGATGAACATCCCAAGTGCCTGGGTATAACTTTCCCAATTGGGACAAAGTTTGCTTTAAAAACTGAGCGCAGCTATCTTCAAACATATCACAAAACTTCTGCTCGCTTAGATTTTTTGTAGCAATTTGCAACTTAAGCAAATCGGTCATATTTCTCGCTACATCTGTGCTTTCAGTAAGCCTACTCTCGACATTGTTTGTTATGCCTATGTTTTTGGAGAGCACCATAACTGACTTCAACAGCATTGAGTGCGTTGAAGTTCGAATATCAAGAAGTTCAGTTCTCGCGTTCATAAAGTCACCTGGCACAGAGTACTGCTATTGGTATTAGTAACATCACCTAACATACCAACGCACTATTAGTGAACAAAAGTACGGTTTGACAGTGTCAATATTGCCTTGCATAATGTCACGATTAAACCCTTGGTAGCCTACTTTAGGTCAAAACTTCACTCATGGCAAACGAAATCATATCATATGTCGAGATGTGCCAACGAGAAGGCTCAAGCCTTCAAAAAGGTATGAATTTTCGCCTAGCAGGTAACCATTCTGTAATTCTGATGTCGACTAGAGCGAATGCTCCATACCGAGATTGGATCTCAGAAAACGGGGAAAAGCTCGTTTATGAAGGCCACGATGCCCCACGCAATAATTCTGGAATCGATCCTAAAACTATAGATCAACCCCGGTTCACCAAGACAGGTAGATTAACCGAAAATGGAAAGTTTTACGAAGCTGCAATTCAATACAAAGATAATGAAGCTAAACCAGAAGTTGTCCACGTGTACGAGAAAATTAAAGATGGAATATGGTCATACAATGGCGTTTTTCATCTGACAGATGCATGGGTTGAATTTGATGGCACACGGAGCGTTTTCAAGTTTGAATTTCGGTTGACTGAACTTGAAGCAAGCGCGCATGACGAAATATGGTCTCAACCCGAACGACAAAGAATGATCCCATCACAGGTTAAGTTAGAAGTTTGGAAACGTGATGGAGGGAAGTGTGTAATGTGTGGAGCTACAGACGAACTTCACTTTGATCACATCATCCCTTTTACAAAAGGAGGAACGTCTCTCAAGCCGGACAATGTCCAACTACTCTGTGCAAGACACAATTTAGCAAAAAGTGATCGTATAGAATAGCTGCTTTCCATCGTTAACCAGCCAACACCCCAATCCCCACCCAACCACCTCCACCAATTACGCATTACGCCTTCACATACCCAACCAACGCCGCCACCCCCTCCGCACAGGACCATCCCATCCGCGCCAACTCGTTCCGCCGCTCTTCCACGGCGGCCAATGCGCGCTCAGGACGCCCCGCTTCGAGCTCGTCCAATGTGGCGTGGATGGCAGCGAAGTCGTAGTTTTCCTGGCGCAAGAGGGCGACGATGCGCAACCGTCGCAGTTGACGTTCGTCGTAAAGTCGGTAGTTGCTGCCCCGCTCACGCACAGGGTACAGCAGCCCCTGCTGTTCCCAAAAGCGCAAGGACGAGATCGGTACGCCCACTTCGTGCGCGGCCTCGCCCACGCGCAGGCGCTGCGTCGGCCGTGTTTGCGCCACCGTCGGCAGTTGCGCCGTCAACACGGTGAGCGTGGAAAGCGTCTGCGCCAGTTGTCGGCGTCTCCTGTCCAGTTCGGCGTGACGTTCGTCGATGTGCGCCAGGGCGTCGGCCAGGTTGCCAGCGTGCACCGCCTGCATGATGCGCAGGGTGCCCTGCCAGCCGTAGCCGTCCATGAGCAGACGGGTGGTTTTGAGCGCTTCCAGGTGTTGACGAGTGTAGCGCCGGTAGCCGCTTGGGCTGCGTTCGGCCACAGGCAGAAACCCTTCGGCCTCATAATTGCGCACAAGTTGTACGCTTACCTGCACCGCATCGGCCAGATCCTTGGTGCGAAGATATGCTTCAACCATCATGCAAGACTCTCCTGTCTTGTTAGAGACTTGATGGGCGAGGAATAGAACGCGGATTGGGCAGATTGAGCGGATCTGGGCAGATTTTTACGTTCCAGTCCGCTCTGATCCGCCTAATCCGCGTTCTATTCTAGTTATTTGTAGAGTCTACCTGCTTTCCGACAAACCCTCAATACTTGCATAAATGTTCTATAATTGGTGATTGGTGACTGGTGATTAGGCTTCGACGCATGGGCGTGAATGGACGCGTCAATATGCGCGACGAGATTGTGCATCGTTCATTCGTTAACCCATGACCAGGTCTAATCACCAATCACCAGTCACCAGTCACCAATCCCCCAAAAACAAGGAGAGACAGATGACCGATCGACAATTCATCGAGGTTCACGGTGCGCGGGAGAACAATCTCAAAGATGTTTCGATCCAGATCCCCAAACAGAAGATCACTGTCTTTACCGGCGTCTCGGGTTCGGGGAAGTCGTCGCTGGTCTTCGACACGATTGCTGCCGAAGCACAGCGCCAGTTGAACGAGACATTTACCGCCTTTGTACAGGGCTTCCTCCCCCACCTGGGACAGCCCGATGTGGACCACATCGACCACCTAAACGCGCCCATCATCATCGATCAGAAGCGTGTGGGCGGCGGGTCGCGGTCGACGGTGGGCACCTACACCGACATCGCCGTGTTGCTGCGTCTGCTCTTTTCGCGGATTGGGCAACCCTATGCCGGGCCGGCCTACGCCTTTTCGTTCAACACGCCGCAAGGGATGTGCCCCGAGTGCGAGGGCATCGGCAAGACGGTGCAACTTGATCTGGACAAGTTCCTGGATCGCAGCAAGTCGCTCAACGATGGGGCGATCCTGCACCCGGATTTCAAAGTGGGCGGCTGGATCTGGAAGACCTACACCTTCTCGGAACTCTTCGACAACGACAAGCCGATTCAGGGCTACAGCGACGACGAACTCCAGGCGCTACTACACGGCGCGGAGTTGAAGGTCTCTTTCGGCGAGTTTGGCATGCAATACCAGGGGCTGGTCGAACGTTTCACCCGTTCGTACATCAAAAAAGACAGCGCCGCCATGTCCGACCGCAACCGCGCCATCTTCGAGCGTTTTACCACGTCGCAGATCTGTCCGCTCTGCCGGGGGGCGCGGCTCAAGCAGGACGTCCTCGCCTGTCGCATCCGTGATCGCAATATCGCCGAACTCTCCGATCTAGAGGTGACCGAGTTGATCAAGTTCCTCGAAGACTTCACCGATCCTGTGGCGGCGAAGGTGGCGGGCAGGCTGCGCGAACGAGTGCACCATTTGATTGACATCGGCCTGGGCTATCTCAGCCTGAGCCGAGAGACGGCCACCCTCTCCGGCGGTGAGTCACAGCGCGTCAAGATGATCCGTCACCTGGGCAACAGCCTTACCGAGATGCTCTACATCCTCGACGAGCCGACGGTGGGGCTGCATGCCCGCGACGTAGGACGCATGAACAGTCTGCTCAAGAAGTTGCGCGACAAAGGAAATACGGTGCTGGTGGTGGAACACGATCCCGATGTGATCGCCATCGCCGATCATGTGGTGGACATGGGGCCCAGGGCCGGTGTCCACGGCGGTGAGGTGGTTTTCGAGGGCAGCTACGAAGATCTGAAACAGGCGGACACGCTCACCGGTCGCTTCCTCAAGCAGCATTTGCCCGTCAAGGAGCGTGTGCGCAAGCCCACCGGCCAGTTGACGGTCAAGAACGCCAATCTGCACAACCTCAAAAACGTCACCGTGGACATCCCCACCGGCGTGCTTACTGTGATCACCGGGGTGGCCGGGTCGGGCAAGAGTACGTTGATCAACGACGTCTTTCTGGCGCAACACCCCGATGTGTTGGTGATCGACCAATCACGGGTGACAGCCAACAGTCGCTCTGCGCCCACCACCTACACCGGCATCATGGACGACATCCGCAAGGCGTTTGCCAAGGCCAACGATGTCAGCGCTTCGCTATTCAGTTTCAACTCAGAGGGAAGCTGTCCTAACTGCAACGGGCTGGGTGTGGTCTACACCGATCTGGCCTTCATGGAGGGGATGACATCGATCTGTGAGATCTGCGAGGGCAAGCGCTTCAAGCCTGAAGTATTGGGATACCACCTGCGCGGCAAAACGATCAGCGACGTGCTGGACATGACCGCCGAGGAGGCGCTGGCCTTTTTTAGCGAGAAGAAGGTCAAGGCCGTGTTGCAGGCCATGAACGATGTGGGGTTGAGCTATCTAAAACTGGGACAGCCGCTGAGTACAGTCTCCGGCGGTGAAGGACAACGGCTGAAACTGGCCACCGAACTGCACAAAAAGGGCAGCGTCTACGTGATGGACGAACCCACCACCGGCCTGCACCTCTCGGACATTACGTTGTTGATGGGCATCATCGAGCGGCTGGTAGACGCCCACAACACGGTGATCCTGATCGAGCACCATTTGGACGTGATCCGGCAGGCCGATTGGCTAATCGATCTGGGACCGGAAGGGGGCAACGCCGGTGGGGAGGTCCTCTTTGAGGGGCCACCACACGCGTTGAAGGGTCATGCGCGGAGCATGACGGCGCGGTTTATTTAGGGAAATTTTACTGATGCGGAGAGGCCCCCAGCTCCCATGGGCGTTAAGATAAGGTGGAGCGAAAGTGCCGGGGACTTCACGTTGGACGTGTCGCCAGGAGTGGATGTCTCGTCTCGCTGCGGCGAAAAGTCCCCGGCACTTGCTTGTACGGCGTTTAAGTTAACGCCTATGGGGTGAGGGCCTTACCCGCCGAAGCTGCCGCCGCTCTTGAAACGGTCGTCGTCGTGTTGGCGATCTTCTGTGCGTCGGTTGCGCCGTGTTTTTTCACCGAATGCGGTGCGCTCATCGTCTACGTCATCTCGGTTGCGTCTACGATCTCGATCTGCTGCGCCGATGCTGCCGCTGCTTTCATGGTCGGGGGAATCATAGCCACGGTTCTGACCGCCGATGCTGCCGCTGCTTCGCGTCTTGGGATCATCGTAGGCGCGTGTGCCGCTGCCAATGCTGCCACTACTACGCACGTTCTCGTCGTCGTAGGTGCCGCGGGGGGCTGGGCGGCTACGCCTGAACAGGAACAGCGCCAGTAAAATAACGACAATGGCAATGATAACAATCGTTGTTGTATCCACGTTGCTCTCCTCAATTTTTTAGGGTGGCGCGATAGATAGCGCTACTCGACAGTAAAATCTACCGACTCCACAGGATTTCCGTTGACGAAGAGTTGCACGCTGTACTCGCCCTCTTCCATGCGATTTTCCAGATTTTCAAGATGGAATTCGATGTAGGTGTTGCTGTAATCCTGGTTGGCAGTGATTTCGCTGCTATCTTCAAAGGGTTCGCCGTCTCGATACCAGCGGGCGAAGAGCGATGTGCCTTGCTCAATGTAATCGGCCTCGGCCACCACGTAGATGAAATCCTGTGAGGCGTTGAACCGATCCGTGACCTGGACCGGGGCGTTGTCCTGGCCGACGCCTTCGGCGGTGACCACGCGCCCAAGTTCGACGCCTTCTGAGATCTGTACGTTGTCCTGTTGACGTTCTCGTTCCGCGCCACCGAATAGGCCACAGCCGGCCAGCACAAACGCGAAGCTCAAGAGGAGAACGATACGAACCGTCCTAAGTACTTGCTTCATTGTTTTATTTCTCCTGTTTGGGGGATTCTTAACACATGCCAGTTTACATACGTCAGTTTCTGGCACTTTGCCACCCTAACACTATGGTTGCCCCACTGCGCGAAGTCAACGGATAGAGACACAAAGCTGTACACAATTGGGGACATATCTTGTGGGCTCTAGCGCGGCGTCTCTTCCTTCGATCTGGAGTATGGTCATTTTGAAATCGAGGATTCCAGAACCCCTCCCCAACCCTGGTATGTTGTCCTGTAGACGGACTGAACGTAGATTGCGAAATCTCATCGCCCGTAGACGCGACAAAGCGGCTGCCGAGAAGACGAAACAAATCTTCTCGGCAGCCGCTTTGACCCCAAAATCACATCAAATTCGGTGAGGTTAGGCGATTAAGGGCGAGTGGACACACACTACTCTTCAATCTTCACCAACCGCCCCGGCGTGCGCAACCCCACGTAGACGGTGCCGCGTGTGCCGTCGATGGCAATCGAGAAGGGATCTTCGCCAAGGCCGACGTTGTCCACGATGCCGTTGGTCTCCCTGTCGAGGACCGTCAAACTACGCGCCCCTGTGTTGACGTTGTACGCCCGCCCGGTAAACGGGCTGACGGCGAGGCCGGTGCCGCCTACGAGCGGATCTTTGAGGTCGCCGCCGCTGCCGATGGGGATGGCAATGCGCACCTGACCCCACAACGGCCCGGCTTCGGGCTTCCACACGTCGAGGAACCATTCACCGGCGGCGTTGGCGTAGACGAGGTAGAACTTGTTGTTGGCCGGGTTGTAGGCGATGTCGAACATCGTGCGTCCGTCCTCAAAGAGGGGACCGCGTGTGCGCGTCCACGTGCCGTTGACCTGGCCGAAGACGACGACATGTCCTGTATCGCGGTGGGCGACGAAGATGCGCTGATTGATCACATCGGCGGTGATGCCGTAGGGGCCGGATCCGCCTGATTCCAGATCGGCCACTTTTTCCGTCCCCTGGATCACGGCGATGCGGCTGCCTTCGCGCACCACCACAAAGACAGTATCCAGCTCGGGCAGGATCGCCATCAGCGCCGGCTGCCCGCCTACTGGGATCTTGGCCGTCACCGCCAGCGTCCCGGCGTCGTAGACCCAGACGTCGCCGCCGCCGATGTTGCTCACGTAGACGCGATTGCTGCCTTCGTCCACCACCACGTCCCACGGTTGATCGCCGGTTTCGGCCTGGCCCAACACCGTCACGTTGACAGGATCGATCAGGAGCAGGCGATCGTTTTCGCGACTGGTGATGAAGAGGCGGTTGCGCCCTTCGTGGACGGCGATGGCCTTGAGTTGATCGACGCCAGGGATGGGACAACCGTCCGGTGGCGGGCAGGGGACGGGCGGCGGCGGTGGGCCCTGGATAATGGGCAGGTAAACGAGGCCGATGACAACGTGGAAGCTGTCTTCGGCGCGCACGGCGTTGCCCGCCGGGTCCTGCGCGGTGACGACGGCGATATTGGTGGTGGCCTCGGTGATGGCGGCGCTGCACGTGTAGCGCCATACTTCACCCGCCGCGAGGATATTGTCGCCGCCGGCGTCGCCGTCGAGGAAGGTGACAGGGCTGCACTTGTCGTCGGAGAGCGTCACATTTTGCAGGGGCGAATCGCCCGGGTTGGTGACGGTGTAGGTGTAGAAGACCGTTTCACCGGGCTGCACCGCCAGCGCTGATCCAACCTTGCCCAATGCGATGGCAGGCGCGATGACGTCCACCGTTGCTGTGTCGGTGACGGTGAGCAGGTTGCTCAGCGGATCGAGGCCGGTGAGGGTGGCAGTGTTGGTGATGTCCGCGGTGACGGTGACGACGCAGGTGTAGGCCCACGTTTCGGTGGGTTCGAGGGCGGCGTTGCTGTTGGCGTCGCCGCCGGTTAAGGTGACGGGGCTACAGGTGTCGTCTGCCAGGGCAAGGTTGGTGATGGCCACGTCGCCGGGATTGGTGACGGTGTAGCTGTAGGTGACGACGCCGCCGCTGAGCAAGGTGGTGGGCGAGGCGACTTTCTGCAACGCCAGCGCCGGGTTGATCACGTCGACGAAGGCGCTGTCTTGCGCGCTGACTGGCCCATTGAGCGGGTCGGCGGCAACAACACGCGCGTTGTTCGTCGTGTCCACCGTGAGGGGCATGCTACAGCGATAGATCCAACTTTCGGCAAGGTCGAGCAAGAAATTACCGTTGGTATCGCCGCCGTCCCAGACCACGGGGCTGCACAAATCATCCGTCACATTCAGGCTGTTGAGCGGCACGTCGCCGGCATTGGTGACGACGAGGGTGTAGGTGACGGTCGTCCCACTGAGCACCACCGGCGCGGAGGCGTCCTTGCGCAGGGAGACGGCAGGGTTGATCACGTCCACCGTGGCGCTGTCGGCGGCGTTTAACCTGTTGCCCAGCGGATCAATGCCGGTGACAGATGCAGTGTTGGTGACGTCTGCCGTGGGTGTGGCGGTGCAGCGGTAGGTCCACGTTTCGGCGGGGTCGAGGACGCTGTTGGCATTGTCGCCGCCCACGAAGACGAGCGGCGCGCAGGTGTCGTCGATCAGATCGATGTTGGTCAGCGGCACGTCGCCGGGGTTGGAGACGGCCAAAGTGTAGGTGACGCCGCCCCCCGCCCGCACCGTGACGGGCGAGACGCTCTTGTCCAGGGCGATGGCAGGGTTGATCACGTCCACGCCGATGGTGGCGCTGTCGGTGACGGTGGCGCCCAGCGGGTCCACGCCTGAGGCGACGGCGGTGTTGGTAACGTCTGCCGTAAGGGCGCGGGTGCAGGTGTAGCGCCAGATTTCACCCAGATCGAGGATGCCGTTGCCATTGTCGCCATTTATGAAAATCAGCGGGCAGAGGGGATCGGTTGCATTGGGTTGGACCAGAGCAACGTTGCCGGTATTTGAGATGCTGACGGTGTAGGTGACGCTGTCGCCGCTCACGATCACAGGGCGATCGACTGTTTTCGCAATGTCGATCCCTGCGAGGACGCCGAAGTAGTGGCTTGGGTCGTTGTCGCGTCCGATGTCGCCGTCGGCAGCCTGGGCCTGTACGTAACCGACGTTGGCGTACTGTCCACTGACGGCCGACCCTGTGGCCTGGTAAGTCCAGCTTTCGTTGGGATCGAGGATGTTGTTGCCGTCGTCGCCGCTAACGTAGACGGGTGTCACCCCGGCCACGCTGTCGGTGACGACGACGTTGGTGAGCGTCACTTCGCCGCTGTTGGTGATGCGGTAGCTCCACGTAATGGGATCGTTGGGGCGCACTAGCGGGCCGGGCGGCACGTCGGCGTCGATCCCCAAAGTTGATTTCTCGATGACGATTGCGGGATCGCGGTCGATGGGCGTTTCCACGGTAGGCCGCGCCGATTCGCGCCCCACGAAGACGGTGGCGGTGTTCTCAATCGAGGGCACCGTGGGCGGGAAGGGGTTGTCCACGACGACGCGGAAGCGGATCGTAAAGAGGCCGCGCACAGGCAGATCGGTAAGCGTCACGCCGCCGTCGTCCAGCGGGAAGGGGGTGCCGGTTGGGCTGTCGGCAATCGCCACAGTCGTAACGCCGTCGTTAAACGTCGTGCTGTCGGGGACGTAAACGGTGTGGGCAGGCACGGTGTCGCTGATGGTGGCCGAGGCGATGGGCACACGGCTGGCATTGCCCACCACCACTTCGTATTCCACGGTGTCGCCTGGGCTGAACTCTGCGTCGCCGTCAGGATCGACGGCCAAAGTTGCGCCTTTGCCGGCGAAGAAGGTGGCGGCGGGCGGGGCGGTGGTGCCCAGATCAAGTCCTGGCGCAGCGGCGCTGGCGACGCCGGGGGCCTGTCCCCAGGCGGCGGCGAGTTTGGCGTCGGCCACGTTGGCGTCGGTGTCACAGACGTAGACGACCATGCCGGTCTGGTCGCCGTCGCTGTCGTAGATCTTCTGGCTTGCCAGCGGGTTGAGCGTGTAGCGGGCGTCGTATTTGAAGCCGAAGGCGTCGGTCAACGCGCCGACGTTGTCACCGTCGAAGTCGGCGCAGACGTCAACCGGCGCGCTGACACCGTCGGGCAGGACGGCTGTCACCCAGACGGGGCTGCCGTTTTCGGTGGGGTTGACGGCGCTGGTGGGGTCGCGTCCAATGCCCAGGCCGACGAGGATCTGCGCCGTGAGCTGTTCTTCAGGGACGAGCGAAAAGCCCCAGTCGGCGCGAGAGTTGAAACCTGCGCTGCCCGACGCGCCCACCGCAGCGACGGCGATGAAGGGCGATCCGTCGGTGAAGAAGTGTGCGCCGGAGTTGTTGGGCACGGTGGCTGAATTTACGCCGCGGGCAGGCACGGTGATCGCCGTCTGCGCGCCGCCCACCGTGCGCCACGAGACGCTCAAGGCGGTCTGTGCCGGGTTGTAGAGGAAGACGCGTGTGCCATCGCCGGAGATGGTGCCCACGGGGCTGTAATAGCTGTCGCTCCACTGCTCGTCAGGGAAGAGGACGTACCAGCGCGATTCGTAGGTGTCACAGCGGTCGCCGGTGATCATGGCCACCTGGATCGGCGCGTTGGCGTTGACTGCGCCGCCTGCCTGCACACCACCGTCGAGCAGGTAAGACTCGCCGCGATCGAGGGTGATGTTGATTTCGGCGATGCCGTCAGCGTCGGCGTCGATGGCGACGGTGGTGTTGTCGGTTGCGGCCATGATCGAGAGGCTGGTGTACTCGAAAAGCTGGTTGGCCACGTCCACATTTTCGCCCACGGGGGCGCGGAAGTTCTGTCCCCAGCGGAAGGTGTCGTAGACTTCCACGGCGCCGGCCAGGAGCGTCTCGGAGCCGGTGGCCCAGGCGGCGCGGGTCATGGCGACGATGCGCGAAGACGAGACACGGTCGCCGCCGTCAAAGTCAATTACCGAAGCCAACGTCGTGGTGTTCACCTCGTTGTCGAGGATGATCACCGTGTCGGCGTTGAGCAGGTCCGCGGGGATGCCGGGGGGCGCGCCGTTGGCGGCGTTGCCGTCTCCCCAGATCTCGGTAGTCGGCTGGAGCGGGCTGGACGGGTCCACCTCGAAGCCGTCTTCCCAGTGGTCGTAGTAGATGATGGTGCCGTCGGAGATGATGGAGATGGAGATGTAGGTGTTGATCGGGCTGCTGGGCACGGCCACGTTGACGGCGCAGGTGGGCGATCCTGGGTAGATGGAGCGCAGCGCCTGCAGGACATGGTCCTCGGGCAGGGGGATGTAGAAGGTCTGCACCGGCGGCGGCCCGGCTGCGAACGAGGCGGACTGTCCGCTTAGGAGCAGGGTCAACAGGATGGCGGCGAAGAGAACCGGGCGGGCAATTTGAAGGGGACGGCGAATGGCAGGCATAAGTGCCTCCTCTCGGAAGTCGGTGGGGCGGGAGGGAGCAGGGTGATGATGCTATTGTACGGCGTGGGGTGGGTGGGGTCAATGGGGGGGATGGCGGGTTGGGGATTGGGGGGTGCTCGGTGGATGTGTAGCTACTTTTCGCCAGCTATTCTTAACACACGATCAACCACGTCATCACTTAACCGAATCCTGGCACGGCGTAGTTGGGTGATGAGCGGTGCAAGTGCGGATACGAGGCCGCTTTGTTTTGCTCTAAGCAAGACACCCAATACACCTGTAACCGGGATCTGAAGCCGTTGGGCGTGCAGGCGACCTAGTCGCTCATCGATAATAACCAGATCGGCAGAGCATTCTAGAGCTAAAGCGATTACCTCGGCTTCACCTCGATCCAGATCACTCAGCAAATCTGCACGGCCTACATCCTTCAGCGGTTTTGTCTTTATGTACGGCGCAGACCTGACTTCGTTTGCGCCGGCTCGCATTCCGCCAGCCAGGATTTCTGACTCGACTGCCGACGGAATCCATACTTCGTGATAGAGATGTTGCAATAAATCGAGTTTCTGGATGAGAGAAAGTGAGATAATGGGCGTTGTGTTGCAGATGACAATTCGCTTAGCATCAGGCATTGGCTAGGTCTGACTCCAACTCATCTGGGGCAACGCCAATGGGTGACAAGCCATACTTATCCAATTCAAAGATGAATGTCACCCGGTCAATTCCGGCAATTTGTGCTCCCATCCCTGTGGTCACACGCCCTTGCTCGTATAGTTTGATAGCCAAGAGCATGCGTGCTTCAGTTTCAAAACTCTCCGGTGTTAACTTCAGCGAAAGAAGCAGATCATTTGGATAGGGTATGGTTAAGTGCAATGTACTCGTTGGTGCCATGTTATGCTCCCTTCCCCTGTGCGTAAAAACGGAACTGTACGCTGGTATGTCTATTGTAGAGATCCGCGCCAGGAAAGTCAACGAAGACGATTTTTCAGGCTGATTTTGTTCTCTGGATGCGCTGCGACAGTCCCTGGCACAAGCCGACGAATTGTCTGCCACAGTTTCTATGTTTGTCCGGTGCCAGGCACTGTCGGCTCCTAGCGCACAATCGCCAGGACAAGCACGCCCGCCGCCACCAGTGCGATCCCCGCCCATTCGGCCAACGCAGGCCGTTCGCCCAAAAAGATGACGGCAAAGATGGCCACCAATACCAGGCTGAACTTGTCCACAGGCGCGACTTTGGACGCGTCCCCGATCTGCAGGGCGCGGAAGTAGCAGACCCACGATGCGCCTGTGGCCAGCCCCGAAAGCGTGAGGAAGATCCATGTGTGGCGGGGCAGCGCCAGCGGGTTGCTCCACTTGCCGGTGAACCACACAAACGCCGCCAGCGCCACGAGGATGATCGACGTGCGGATCAGCGTCGCCAGATCCGAGTCGACGCCGCGGATACCGATCTTGGCGAAGATGGCCGTCAACGCGGCAAAGATCGCCGAAAGCAGCGCCCATCAGATGGTTGGGTGTCTGGTGAAGAATCATCACACCCGCATCCAAATAGTCTTGAACTACTTGCAAGGCAATAGGTAATGGCAGAGGGGTGTCGAGGCGCTGCCAGGTTATGACATTCACGAATTCCAGCAGCACTTGAGCCGGGATACAAATCGACAATTGTCCAAACTCATCGCGATTGTTCATGACGCTTTCAACAAAATCTTTGGCTGAAACATGAAAAGGCGACGAAGCATTATGCGCATACACCAATATGTTTGTATCTAGTGCATACATTCATGCACCTCTGTCTGAATATATTTCATCTCGATCTGGCAGAACATTAGAGCCTAGATCGAAGGTGCGAACTTGGAATGGTCTCCAGTTCGCAAGAGAAGACTCGTTCTCTGCGATTTCTTCCTTCAGCGACTGAAGTAACAATTCAATTACCTGGATGCGGTATAAAGCAGGTGTCTTCTGTAGTTGTTCAACTGTTTGCTGAACATTCATTTGACTGTCCCTCACAATCCAAATGCCTCACATGAATTACTGTTTCTAGTATAGCAGAGAATTAACTCAATTCGCTGGAATTGTACCGCCCGCCTCACGTAGCGTGAAAGGCAGAAAAATCTGCATCGGTTCCTCGCTGCGCACCTGCCCCGAATCAGGTGAAAGCATCAGCGATGAGACATCGACGGCCTCGAAATCGGATCCCTGCACCTGGCGCAGTTGACGCAGCATGTCGTTGTCCCAACGCTCGTCGGGGACGCCGGAGAGATACCAGGGCGATCCATTGTCGGCCAGGATGATGCCGTAGCGCTGCATCGCCACCAGGATCACCTGGATCTCGGGCGCAAAGCCGCTGACGTTGAAATCACCGCGCAGACGGAAACGCTGCCCCATCGGCGGGTATTGTTCGCCGGTGAGCGACGAGGCAAAGTGGCGCGCCGGCCAGACATAGGCACGGCGTGTCTGCGGCGCCGTGAAGCGGATGGCATGGCGGATTTCGCCCGCGGTCACCTCGTCGTAGCGCACCAGGCCGGGCAGGATGGGCAAGCCGGCGGCGTCGGCGGAGGTCCAACCATCGGGGCGGAGGATGTGCGAACTCAGATCGTAGCGGGCGGCGGAATCGGCGTTCCAACTGCCGTCGGGCTGGGGAAAGGCACGGTAGAGTTCGTAGAGCACACAGTTGTCGCGATCCACCACCAGCACGTGACGGTCGCCGTTGCTCTGCGCGCCGCCTTCGATGGGCGCGTCCGTGGGCACGGGGTACGGCCCAGGATCGCTCTCGTCGCCGTAGGCCGTGAAGTTGATGGCGACGAGTGGCTGCGTCTCCGCCACGTCCACATAGGGGATGCCGATGGGCCCGCCTTCCCACGTCCCCGAGCCGAAGTCGGGGTGGAAATGGGTCTGCGCGCCGATGGTCTCGATGTAGGCGGCGGAGTTGGCGTCTACCGGCAGCCCGTCAACGCGGACATTCCAGACGTTGTCCGCAGGGAAGATGTCACAGCCGGCAAGCTGCGGTGGCGCAGTTGCGGCAGAAGCGGCGAGAGTGAGGACGAAGATCGACGTGATCGAGAAGAGGATTGGGCGCAGCATGGGCTTGTCTCCTGATTGAGCAGGGATGATGAGATGATGAAGATGATGACTTGCCTCATCATCTTCATCATCCCATCATCTTCATCATTAAAGCGTCGCCAACTCTACGTAAGTCGGTCGCCCATCGAGTTTTTCGCGCCACGCTTCGTCGCCCTGCCAGCAGACGGTGTAGAGCGTGCTGGTGTAGGGAATGTGTAGCCATTTGCGCGCCACGGTGAGCAGTGGATCGCTTTCCATCAACCCCAGCATGAGGAAGGCGAAATCCCTTTCCGCCGCTTGGTTGTAGATTTGGGTGAGCAGCGCCTGAAAGACGGATGGATCGTCTTCGGTGATGCAGGCGAAGCTGGCATAGGCGAAGTGGATGGGCTGTCCTGGCGCGGTGAGGGGCTGTGCGCCGATGACCTTCGCAGCGACATTGTAGAACGGACGCAGCCGCGCCAGTTGTTCGCCGTAGGCGCGCACCACACTCTGCTTGTAGCGCGACTGATCCCACAGCCCAAGCACGCCCAAAATCTCAGGGCCGCGGCAGGCGACGGCAAAGTCGGCCACGTTGAAGTCGCGGGTGACGTCGCCGCGGAAGTCCTCGGCGCTGAGGACAGGGAAGAACTGTTTGCGTCGTCCTTGGGCGTGGAGGAAGGCGACGATCTCATGTAGCCCTACCTCGTCGCCCGACAGGATCTCGAAGGTGTTGGCCGTCACCCGGCGCGGACGGCGCACCACCAACGCCAGTGTGAAGAGACGGTCGTGGCGGCGGTAGGCAGGGAAGTGACGCCGCGCCTTTTCCACCAAAATGCCTTCGGCTTCAGCATTGCCTTCGATGATGGTGGTGATGTAGCCGGTGGCGGCACCGTCGTTGATGCTGTCGTTGATGCTGTCGTTGATGCTGTCGTTGATGCTGTCGTTGATGCTGTCGTTGATGCTGTCGGCGGTGTGCAGTTGGTGGAAGAGACGGAAACCCATGGGCACGAGCCAGCGCCCGCGGTGGGATTGTTCTACGCGCAGTTGGCCGATGTAGCCCACATTTTCCACTTCGCCGTTGACAAAGAGTGGACGTACCGAGCGCGTCGCCACGCCCACCACCTGCCCGCTTTCCACATGGCGCGCCGCCAACGTCTGGCTTACCGGCCCCAGGATCGACGAACCAAGGAAGTAGTTGGGCTCGCGCTCGTAGGTCAACGTTTGCACGCCGGGGACAGGGTTTTCGCGCAGCAGACGGCGCAGCGCAGCGTCGTCCTCGGGTGTGGCTAGATTGAAGACGTATCCCGACGACGAAATGGCTCGTGCATCCTCCATGTCATCCTCCTGCCCTAACCAGAAGAGAGCATGTAAATCTGCTACAAAAAGTAGAAATCAACCACAAAGAACGCAGAGAACACAAAGATTTCCAATCCTTTTCTTTGTGATCTTTGCGGTAAAAAAAGCTTTTTGCAGTAGACGCATACGTTTGTGGCATTACATCACCGTTGCCAGGCGTGCAATCCCCTCTTCGATGGCGTCTTCGGGGAAGTGGGCGAAGCTCAAGCGGAAGTGGCGGTGTAGGCTGTCCTGGCTAGAGAAGCGCGTGCCGGGCACAAAGCCCACGCCCGCAGCCTGTGCCTGTGACAGCAGATCAACCGTGTCCGCGCCGGTGAGGAGTTCGATCCAGAAGAAGTAGCCGCCCTGTGGTGTGCGAAAACGCAGCCGATCCCCCAGGTGACGGGTCAACGCGGCCTGCATCACGTCAATGCGTCGGCTGTAGATGTCGCGCAGTTCGGCAAGGTAGTGGTCCTGCCATCCCCGCTCCAACACCACACGCACAATGTTCGACGTGAAGTGGTTGAGGCCACCGCCGCTGTCCACCAGCCCACAGAGCACAAACCGCTCCACAAGTTCGGGCGACGCCTGAATCCAGCCCAAGCGCAGCCCCGGCGCCAGGATCTTCGAGAACGAGCCCACCGAAAGTACATTGCCCTGATCCACAAACGAAGCCAGTGGTGCAGGTGGCGCTTCACCGTATCCTAACAGGTGATAGACCTCGTCGGCCACGATCATGAAATTGTGGTCTTGACTCAACGCTACCAACTGCTCCCGTCGTTCCTGTGATAGCGTGTAACCCGTAGGGTTCTGAAAAGTGGGAATCGTGTAGACAAAGACCGGGCGCTGGCTCTTGAGCGCTGCTTCAAGCGCATCGATGCGCAGGCCGTTTTCGTCAATGGGCAGGCTGACCACGTTGAGTTTGTGGTCTTCTTTGAGGATGCGCAGCGCCAGGAAATAGCTCGGCTCCTCCACAAAGACCGTGTCGCCAGGACGGGTAAACTGGGTGCAGATTAGATCCAACGCCTGCGACGCGCCCGCTGTCACCATCAACTGTTGTGCCGACACGGGCGCGGCGTAGTGCTTGGTCAGAAAATCGGCCAGCGCGGCGCGAAAGCGTCCGTCCCCTTGTTCGTAGCCGTAGTTGAGCAGATCATTGTCCCCTTCGGCGAAACGGACGGCGGCGGCGTTGGCCATGATGTCATGCGGCAGCAGGTCGAAGCCAGGCTGGCCGATGCCAAAATCGATGCGGTCGGCGCTGCGGTCTACCTGCGTGGTGCGGACGGTGGTCATCTTCTCTCCTTGTTTGGCGGTGGATCACGAAGTCATTGTACCGCAGACACAGAAAGAATAGAACGCGGATCGAGCGGAACAGGCGGATTTTTCCGGAGTATCTGCTTCGATCTGCCCAATCCGCTCGATCCGCGTTCTATTCCAGCCACTTGGGAAATCGGTTGCCACAATATAATATAGTCATGCAGCCGCAATCGCTGCCAACTGCCAATCCCACACCCGCAAAGGACAATCTCATGGCGACGCTTAGCGCTGAGACGCTGGCAAAACTGGCCCAATTCGATACGCCCACCATCTGTAACGTCATCGAACTCTTCGAAGTGCGCCCCCAGACCGACGGCTACATGGACGCCACGATCAAGGCGTGCTTCCCTGAAATGCCACCGATTGTGGGCTTTGCCGCCACCGCCACTTTCCGCTCCGCCGGCGCGCCCCACGGATCCGAAAGTTACAGCAGCCTGGACGATCAGGTCTCCCGCTTCGAGGACTTGGCCGGGCCGCCCATTGTCGTCTTCCAGGATCTGGACAACCCCGTGGTGGCGGCAACCTTCGGCGAGGTGATGTGTACCACCTACAAGTCCTTTGGCGCGCTTGGACTGATCACCAGTGGCGCAGGTCGCGATCTGGATCAGGTGCGCGCCATCAGCTTCCCCTGCTTTACCAGCGGCACCATCTGCTCACACGGCTACCCGCAGACATTGCATGTCCACGTGCCGGTGCATGTGGGCGGCATCATGGTCTACCCCAACGATCTGCTCCACGCCGACTGCAACGGCGTCACCACCGTCCCCGCGGACATTGCCGCCGAAGTCGCCGACATCTGCGACGACTTCGTGGCCGCCGAGATGATCCTCATCGACGCCCTGCGCGCCGGGACACCAAACCTTTCCATCCTCAAAGAAGCCCGCGCCGCTTCAAAGAACCGCATCGGCGAGTTGAAGAAGCAGGTGACGCGCAAACCCAGCTAAAGAAGCGACCGGGGATCGGGGACTGGGCTTTGTAGAGGACGCTGTCTCTACGAAGCCAGTCGCCTCTCCCCCCCAATCCCTTGTCCCCGATCCCCAATCCCCAATCGCCCTCCCCCCGATTCAAACATTTCGCTAATGCTTCCAATACGTCGCGCATATGCTGTGCAGGTATATTGAGTTTGTGTGTCAATCACGCAAAAAAGAAAGTGAATGTGTGGGCGTTGTTGCTCACTCAGCTTCAATTGATCTCATTACGATAGATAATCCAGGAGGACGATGAGCATGGCAAAAATCATCGGCATTGACCTTGGTACCACCAACAGCGTGATCGCTGTGATGGAAGCAGGCAACCCCACGGTCATTGCAAATGCAGAGGGGAATCGCACAACGCCCTCGGTTGTGGCTTTTACCAAAAGTGGCGAGCGTTTGGTTGGTGTAACCGCCAAGCGCCAGGCTGTGGTGAACCCTGAAAATACGGTTTATTCAGTAAAGCGCCTCATGGGACGTCGCATTGACGACGCCGAAACCCAGCGCACCCGTGGCATGGTCTCTTATCAGATTATCGAAGGGCCGAACGACGATGCCCGTGTCAAGATTCCAGTCAAAGACAAAGTCTACAGCCCGCAGGAAATCAGCGCCATGATCCTGGGCAAGCTCAAGCGCGACGCCGAAGCTTACCTGGGCGAAGACGTGAAACAGGCTGTGATCACGGTACCGGCTTACTTTAACGACAGCCAACGCCAGGCCACCAAAGACGCCGGTCAGGTTGCAGGTTTGGAAGTGCTGCGTATTATCAACGAGCCCACCGCTGCTGCCTTGGCCTATGGCCTCGACAAGAAGGAAGATGAGACAATCCTCGTCTTCGACCTGGGTGGCGGCACCTTCGACGTCTCCGTCCTCGAAGTGGGCGACGGCGTCATCGAAGTCAAGTCGACCAATGGCGACACCCACCTGGGTGGCGACGACTGGGACGAACGCATCGTTGAGTGGTTGATCGGCGAATTCAAGAAGGAACAGGGCATCGATCTCAGCCAGGATCGCCAGGCGCTTCAGCGTCTGCGTGAGGCTGCCGAAAAGGCGAAGATCGAGCTTTCCAGCACACCGCAAAGCGAAATCAACCTGCCCTTCATTACAGCAGACAGCACCGGCCCCAAGCACCTTCAGGTAACGTTGAGCCGCAGCAAATTCGAGCAGTTGACCCAGGATCTGGTGGAACGCTGCAAGAAACCCTTCAACTCGGCGCTCAAGGATGCCGGCCTTTCGGCCAATCAGTTAGACGAAGTGGTGCTGGTGGGTGGTTCAACCCGTATGCCCATGATTCAGGAATTGGTGCGCAGCCTCACCGGCAAAGAAGCCCACAAGGGCGTGAATCCCGACGAGGTTGTGGCGGTAGGTGCGGCGCTGCAAGCCGGCGTCCTCGGCGGCGAAGTAAAAGATCTTCTACTGCTCGACGTGACACCGCTAAGCCTGGGCCTCGAAACCCTGGGCGGCGTGATGACGACCCTGATCCCGCGCAACACCACGATCCCGACGCGCAAGACCGAGGTCTTCAGCACCGCCGAAGACAACCAGACCGCGGTGGACATTCACGTGTTGCAGGGCGAACGCCCCATGGCGCGCGACAACAAGACGTTAGGCAACTTCCGTCTTGACGGCATCCCGACAGCGCCGCGTGGTGTGCCACAGGTCGAAGTGACCTTTGACATCGACGCCAACGGTATCCTAAATGTCATGGCGAAGGACAAAGCCACGGCCAAAGAGCAGAGCATTCAGATCACGGCGTCCACCAATCTCAGCGATGAAGAAGTAGATAACCTGGTACAGGAAGCCAAGCGCAACGAAGCGGGCGACCGCGAACGCCGCGAACTGGCCGAAGAACGCAACCGCGCCGATAGCCTTGTCTATGCCACCGAGAAGTCGCTCAAGGATTTGGGCGACAAGGTGCCCGCCGGCGACCGGGAACAGATCGAGCAGACCATCGCCGACCTGCGCGAAGCCCTCAAGGGTGAGGACGTGGTCCGCATCAAACAGTTGACTGAGCAGTTGCAGCAAGCAAGCAACGCCCTTGCGCAACAGGTCTACCAACAGCAGCAAGGCCAGCAACCCGATGCAGCAGCGAATGATGGGCAAAAGCCGGATGCCGGCGACGAAGATGTCGTCGAGGGCGAGTACCGTCAGGTCTAAGTTCTTACTAATTTCTAAGCGAAAAAATGACAGGGTGCTTCGGCACTCTGTTATTTTTTTAGCTTCTGTTGGTGAACCCGTTGGTGGAGATTGAATCCCATTGAGCGTTCGCTTAGCAAGTGTCCCTAAGAAAAGCAGCTTTTTCTAACCGAACAACTAAGGTATCCTCGCTCTTTGTTTCATACTTATGTGAACAACTTTGTAAAGTGTCGATAAATGTCATGGCAATGGTAGAATAAGAAATCGGGCGTGCGTTCCTCATTTTCACATGCTGTCGCGGACAGACTGGATGGCAGATGGATCACAAGGATTACTACAAAATTTTGGGGTTACCCCGTCAAGCAGATGCGGCGGATATCAAACGCGCCTACCGAACGCTCGCCCGCCAATACCACCCCGACCTCAACGGCGGAACCAGCGACGCCGAACAGAAGTTTAAAGAGATCAACGAAGCCTACACCGTGCTTTCTGATCCTGAAAAACGTCGCATTTACGATCAAGTAGGCGCCAACTGGCAACAGCGTAGATCCGGTGCAGAGCCATTCAACTGGTCGGGCTGGTTCGGCGAAGAAAACAACGAGCCCCCCCCAGCACGCAAGAATCGCCCTCACGTGAGGACGGAGGAAACCGGTGCCCCCCCCCCGCGCAATCGGCAAGAGAGCAGCCGCCACGAAAACGAACGCCAGGAGAGCGGTGGGCAGAGTTCCTTTTCAGACTTTTTTCAACAGCTCTTTGGCGCAGGCAGCAACGAAAGTACCCCAGGCCGAACGTACACCACGCGCAGCGGTCCTTTTGATCGCAATGAGGCAGTGCTCCCGGTTGAAATCACACTTGAAGAAGCATTTTGGGGTACGGCGCGCACCATCCAACAGGGGGCGGAACGCTTCGAGATCTCGATCCCACGTGGCGTAGCCAATGGATCCAAAGTACGCATCACCCCAGGCCGCGATGCACTTACACTGATCATCGCCTTGAAGCCGCACGATCTCTTCCGCCGTGACGGCGATAACCTGCACAGCCGCATCAAGCTCGATCTCTACACAGCATTGTTAGGCGGCGAGGTCAATATTCCGACACTGGAGGGGCCGCTGCTTCTGGTGGTGCCCGCCAACACACAGAACGAACGCATCTTTCGCCTCAAAGGCAAAGGGATGCCGTTGGTCAAGACGCCGGAACAGCGCGGTGATCTCCTTGTTGAAGTCGAGGTAACATTGCCGGTGCCGCTGAGTGACGAAGAACGCAGACGATTTGGAGAGCTACGCCGCCTGCGGCAAGACCCCAACGATCTGTTTTCGTAACAAGTGTAGAATGAGCCAGGATTGGGAGGAACCATGGGCCGCCATTCGAAGGACAGACAACCGCCACGCGCCCTACTCATCGGCTTGACAGCACTTTGGCTGACGGCCGTCATCGTACTAGGATTTGGCGCATTTCGATTGTTGTCACCCATCGATAGATCAACCCAAGCCGAGGCGCAAGGAGAACAGCAATTAGCGAGCCTCTCGGCGCAAGTGGCAGCCCAGAGCACGCCGGGGCCTACACCGAACACGATGCAGAATTTCTGGCGATCGTTTTGGCAACGCGCCACCCCCACACCGATAGACGCAATAGCCACTGCCACGCCTACAGTAGAAGCAATCGCAACGCCTACGCCAACGCTTACGCCGACACCGCCGTTGCCCGAACCGCCCTTCCCCACACCTGTCGTCGATCTACAAGACAGATCGATCTACAGCCAGAACCTACGCCCACAGTACGTAGACGAGGTGGACGCTGTCCCCGACGCGCCGCACTACTTTATTCAGGCCATGCTCATTCCTGATGAGACACCCATCATCACCGGTATCCAACGCGTTCGCTACACCAATCAAGAAAGCGAACCGCTCAACGAAGTCTACTTTCGGCTTTACCCCAACCTGCCCGCCTACGAAGGATCGGCCACCGTCAACCGCGTCATTGTAGACAGCCAACTGGTGACGCCAACCCTTGAATATGGCAACTCAGCGTTGCGCATTCCGCTGGCCGATCCACTGGAACCAGGCGAAGCGGTAGACATGACACTCTGGTTCTTTGTGACCATGCCCACCACGGTGCGCCCAGGCTCAGCCGGCTCAGGGCTTTACGGCTTCTTCCAAGGCGTTTACGACATGGCCGCCTTTTACCCCACACTGGCCGTTTATGATCAGAACGGTTGGAACCTGGGCATTACCCAAACCTTCGGCGATTCCACCTTTACCGATACGGCCTACTACCACGTCCAATTGACCGTGCCCGCTGATCAAGAAGTGGTTGCTTCAGGCTCTACGATTGATCGTAGCAACAACGGCGACGGCACCGATACCTGGCATATCATTGCAGGACCGGTGCGTGCCTTTTACGCCGCATCCAGCACCCGCTATCAATTCATCACCGACACCGTAGACGACATCATCGTCAACAGTTACTTCCTTGACAACGGCCTAACCGGGGCCACTACGGCACTAAACTATGCCACCGGATCACTTGCCGTCTTCAACCGGATGTTCGGCGAATACCCCTACAAGGAAATGGACGTAATCGCCATGCCTACCACGGGCTTTGGCCTGGAATACCCGGGCGTGATTGCCATCGCCAATCGTTTTTACGGCGAAGCTGGCGGCGCTTACGCCGAGGCGGTGGTCCACGAGATGGCGCACCAATGGTGGTACAACCTGCTGGGCAACGATCAGCCGGACGATCCGTGGCTCGACGAATCTCTGTCCAACTATGCCTACTACCTCTACTTCGAGGAAATCGGCTGGACGGAGATGGCCAATGCCATTATGAACAACGATTTCCGCTACCGCTACCAGGTGGCCCAGAACCTGGGGATCGACCGTCCTGTGGCGGGGCCGGTCTCTGATTTCGACATCTCCAACTACATCAATATTGTCTACAGCAAAGGGCCGCTCTTCTTCCACGCTGTGCGCGAACGCATGGGCGACGAAGCCTTCTTCGCCGCGCTGCGCGATTACGCCGACACCCACCGTTACGGGATCGTCTATGCTGCTGATCTCATGGCAGCGTTCGCACGCCACACGGATCTGCCGTTGGATGATCTATACACGTTTTGGATTGGGAATTGACTCTACTTAAGGATACGAATGACTTCGTCGATGACTGAGGTGAGTTTGTCTTCAGAAAGACGCCCCGCCACTCTCTGAATGAGGGCAGCATCGGCAGTGAATAACCGATTTGGGCGGACATTGCTGTCTTGGGGCAGTCCGCCACTGACAAAATCCGCGCTGGTAATACCAACGGCGCTGCCATCGCGGGTTATTCTACTTGTGATCATACAGAGGATCACATTATTGTGTGTAGACAGGGTGGCAAGCACAAGCGCCGGGCGACGCTTATTGGCACTAAGGTCTGCAAAAGGAAAGGGCAAAACGACAACATCACCCTTTACAGGTCTTTCCATGCTTCGTCCTCTTCAGGTGTGTCCCACTCCCGCGCCAGGACCTGTTCAGTAGCAAACATGGTTGCGCGTGCTTCCGCATCAAGCCGACGTTGGGTACGGCGGATGCGTCGCTGCCGGTTCAATTCCTCTTGGACAGAGACATAATCCTCATACGAGACCATCGCAACGACCGGTTTGTTGTAACGTGTGATAACGATATCGGTGTCTTGTGTTTGTGCCAGATCGAGTAGATTGCGCCAATGGGCCCTTGCTTCGTTGCTATCAAACGTTTCGACTGTCATAGAAATCTCCTGGAACGTACAAGTTGTACAACATTGTACTGCCCCCAGATTCATGCGTCAAGCTCCGCAAATAGAGTGCTAACGCTTCGCTTGCGCAACCTTGAACATTGACCTGATATTGTACGCCTCAATGGAAATTTACACTGTCAGGCAGAAAAAGGATGTTGCAAAATGGCAATCAAAGCCGTAATCCACACAAATCAATCAAGCATCGACCGTGTTTTAGGGGCCGGGGTGCCGGTGGTGCTGGCCTTTTGGAGCCCCCAATCCACCGTCGAGGACGATCCCATGATCCTCGAAACGCTTGCCGTCGACTTCGCCGGGCGCGCCCTTCTCGCCAAGGTCAACGCCCAAGACGAAGCCGCGCTGATGAGCCGCTTCGACGTCAAGCAAGCGCCCAGTTTCGTCTTCGTCAAAGATCAGCGCGCCGTCGCCACCGTCCCCGGCCCGTTGACCGAGGAGACGCTGCGCTCCTGGCTTCGTCACCTTGTCGAAGGCGCGCCTCGCCCGCAGACGACACAGACAGGGCCGAAAGCCAAAGGTCACAACGGGAATGGACACAGCCGACAAGCACCAGGCGCGCCTGTCCACCTCACCGATGCCACCTTCGAGCAGGCAATCAACAGTGATCTGCCGGTGTTGGTCGATTTTTGGGCCGAGTGGTGTGGTCCTTGCCGCACGATTGCGCCCAGCCTCGAACGGCTGGCACAAGAATTCGCCGGGCGCGCCGTCGTGGCAAAGCTCAACATTGATCAGAACCCGCGCACGCCGCAACGGTTCGGAATTATGAGCATCCCCACACTCTACATCTTCAAAAACGGCCGCGTTGTTGACCAAATCGTGGGCGCGCAACCGCTGCCCGCGCTACGCCAATGGCTCTCGCGGCACGCTTAGGATAGAATCGCAATTTGATCCACAAAGATACACAAAGATACACAAAGATACACGAAGAGGCAGAAGTAAGAAAAGAGATCCACAGATTACACAGATTTGAAGGATTTCAGAAGGAGAGATTCACCGCAAAGGCGCAAAGGTCGCAAAGAGCAGAGGAAAGAGTTAAGACCAGAGGTTCATCTGTTGGAAATCCTTTTAATCCGCGTAATCTGTGGATCTCCTTTCTGCTCCTTTCTGCTCTCTTCTTTGCGCCTTTGCGGTAAGTTTTTCTCGTCTTTCCTTTTCTCTACTTTGTGGATCCTCGTTTGCCTTCGTGGATCAAATTCTGCCCTTAAATGGAGGGAGCATGTTTGGTGAAATGGGAAGATGGTTAATGATCGCCGGCGGCGTCCTGTTTTTGGTGGGCGCGGTGATCTTTCTGGCCGGTCGTATCCCTGGGCTGGGCCGCCTGCCCGGTGACATCGCGATCCAGCGCGACGGCTTTTCGCTCTTCATGCCCTGCGGCACCATGATCGTTGTCAGCATCGTCCTCACCGTGGTACTCAACCTCATCGGTCGGCTGTTCCGGTAACGCGCAAGTCGCCTCTCCTCACAATTTGCCTGCAAAGTCTGCTCATTTGGGCAGATTTTCAACCTCGGTTGCCCCTCACCTGAAAAGAGTGCTACAATCGAGGATACGCCGCACGCCCTATCACCTTACATCGAGCTATGCCCGAAACCACGCCGTTCCGTTACGACGTCTACATCAGTTACCACGATCCCGATGCCGAATGGGTCTTCGAGTGGCTGCTGCCGCGCCTGCGCGCCGCCGACCTCACTGTCGCCATCGACGCCGATAGCTTCGAGCCGGGCGCGCCGGTTTTGGAGGAGACGGAGCGGGTGATCCGCCAAAGTCGGCATATCCTGGCTGTCCTTTCGCCTGCCTATGTCGGCAGCAGTTGGGACAATTTCGAGACACTACTCGTCCAAAGCGACGATCCAGGCGCCCGCTTCCGCCGCCTGATTCCAATTTTGTTGGAAGAGTGCGATCCCCCGCCCCGTATCGACCTGCTCCATTGGGTCGATCTGCGCGACGCCGCACAGCGCGAAGACCAGTTGGATCGCGTCATTGGTGCCATTCGCGGCACAAACCGCCTTCCCGAAATCCACTACGAGCGCATCCCCGACGCCCGTCAACGCTGGTGGGAATTGCGCGGCATGTTAGCCATCGGCGTCGGCGTTCTCCTGCTCCTGCTCCTGGCCGGCGGCTGGATCTGGCAGCAACGTGGCCCCACAGAAATGAGACGCGCCTTCAACATCGCCGTGGCGCAGATCGGCGCACGCAGCGAAGACGGCTCCCAGCGGCAGAGCGATCTAGGGGATCGACTTGGGGCCTGGATTTTCAACGGCCTGCAAAGTCAGAACGCCGCCTACGCCGACAACAACAGCGTCCTCCTCTGGCACGACAGCCTGCCGTGGACGGACAAAGGCAGCGCCCTCAACCGCATCGAAGGCGTCAATGCCGAAGCTCGCGCCGAAAGCGCCGACGAACTGGCCGGGGAAATCAATGCCCACGCCGTCATCTACGGCCATATTTCCACCAACAACCCGCAGCAGTTGACCATTGAATTCTTCGTGCCGCGGCGGCTGGGCAGCGAATCCAACCTCACCATCGGGCGTTACCAGTTCGGCGATCCCATTCCGATTCCGGCCAACTTCGATCCAGGCGACACCCTGGCCGCGGGCGCGCTGGAAGAGCGGGTCACCGTGCGCGCCAATGCGCTCTACTGGCTGCTCGCCGGCATTCGCCAGAGTTTACTGGGCCGCCACGCCGAGGCGCTGACCATCTTCGAGCAGGCCGAACAGTCGTTGCCACGCTGGCGCGATCAAGCAGAGGGCAAAGAAAATCTCTACCTCTTCCTGGGGCGCGAACATCTTTTTCTCGAAAACTTCGACGAAGCCGAAACCAATCTACGCCGCGCCCTCAAACTCAAACCTGATTTCGCCCGCGCCCAGATCGGGCTGGCCGGCGTCTACTTTCGGCGCGTGCAACTGCGCCCCCCCGCCGAACGCGTGGACGATCCCGATCTTGCCGCCGCCTTCGCCGCTTATGAAGCAGGGGTGCGCATGGCCGAAGCCGGCGGTGATCCCCTGCTCGTAGACATCGCCACGATTGCCGCAGCGGGCGCGCTGCGTCTGCGCGCCGAAGCTGAGTATGCGCAGAACGACTTCCAGGCAGCCGTCGCCACCCATGATCAGGCCATCGCCGCCATCGAAGACGCCATCGCCCATCTGGAAACCACCCAGCAATACCGCATCCTGGGGCAGGCGTACCAATTTACCGGGATCTCCTACCTCGAACGCGGCCAGGCGTTGGACAGGCTCGCCGCCGCCAACGAGGCGCGTGCGTCCTATGCTGCGGCGGTCGTCGCTTTCGACGCCTGTCTGGCCCAAAGCGCCAACCTGATCGAAGACGAATTCTACGCCGCCGAAGTGGCGACGTCGTGCCTGTCGCTCAAACGCACTTCCGAAGAGATCCTAGCCAACACGGGAGGTTAAGATGCTGGAGGCTAACATGAAACACCTACTGTTCTGCACACTGTTCTGCTGCGTCGTCGCCCTGACGGGCTGTGGCGCGCCCCCAGCAGAGGAACCGGATCTGGTGGCCACACAGGTGGCCGTGGAACGCGCCGCCGCCGCCACCCTCACCGCCGAAGCGCAAGCCGCCGCGCCGCCAGAGGCCACAGCGCAACCGACTGCAACGCCCGAGAATACAGCCACTGAAGCGCCGCCAACGTCAACGCCCACGCCGACTGCCGAGGTGGTACAGCCTGTCTCAACACCGACAGCCCAGCAACCCACCTCCACGCCCACACAGATCACGGCCGTTGTCTTCCCCGTAGACGGCAGCGACGGCAATCAGGCGCTGCGCGGCTCATTCATTCAAAGCAACGGCGGGCGCAATGTCCTCTTGCTTGGCATCGAACAGGCTCAGGTGACCAATCCCATGATCTTCCGTGAGCGCCTGCCCGTGCGCGTGGAAGTCTTCGACGACACCGTGGGCACACAGGACGGCGACGGCATCATCGCCGTCGATTTCGGCATCACCGGGCCGAGCGGCGAACCGGTGTTGCGTGTCATCGAAGAGACGGCGCCCTACTGCATGTGGGGCAGCAACGAGCCCAACTGCCCAGCGCCCAGCTTCGCCGAACTCGGATACACCTGGCCACAGACAGGCACACCCATCGAAAACGGCTTCCACTCCGCCGCCATTGTCATCACCGGCACCAACGACACCAGCATCACCTGGTTCTGGGGCTTCGAGATCGACCACAGCCAGACCAACGCCGCCCCCGTCGAAGTGGTACTGCGCCCCGCCTGTGGCAACCGTATCACCGTACCCGCCGACACGCCCATCGACCTGATCTACGGCATTTGGGCCAGCCGTGGCCAGCAACGCACCCAAACCAACGCACTTTACACCACCACCACCCTTGTCATCGACGGCCAGGAGATCACAGGCGACGTGGCCCAGTACCCAGTCGCCGACTTGCCCCAGGCCATCTGCAACCGCGACTACGAGGAATCCTACTGGGTTTACAGCCGCGCCCAACTGCCGCCGCTGACGCCCGGCGTCTACTCCGTGCAGGTGACCTACCGCTTCAGCCAACCCACCGAAGACGGCTACGGCGGCTCCTACTCGCAGCCATTCACCCAGCAATATCAAATCGTGGTGGAATAATGGCAACCTTGACCAACGCCCATGCCCTGGTGGTGGGCATTGCCAATTACCAAAAAGTCTCGCCCTTGCCCCAAAACGTGCTATGGGATGCGCAGGATCTGGCCGCCGCGCTCAAAGACACATCTCTCTGCGGCTATCCCGCCGAAAACGTTGCATTGATCCTCGACGGTGATGCCACGGCGGCGCAGCTACGCAATGGACTCGATGATCTGGCAAAGCGTACTGACGCCGAATCCACCGTCACCGTCTACTTTTCGGGGCACGGTGGCCGCATCGCCGCGGGGGAAGGCGCAGGTGAATACATCCTGCCTGTAGACGCCGTCCCTAGCGCCGGGCAACTGTCCGTGAGCGCACTCTCTAGCGCCGAATTCACCGAAAGGATCAGGGCGATCCCCGCGCGCAAGCTGCTGGTAATCCTCGATTGCTGCCATGCCGGCGGCGTCGGCTTTGTCAAGGATGCCGCCGAGAATGGGCTGGATGGGCTGTCCAAGGGCTTGTCCGACGGCGGCTACGAAGCGCTGGCAGGAGGACGCGGGCGTATCGTCTTTGCCTCGGCGCGGCCCGATGAGAAGTCCTATCTGCTGCCGGGGGATCGCAACAGCCTCTTCACCAAGCATCTGCTCGCCGGGCTGCGCGGCGGCGTCAAAAGCGACGACGGCGCCGTCCGCGTGGCGCGCCTGTGGGAGTATCTGTGGCCGAGGGTGAACGCAGAAGTCAAAGAGCAGCACCCAATTTTCAAGGGCGAGATGGAAGAGAGCTTCGCGGTGGCGCGCTACCTGGGCGGCGTCGAAGACAAGATCCCCACCGACGACGAGGGCTTCGAGTACGATGCTTTTCTCAGCTTCGCCCAGGTGGAGCCGGATCTGGGCTTTGTGTGGACGGAGTTGGTTCCGTTTTTGCAGGAAAAGGGGGTACGCCTGGCCGTGGCCGGCGATCCAGAGGTCCTTGAGCCGGGGGTGGAGATGGTAATAGGCCTGCCCGCGGTGATGGAGCGTTGCAAACGCACAGTGATGGTGCTCACACCCAGCTACTTCGACGATCCTTGGGCCAACTTCGCCGCCATCGTCGACGCCACCCAGGGCATCGAGGGCGGCCAACATCGGCTGCTGCCCCTCATCGTCGATCCAGAACTCGATCGTTCGCGGCTACCCGCCTTCGTGCGCATCTTGCAGCCGCTCGACATCACCCATCCGTACCTGGGCAAACGCAACTGGGAGAACATGGCAAAACGGTTGCAGGCACCGGTCACCAATAAACAACCAAAGGATCTTTACCCATGAACCTTTTTATCGTATTCGGTGCGCTGCTTGGCGCTGTGGCTGTGGCGCTGGGTGCCTTTGGCGCACACGCCCTAAAAAGTCGGCTTACCCCGGCAAAACTCACCACTTTCGAAACGGGTGTACGCTACCAGTTTTATCATGTCTTCGCTCTGCTGGTTGTGGGTCTACTCCAGGGTGGGGGGCCGGAGAGCGCGCTGCTCGGCATTGCCGGTTGGCTTTTCCTTGTGGGGATGCTCTTGTTCTCAGGCAGCATCTACTGGCTTGCATTCGACGGTCCTCGCTGGCTAGGACCGATTACGCCATTGGGTGGGCTGGCGTTTGTAGTGGGGTGGGTGTTGTTGGCGTTGGCGGCGCTGTGAGATGACGGACGATAGACGACGGACGACGGTCAAGTTTGTTGTCGTGATGGCAATACTCTTGACGTTCGTCCGTTGCCAGTCGTCCGTCGTCCGTCGTCTCCTAACTCAACAGCGGCTGTAAGAACTGCTGCGCCAACTGTAGGCCGCGCAGCGCCTTCTCCGGCGTCTCTTCCCACACCGGGTCTTCGTGCTCGACGCTGAGGATGCCGTCGTAGCCGATTTGGTAGAGGGTGTCTAGGTAGCGGATCCAGTCGACAGCACCGTAGCCGGGCAGGCGGTAACGCCACCATTGGCGCTGTTCGGTCTCTTCGAGCTGCCGCCCGTAGATGCCGAAGTAGTTCTGACCTTCGGGCAAGATTTCAGTGTCTTTGGCGTGGGTGTGGTAGATACGGTCGCTGAAATCCCAGATGGGTTGGATGTAGTCGATGCCCATCCAGTAGAGATGCGACGGATCGTAGCAAAGGCCAATCGCGTCGGAGGGGACGGCGTTGAACATCCCGTCCCAGAGTTCGGGGGTGATGGCCAGCATGGTGCCGTTGCGCGGCCAGTTCTCGAAGGCGAGGCGCACGCCTTTGTCCTCGGCGTGGGCGGCAATCGGCGTGAAGACATCTTTGTAGATGGCGATGTTTTCGTCGCCGTTACGGCTCACATCACGGCCAATCAGGCAGACCAGCACAGGGATCTCCTGCGCGGCGAGGCTTTCAATGGTCGTCTTGAAACGGTCGACAATCTCTTCCTGGCGGGCGGCGTCGGGGCTAAGATCGGCAGGCACCAGTGGCCCGGCAGCGCCGACGTCGAGCCCGAGCAGGCGACACTGTGCAGCAGCGCCTTCAATATTGACGGGCACATCAATGGCGGTGTAGCCAAGCGTCTGTGCGCTCTGTACGAAGCGTGCGTACTCCAACTGACGCAGGCCGCGGTTGCTGACAAAACAGGCAAGCTGCATACGGTTGCTCTCCTTGCACATGGGCGGCGCGCCGCCGCACAGGACAAGCGCACGGCAGCGTCGCAATGGGGTAAAGGGCAGACGAAACTCGTCCTCTTTCAGCTTACTGGGATTGGGGGCGTTGTCAAACGCGGTGTGCCGGAGAGGTGTGTTTCAAATTGGGGGCGCGCTCGCCACAATGCCAGGCACGGGCGGGTATCACCCGGCAAAGTATGTGTGTTTGGCCCGTGCCTGGTACTGTTCGCCCCAAGGCTAAATTACACCCTGCCGGAGATGGCTTCCTGTGTAGATCGTCGATTGCTGGTAGAATACGCTTGTTATTATCTTACATCGGGCCATCTTACAACAGGCCAAGGAGACAGAAGATGAAGAGCTACGTTTTCCACGTAACCCTGCGCGGCGCAGGCCAAACCTGGCGCAGAATCGAAATTCAGGCCGAGCAGACCCTCGAAGATCTGCACAACGCCATCCAAAACGCTTTTGAGTGGGACAACGATCACCTCTATTCCTTTTTTATGAACAACAAAGCCTGGGATTCAACCAGCGAGTACACGTTGCCCGAAGGAGCGCTATACGAAGGCATGGAGTTGGAGTACGAAAACGGGTTCACTGACGAGGAAGACGAAACGGAGGAAGAGGGGCAAAGCTTCAGCCTCGAAGATTGGCGCGCCATGACGGAACAACAGCAACAGGAACTGGTGGCCGAATTTACCCGCGACACCGGCCTACATGCCGACTTCTTCTACGACATGATCAACGAGCTACAGCGGCTGGAAGAAAACCCCGATCTCCTGGAAGAAGAAGAAGTACGCGATGTGCGCACCACCCCAATCGAGTCGCTCAATCTCACCAAAGGGCAGGAATTCCTCTACGTCTTCGACTATGGCGACGATCACCGCTTTAGCCTCCGGGTACACGCCATCAAAGCCGAAGCCGACCCCGATGCCGAGTATCCTCGTATCGTGGAAGCGAAAGGCGACGCCCCTGCCCAATACGAGTGGAACGAAGAAGCAGACGACGACGAAGCCTGACCAAAATTAGGGATTGCCGATGCTGCATCTTTACGCTATGATGGCGCTGAAAAACAGACTACGTCACCGAGGACAGCGGACGACAATGGAGGACGAACGTCAGGCATGTTACTGCGCAACAGGATTGTTCGTCCTCAGTGCGCCGTCGTTCGTCTCCCATCCTAATCTACAAGCAATAGCGAGGATCTCATGCGGATAGAAGCCATCGGCATCGTCAGCCCCGGCGATATGGGACACGTGGTGGGGAAGGTATTGCGCGAGGCAGGATTGAAGGTGATGAGCTGTTTGGCTGACCGTAGTGATCGCACCAAAGCTCTGGCCAAGGCTGCCGGTATTCAAGACATGCCATCCTACGCCGATCTGGTGATGAACACCGACGTCATTTTTTCGATTCTTGTACCGGCTGAAGCGAAGACGGTGTCGGAACGGATCGCAAAGGCCATGCACAGCACAAAGTCCTCTCCGCTCTACGTCGACTTCAACGCCATTTCCCCAGCCACCACCCAATCTGTGGCCAAAGTCATCAAAGACGTAGGCGGCCGCTTTGTCGACGGTTCCATCATTGGGCCACCGCCGCGCACCATCGGGGCGACACGTTTCTACGTTTCAGGCCCGCACGCGTCTGAGTTGGAAATCTTGCACGAGTATGGGATAGACGTCATCGCCATGAGCGAACGGGTTGGCGATGCATCCGCCTTGAAGATGTGCTATGCAGCCCTCACCAAGGGGTTTACCGCGCTCAGCACAGAGTTGCTGGTGGCGGCCCAAGCCCTGGGCGTGGGAAAAGCACTGGAAGAGGAATTTCGCCAGAGTCAATCGGCGATGCTGGTACGTATGGAAAAAGGATTGCCCAGCATGCCGCCAAAATCTCGTCGCTGGGTGGGCGAAATGGAAGAGATCGCCGACACCTTCGCCGCCGTCGGCCTTACCCCTCACATGCTGCGAGGTGCCGCCGACATTTACCGCTTTGTCGGCGACACCCCGCTGGCAGATCGTAACCCCGAAGATCAAGGGCAGCCATCGCTGGCCGAGATGGTTCGTCAGTTGGCTGCTCATTTGGAAAAGAAGTAGTTACCCCTTCACCGCCCCCGCCGCCAGCCCCTGGACGACGAAACGTTGTGCCAGGTAGTAGAGGACCATCACCGGCACGGCCGCGGAGACGGAGCCGGCCATGATCAACCCCCAACGGAAAACGTCCCCTGTGATCAGGTAACTAACCGCCACCGGCACCGTCTGCAGGCGCGGTGACGTGATGAAGATCAACGCCAACAGCAGTTCATTCCAGGCACCGGTGAAGGTGAATACGCTCACCGCCACCAGTCCTGGAGCAGCGAGGGGTAGCACAATCCGGAAAAGCGCCACCCACCTTGTCGCACCGTCCACCATCGCCTGCTCTTCAAGATCAGCGGGAATGCCGCGGAAATAGCCCATCATCAGCCATGTACTCAACGGCGCCGAGAAGGTGAGGTAGACGAAGATCAACCCGTGCAAGGTGTTGCCCAATCCCAAACGGGCAATGATCACGGCTAGAGGAATGAAGAGCAACGCCGACGGCGTCAGATAGGCAAAGAGGATCAGGCGACCGATCCAGTCACGGTAGCGGTATTTCAACCGCACCAGGCTGTAGGCGGCCAGGCAACTGATGAAGACCGAAATCAGGGTCGCTGCGCCCGAAACGATGAAACTGTTGCGGATGTTGAGCAGGAAGTCCTGCTTGGTAAAGAGATCGATGTAGTTCTGCAGCGTTGCGTTCAGCGGCAACAACGACGGATCGCGGTAAATGTCGCGCGGCAGCTTGAGCGAAATTGTAATCATGTAGTAGATAGGAAAGATGATCAACAACGCCAGCAACACCAGCAGCGTGTAATAGAGGATCTTCTGCTGTAAAGACGGTTTGTTCAGCACCTAATCCTCCTTTTGTAGCATCTTCGCCACAATAAAGACCAGAATCGCAAAGACAGGCAACATCGACACCGACACTGCAGACGCCTCGCCAATGCGCAGGCTCTGCATACCGAAGTAAGCCAATACCGGGAAGGTCATTGTGGCGTCCGAAGGGCCGCCCTGCGTCATCAGCCAGATTGCCTCGAAGCTGTTGGTTGTCCAGATGGTTGAAAGTAACACTACCACCAGCACCACATGGCGGATGGACGGCATTGTGACATGGCGGAAGCGCTGCCACGCGCTGGCACCATCGATGGCGGCTGCTTCGTAAAGCTCCTGTGACACATTTTGCAGCGCAGCCAGGAATGCAATCACCCAGAAGGGAAAGCCGCGCCAGAAGCTGGCCACAATTACGCTAGGCATGGCGAGTGCTTTGGTGCTCAAAAAGTCTACATGGCTTTGCACCCATCCGAGTTCGATCAGAATATAGTTAAAGGCGCCTCCCTGTGGGGCAAAGAGTAGCTTCCACGTAATAAATGCCACGAAGGCCGGCATGGCCCACGGCAGCAAGATAAGTCCGCGCCAGAGTTGGCGCCCCCGAATCTGTTGGTTAAGCAACAGCGCAATGCCCATCCCCAACACCAACTTCAACGTCTGCACTGAGCCTACCAGTACAATCGTATTGCGGATCGTCGCCTGGAAATTCGACTGTCCCATCAAATAGAAATAATTCTGAAGACCAACAAAATTGCCGGGCTGACCGATCATACGGTCTGTAAAGCTGATCCAGATGGCGAAAACGAAAGGGTAGACCACCAGGATCAACAGACAGATCACTATCGGCGCCACCAGTAGATAGCCCATTATGGCATCGGACTGGCTCATGCGCATACGCGGTCGGGTTGTCTGTCCACGTCCAATGGAAGGAGCGACTTGTTCCGTCATGGTTGCTTTCTATGAAAAAAACTGCTCTTTTAAAACGTTGGCGTTGGCAGGTGTAAGCCTGCCAACGCCAACGTTTTAAAAGCCTATTTGTACTTGTCGTAGATCGCCTGACAGGCGGCCTGGGTTTCGGCGATGGCGTCGTCGAGGCTGACATCGTCGACCACCACACGCTGGACCATACGCGGGGTGAGGAAGTTGGTCTGGTATTCGGCGAAAGCCGGGTTATCCACATCTGGGAAAGCACCGAAGGTGCCGTTTAACGCCAGATCCAGAAGTCCCTCATGTACAGGACTTTCGCTGAAAATGGGCGCGTCCTGGTAAGCCTCGGCTGCAGGACCGTAGATGGCGTTGTAGTAGTACTCTTTCATGAATTCCGGATCAGCCAGGTACTTGAGCAGATCACGGGCCAGTTCCTTGTTGTTGCTATTGGTGGGGATCACACGCACATTGGCGTCCACCGGCGAAATGCGCAGGACAGGACCGGCGGGCAGCGCCGAGTAGCGGGTGGCATCGCCCAGTTCTGGATCATTGTCGCGCATGTAGAGGTAGACGCTGCCGGGGTTGAAGATGAAGGCTGCGTTGCCCGACTGATAAGCAACGTTGTCACCTGCGCCGTCCCAGGTGGTGACGCCGGGCGGGAAGAGACCGTCGGCAAAGGCTGTGGTGACCCATTCCAGGTAGGTGCGGGTTTCGGGGCTGTCGATGGTGCAGTTAACGCCTTCATCATCGGCGATGCGACCACCAAAGGATTGGAGAATCGTGGTGGTGGTGGTGTTGGCATCACCCACATTGGAGAGGGCAAAGCCCATGCCGTAGACTACGGGCGGGTTGTTGGCGGCACGGGCCATGTCGGCCAGTTCCATCCAGGTTTCAGGTGCTTCGGCGAAACCCACCGGTTCGAGGACATCGGCACGGCGGTAAAGGACATTGCCACCCAGGCTGAATGGAATGCCATAGCGGTGCCCGTTGACCCGATCGGGGTTGGTGGCCAGATCAGAAGCGGGCAGCCAGCCGACTTCAGCGCCGATCTCTTCATAAAGATCGTCCATCACTTCCAACTGGCCTTGCAGCGCCAGCAAGTCCATGAAACCGCGGCCCACGTCCAAAGCGTCGGGCATGGTGCCGGCTTCGATGGCGGCGGAGACACGTTGAACTGTCTCGTTTTGGTTGATCATCACAACGTCGACATTGACGCCACGTTCTTCACCCCACTGCTCGATCCGATCCACAAGCATCTGATTGGCGGCTTCTGAGAAGATCAGACCGCCCCAATAGGTGAATGTGCCGTCGGCTGCGGGCAATGACGATCCGTCGGCGCTGCCGTCGGCTTCTTCGGCTGCGGGTGCAGTGGCGTCGCCGGCAGGGGCAGCCGGGGCAGGGGTCTGACAGGCCGCCACCATCGCAAGGATCAACAACGCGGCGAAAACAAACCAAACTCGTCGTAAGCGTACGCTCGAACGCATGGTACCTCCTCCAGGTAGGGTGTGTGTATTGTGTAACGGTGCTTCAACTGTGGGTGTTTCTGAGGTCTGTGCGAAGAGGATCATAACACGGGCGATCTACAATCGTCAATTGACAGGTCATGCATGGTCTGACCATCACGCCAATCAAGCATCTCGACCACAAATCAGTCGCAAAGGGCATAATCACTCACAAATATCAAGGAGATACAGTCAAGAAGATAGCGAAAAGAAGTAAAGAAGAGGCAACAAAAACCCCGGAGCATATAACTTCTCCGGGGCGTACAATCAATCTTCAATTCGCCAACTTGCCTGTCGTCTATTGCCTGTCGTCTATTGCCTGTCGTCAATTAGAACAACATCTGCAACAGCACAAACACAATCGCAATAATGCCGAAGACCAAAATCCACATTGATGTGCTAAAGGGACCAATCTTCGTGCCGGTGTCGGGTTCAGGTTGAAAACGACGTCGCGCAGGCGCAGCCTTCTCGGCAGCAGGAATCGGTTCGGCGATCGTTGCAGTCTCGGATTCCGCCATCGGCGCGGAACCAAGGACGGCCTTCTCAACAGGCAGAGGATCGGGCGCAGGGGTAACGCCGGCTCCTTGTGCCTCCGTGGGAGGTAATACTTCGTCAGAAGCGGCGGACGGTGTCGCTGTCACTTGTTCGGCTGTGGCTTCTTCGGGGGTGGCCTCCGCTTCGGCGGTTGGGCGCTTCTCTTCGCTCATTATCTGTTCCTTTCGCTGACAGCACTGGTTTCCCAGGATGGTTTTCGGATGGGACTACATTGAGTCAATGTATGATACATCAAAAGCCACAATCGAGCCACGAAGCGACCTTCCAATTCACCTAATCTTCACCAAAGAAACGCATCTGCCGCCAACGGGCATTCGGATTCACCATTTTGGCATGCTCGGCCTTGGCTTGTTCTATCAACTCAGGCTGGGTGAGCAGATCAACAGCGGTCATCGCCAGCGCCTTGGCGGCGCGGATCAGGGCGCGGTCCCCACGTTCGCCGACGGCCGCCTCTGCGAATTCAGGCGTATGACTGCCGATGCCGGGATCAACGATGGGGATATACGGATGAATCGCCGGGATCAGGTGGCTGACGTTGCCCATGTCGCTTGATCCTTTGCGCTCGTTGGGATCGGGCTGTACGACAGTTTCGCCAACTTCGGTGACGTTGGCTGCAAACAACTGGGCCAGGATCGGGTTGGGGACGCGATGGGCATAGTGGCGTTGGTGCGTCGCTTTGACGGTGGCGCCTGCCGCCAGCGCGCCGGCCTCGGCACAGCGGATCACCTTTTCCACCACGTCCAACGACTCGTCGGAGGTGGCGGCGCGTACGCTGAAATCGGCGCGAGCATACTTGGGCACCACATTTACCGCATCACCGCCGTGGGTGATGATGCCATGAATGCGCACGTCGGGGGTGAGGTGCTGACGTAAGGCGTTGATGTTGACGAAGGTCTGAATGCAGGCGTCCAGCGCGTTGATACCCTTGTCGGGTGCGGCGGCGGCGTGGGCGGCTTTGCCGAAGAACTCGAAACTGAGCGAATTGGACGCAATTGATCCCCGCGCCACCATTGCCTTCGATCCAGGATGGATCATCATGGCGGCGTCCACGTTATCGAAGACGCCCCGTTCCACCATGATCGCTTTGCCGCCGCCTTTTTCCTCGGCGGGGGTGCCGATGAGCTTCACCGTGCCGCGGATCTCATTGCGGATGGCCAGCATGGCCAGCGCTGCACCGGTGGCCGCCGTGCCGATAATATTGTGTCCACAGGCGTGCCCCAGGTCGGGCAGCGCGTCGTACTCGGCCAGGAAGGCCACTGTTGGCCCGTTACCTGGAGGAGCGCCGACGCTGACGGCTTCGAAGGCTGTCTCCAACCCAGCCACGCCGCGAGTGACGGAGAATCCGTGTGCTTCCGCCGTATCGGCCAGCAACGCCATCGACTTGTATTCCTCAAACGCCAACTCAGGGTTGGCGTGGATCGTCTGGCTGATCTGGATCAACTGCGGCGTCATTTCGTCGAGATATTCCAGAACCCGATCTTTTAGTTGGCGGGTGGAAGACGGCATGAGGTGTTCTCCTATTTCAATTTCCGCGGATCCAACGCATCGCGCAACCCGTCACCAATATAATTGATGCTGATTACCGTGAGAAAGATCATCAGGCCGGGGAAGAAGGCCATCCACCAATTGCCTTTGCGCATTTCGTCTTGGGCGGCGTTCAGCATGTTGCCCCAGGTGGGTGTGGGTGGTTGTACGCCAAAGCCAAGAAAACTGAGACCCGATTCGGCGATGATGGTGGTGGCAACCAGCAGGGTGGCCGCTACGATGATCGGTGTGGCGGTGTTGGGCAGAATGTGGCGGAAGACGATGCGCATATTGCTGATCCCCAGCGCACGGGACGCCTCGACGAACTCTTTCTGCTTCAGGCTGAGGAACTGGCCGCGCACGAGGCGGGCTACCCCCGTCCACGAGAGGATGCCCAGGATGAAGACGATACCGCCCACGTTGCCATTCGCCTGCAAGATGGGCACATCGAGCGTCCTCAACAGCAAGGACATGATAATCAGCATGAAGAGCCGCGGCAACGAGATGAAGAGATCGGTGATACGCATCAGAATATCGTCGACGCGGCCACCATAGTAACCGGACATGGCGCCAACCACAGTGCCGATGGTGATCCCAAGTGCTGTCGCTGCGATGCCGATGGCCAACGAAATTCGCCCACCGTAGAGGAGACGGGTAAGCATGTCACGGCCTAACGTGTCTGTGCCCATGGGGTGTGCCCACGTCGGCGCTTTACGCGCCAGTTGGATGCGCTCACGGAAGCCCAATTCCTCACCGGTGGCGTCGTAAGGGCTGATCAACGGCCCGAAAACAGAACCCAACACCAGCAAGATCAGCACAAAAGAACCCAACATCGCCATACGATGCCGCTTGAACTGGTTCCACATGATGCCGCGCAGCGTACGCTGTTCGGGGATCTGTGCCGGCAAAGCCGGTGGGTTCATGGTGGTTGTGGTCATGATTACTCCTGGTAAAACCTAGTTATACCGCACCCGCGGATCAAGATAAGCGTACATAACGTCTGCCAGCAAATTAAAGCTGATGATCAATACAGCGTTGATCATCACAATCCCCATCAGCAGTGGATAGTCGACGCGCTGGGCCGAGTTGTAGAATAGGCGTCCCATGCCTGGCCACGAGAAGATCGTCTCGGTGAAGAGTGCGCCGGCAAAGAGGGCGGGCAGTTCCAGGGCCATAATGGTGATCACCGGGGTGATGGCGTTTTTGAGCGCATGTCGCCAGATGATCACCTGCTCGTTGAGCCCTTTGGCGCGGGCGGTGCGCACATAGTCGAGGTGGATGACTTCGAGCATCTGGCCGCGGATATAGCGTGTGTAGGTCCCTGCGCCGAAGAGCGCCAGCATGATCACCGGCAGCACCATGTGCTGAATACGTTGACCGATGGTCGGTTCCTCGATGCCAAAGGGCGCCATGCCGCCGCCGGGCATCAGCGGGGAGCAGTCTACACAATCCCACAAGTTCGACCAGGCAAAGCCCGTACTGGGGCTAAATGGGTTCTTCAGCCAGACATTAAAGACGATGATCAGGATGAGACCAAACCAGAAGATTGGGATCGCCTGGCCAACGAAGGCAAAAAAGGTGACGATGTGATCAAAGAACGAGTATTGGCGCAACGCCGAAAAGATGCCGATGGGGATGGCAATTGCCAACGTGACAACGTAGGCAACCAGCATCAACTGCAACGTATTGGGCAGCCGCTCGCCGATTTCGGTGAGTACCGGGCGTTTCGACACATTGCTGTGCCCCCAATCCCCCTGAATCATCAACCCGGCCCAGGCCAGATAGCGCTCGTGGACAGGCTTGTCCAGCCCCATCTGGGCTTCGAGGCGGGCGATGTCCGCAGCGGTGAGGTTGGGATTTTCTTCGAAGCCGGCAGTGGGGCCACCGGGGGCCAGAGAAATCATGCCAAAGACAATCATGCTGATCACAATCAACAAAGGGACGGCGTAAATCAGGCGCCGGATAATGTAGGTTGACAAAGGCGACCTCCCTTCCAAATCAAGCACAATACCAGGTGAATAATGGAGATTGGGCGTCATGCTTGCACATGACGCCCAATCTCCGTCCTACGTCTAGAACAAGGGCTAGCCCTTATTCAGTATCAGCGTGTGTCGAAAACTATTCCTGAATGTCCCATTCCTGGGCATTCCACGACTGTGAGGCCCACGGGCTGAGATCGTAGCCGGTGAGGCGGGCACGGGTCAGGTGGATTTCGGAGCGATCGTAGAGGTAGATCATGGGCAGTTCGGCGTCGGCCAACTCACAGACCGTCTGGTAGGCGGTGTCACGTTCATCCGTGTTGGCCGTGCTACCGGCAACGCGGATGGCTTCGTCGGCGGTTTCGTTGATCCAACGGCTGTAGTTGAATCCTTCACCGGCGTTGGCTTCTACCGGGATCTTCCAACTGGCGAAGTAGCCTTCCATCTGGCTGTGAGGGTCGATGCCGTCGCTGGTGGTGTACATGAGCACATCAAAGTTGCCATGCTTGCGGAAGGCGCCGCTTGACCAGGAGCCGAAAAGTTCGGCGCTGGGCACATTCTCAATGTAGAACTCAAGGCCGATTTCCTTCATCATCTCGATAAGGATCTGTTGTGTCTCTTCGCGCAACTGGTTGCCGCTGGTGGTCTGTAGTTTCAGACGCAGTGGTGTGCCCGCTTCGGCGTACAGGCAGCCGTCACATTCGCGGATGCCGTCGCCGTCGCCGTCTACCCAACCGGCCTCTTCGAGCAGGGCAATCGCCTGATCAGGATCGTACGGCGAGGTGGGGATTTCGCAAGTGTAGGGGCCGATGTTCAACTCGCTACTGCCGACGGTGGTGGCGCCGAAGAGGAGTTCATCAACAAGGAACTGCTTGTCGATACCGAATTGGATGGCCTGGCGCACACGCAGATCGCCCAGGATCGGATGGGGGTTGTTGATGGGATCATCGGTGGCGTCGATGGTGGGATCGCCAAAATTAAGGAGCAGACGCTCGGTGCCGGGCCCCGGTTTGTTGTTGACGACGATGTTGGGGTTGTCCTCAAATTCGGGTACGTCGGCCTCGGTGAGATCCCACAGAAAGTCAATTTCGCCCGACGTAATCAGCGCCTTGCCCACTTCACGGCTAGGAATGATGCGCACGATGACACTGTCGAGTTTGGGCTCGTCGGGCATACCGTGGTAATTCTCATTCTTGGTCAGCACAATGCGATCGCCGGAGATCCATGTATCCACCTTGAAAGGACCGGTGCCCAAGAATTTCTCACGGTTGTAGGCCCAATTTTGCATGTCGGCCGGGTCACCCGTGGCGTGGCGCGGGATCACGAACGAGAAGGTGCTCAGGAAGGGCCCAAAGAATTCGCTGTAGTTCACCACGGTGGTGTAGTCGTCGGGGCATTCGATAGAAGTGATCTCGTTGAAGCCGGTGGTGTTCACCGATCCAGTTTCGGGGTTAGTGGCGAGCTCCCAGGTATAGACGACATCGTCGCAGGTGAACGGTTCCCCGTCTGACCAAACCACACCTTCCTTGAGCGGGTAGGTGACGGTGAGGTTGTCGTCGGAGATCAGTCCATTCTCTGTCGAGGGGACTTCCACCGCCAATTGGGGGTAGTAGTTACCTTCAGGATTGACACCAAGCAGGCCCTCGGAGACGAAGTCGCCTACATCGTTGGCCGCAGTCTGGGTGCGGATCAGCGGATTGAGCAGTTCGGGCTCCTGGTAGAGGCCGAAGATGGCAACCTTTGCCCCACTGCTTTCAGCCGTGGTGGCTGGCGCTTCGGCAGCCTCACCGCCGGTCTCAGCAGCCGGAGCCTGGGCGGGTGTCTCAGCGGGCGCAGCACATGCACCCACAATGAGCACCACCAACATAAGCAATGTCAAAGACAAAGCCATGCGTAGATGTTTCATGCTTTCCTCCTAAGTGATGAATTTTGGGGAATCACTGTTGCCAATCGACACAGGTCAATTAGAACCAGGAATCAGAGACAGGAAGGGATCGAATGGGTTGACGCTTAGGTGTGATTCAATACGGGTATGTTGGAAATGAGTTTAATCAATAGACAGAACGACTAGTCAAATCAGGCGGAGGAGAATGCATTGCCGACCGTCGTCGTTGTGCGAAGTGTTGGGCTTAGTATAGTCACATGAAGAAGGGATGTCAAAGGTGGGGGATTTAACAGGGGTTAGTTCAAGCGAAGAGCGAAGAGCAAACAGGATCCAATAATCGCCTCACCAAGTTTGACGCAGTACCGCCTTTGTGGTATCCTCTTCGTTCGTGGGTGGAGTCGGCTTTGTTGCGGCTGCCCACAATTTTTTGTCTTGATTAGGACGTTTACGTCACTCAATTTTCTTGCAGGTGCGCCTGCAAGGCCGCCCGTTGAAGTTCCGCTCCGGCGGACGCGGTGAAAGGGAGAAATTCATGTACGCAGTGATCAGGACCGGCGGCAAGCAGTACAGCGTTGCGCCCGGTCAAATTCTCGAAGTCGAAAAGCTCGACGGGAGTGTTGGTGACAGTATCACCCTTGACGATGTGTTAATGATTGTCGACGAAGGTGACGTCAAGATTGGTCAGCCTCAGGTAGAGGGTGCCAATGTCACCGCCAAGATTACCGGGCAGTACCGGGGTGAAAAGATTCGCGTCTTTCGCTACAGCCCCAAGAAGCGCATCCGTGTGCGCCGTGGTCACCGCCAATATGTGACCCGCTTGCAAATCGAGACGATTCAGGCCTAACCCCGATTGAAAACAGGCAGGCGTTCACCCTGAATCCGGTTCAGAGGTAGAACGACCCTTTCCAAGGAGAGACACAATGGCTCACAAAAAAGGTAGTGGCTCAAGCCGCAACAATCGCGATTCTAATGGCCAGCGTCTCGGCGTCAAGCGCTACGGTGGCGAAGAAGTAACCTCCGGTAGCATTATCGTCCGCCAGCGCGGGACCCGCATCTACCCCGGTCTGAACGTGGGTAAGGGCAAAGATGATACCCTCTTTGCCACGGCTGATGGTTTTGTGAAATTTGAATGGGAAAAGAAAAACCGAAAGCGTGTCAGCGTCTACCCGGAGAAAGTAGGTTAATCATATGCGTGAAGGCATTCACCCAACTTATTACCCGAATGCACGGGTCATCTGCACCTGTGGCAATAGCTGGTTGACTGGCAGCACCAAGGCCGAGATCATGGTGAACATTTGCAGTGCCTGCCATCCCTTCTACACCGGTGAACAGCGTATCGTAGACACCGTTGGTCGCGTTGAACGCTTCATGAAGCGCCTCGAAATTCGCCAACAGTCGGCTGCTTTTAAGCAGATTGAGACCAAAGCACGCCAAGAGGCCGAAGAAGCTGCCCGCAAAGCCCGTGCCCGTGGTGACGATCCCGACAAGGCTGCCGCCGAAGTCATGTCCCGTTACGAAGCGGAACTGGCGGCTGCGGAATAAGTTTCTCACAGTCAGGCATACAGCCATTCACAAGAGCCATCCCAAATGGGGTGGCTCTTGTTTTTATATGCTGATCTAAATGCATTGTTGGTTAAATTGCGCCGCTTGTCCGATTTTCGATACAATAGACATACGACAAAACGCATCCAGCATACAGAAAAAACACAAACAAGGCGAAAATGCAGTTGCAGGGGTCGTATGCAGGAACAAAGTGCGCCCCTCTTTCGTCTTCCGTTTACTGTCATTCGCCATGCTGGAGCACTCGCCTAAGACGTTTCTCCCCGCACTTGAGGTTGCTATGTCTTATCAAACACATGGCGGTTGGCTGGAGTTGATCTGCGGGTCTATGTTCAGTGGTAAAACCGAGGAACTGCTGCGCCGTATCCGCCGATCCGAAATTGCACGCAAGAAGATCCAGATTTTCAAACCGCGCCTGGACAATCGCTATGGACTGGAACGCGTCGCTTCGCACAACGGTGTAGCTCGTAACGATGCCGTCGTGGTAGAGGACGCACACAAAATTCTCAGTCTGGTAGCGCCGGATACCGAAGTGGTGGCAGTCGACGAAGTACAGTTCTTCGACTGGGCCATTGCCGATGTGTGCAGCCTATTGGCCGATCAGGGGAAGCGCGTGATCATGGCCGGCCTCGATCAAGATTTCCGCGGCGAACCCTTCGGCCCCATGCCGCTGCTTATGGCGCTCTCCGAACGCGTGGACAAGTTCCAGGCCATCTGCGTTGTCTGCGGTGCATCGGCCAGCCGCACCCAGCGTCTCATCGACGGTCGCCCCGCTCGCTACGACGATCCCATTATCCTCGTCGGTGGCAGTGAAAGCTACGAAGCCCGCTGCCGTGCCTGTCATCAGGTGCCCGGCAGGCCCGCAGGGCAGCTCGAAGAAATGGACAAGGTGCAAGCATCTTCTGCGCAACATTCGCCGGACGATTCCGGATAACCCTTTTTCTGTTCCTGCTCGATCCACTTAGGAGGCGTTATGCGTAAACCACTCTCTGCTCCCCGCCGAAGGACACGCTTCTTGTGGCTGTTTGGCCTACTGGCGCTGCTCTTTTCGGCAGCAGGCGCTTCTTCGGCCCTTGCCCAAGACGTGACACCTCGCCATACCGATCCCTATTGGCAGGCGCAATTTTGGAACAACACCACCCTGAGCGGGCAGCCCGTGGTGGTGCGCAATGACAGCGCGCTCGACTTCGACTGGGGCTTCAATGCGCCCGCCCCTGGCGTCAACCGCGACAATTTCTCAGCGCGCTGGACTCGCTACATCGATGTGACACCCGGCAACTACCGCTTCACCGTCGTCGCCGACGATGGCATCCGCGTCTGGGTGGACGGCCAACAGATCATTGATGCCTGGCGCGAACAGCCGCCCACCACCTACAGCAACGTCATCTACCTCGGCCCAGGGCATCACCTGGTGGTGGTGGAATACTACGAACTGGGCGAGGGTGCAACCGCTAAACTCACCTGGCAATTGGATCAGCAGCCGCCCACCGCCACGCCCACGGCGCAGCCCCCGTCCACAGGGCCGTGGCGCGCCGAATACTACAACAACGGCACACTTAGCGGTCCACCCGTCCTTACGCGCCAGGAACAGGCCATCGACTACAACTGGGGAACCGGCAGCCCGGCACCGCAAGTGCAGCCCGATCTCTTCTCGGCACGTTGGACCCGTTCCGTCGATCTACCGGCGGGCAACTACCGCTTCCGCATGGTGGTTGACGACGGTGGACGGCTCTTTGTCAACGGGCACACGCTGATCGACGCCTGGAAAGAACAAGGCCCCACCGCCTACACCGGTGACATCTATCTGCCCGGCGGCCCCGTCACCGTGCAGATGGAGTACTTCGAGCGTAGCCAGAACGCCACCGCCCAACTGAGTTGGGAGCGCATCGACGGTCAGCAGCCACCGCCCCCATCCTTCCCTGAATGGAAGGCCGAGTATTGGAACAACGCCGATCTCTCAGGCGCACCGACGGTGGTGCGCAATGAACCCTTCGTCGACTTCAACTGGGGTGGTGGATCCCCTGCGGCAGGCGTAATCAACAACGACTACTTCTCGGCACGCTGGTCGCGAACGCTCGATCTGCCCGTTGGCTGGTACCGCTTCCTGATGACCGTCGACGACGGCGGGCGGCTTTATCTCGGTGGCCGCATGGTCATCGACGCCTGGAAGGAACAGCCCAGCACCACCTACGAAACCCGTATCTACCACAGCGGCGGCTCACTTGATGTGCGCATGGACTACTTCGAGCGCACCCAGGTGGCCAATGCACAACTGTTGTGGGCACGGTTGGGCACTACACCCACCCACCCAACACCGGTGCCGCCGACGCCACAGCCACCCAGCCGCAACACCGTCACCGTTGACAACCAAGACAGCGGCTTCGTGCGCGGCGGCAATGCCGGTGGCTGGGAAACCGCCAACGAAGGCTACAACGGTCAACTCAACTGGTCGCGCAACAACAACCGCGCCCAGAGCGGCTACAACTGGGGACGCTGGTATGCGCAGCTTGTGCCCAATGGTCGCTACGAAGTCTTCGTCTACATTCCTGAGCGATACAGCACCACCAGCAACGCCCGCTACTGGGTCTCACATGCCGGCGGCTACACCCAAAAGTCCGTCAACCAATCTACCAATGGCAACCGTTGGGTCTCGCTCGGCACCTACACCTTCCGCGGCAACCAGGAAGATTACGTCTCCCTGGCCGATGTCACCCACGAACAGTACCTTTCGCGCCTCATCGCCTGGGACGCGATAAAGTGGGAGCCACGGTAAGTAACAAGACGACGGACGACCGACGACCGTTTTCTGTCCTGTCGTCGGTCGTCTTCCACAAAGGACAACACCATGCGTCTCGTACAATTCCTCCACACCGACGGGAACCGACGGGTGGGATTGGTGGATGAAGCAGGAAACACGCTGCGCGTGCTGCGGAACGTGGAACGGGTCTACGATCTAGCCCTCTCCGCCCACCGCGGTGGACAGACGTTGGCGGCGCTCGTCACGGCAAGTGTCGGTGACGAGCGCGTCGACTATGACGTTGTTATCGCCGAGAAACGGCTGCTGCCGCCGCTGGATCACCCCGATCCGGCGCATTGCATCATCAGCGGCACCGGCCTCGATCACTTGGGTAGCGCACAGGCGCGTGATGCCATGCACGCCAAACTTCAGGCCGAAGCCGATAGCCTCACCGATTCCATGAAGATGTTCCGCATGGGGCTCGAAGGTGGACGCCCCGCCCCCGGTGAAATTGGCGCTCAGCCGGAGTGGTTCTACAAAGGCGACGGCCGTTGGATCGTGCCGCCCGAACAGCCGATTACGTTGCCATCTTTCGCACTTGACGGCGGCGACGAAGCAGAAGTCGTCGGCCTCTACGTCATCGGTGACGGGGGCGAGGTGTTGCGTGTGGGCTTTGCCCTGGGCAACGAGTACGCCGATCATGTCCTTGAACGGCAGAATTATCTCTATTTGGCCCACTCGAAGCTACGCCAATCTTCGTTCGGGCCAGAGCTACGTATTGGCGATCCGCCGCCGTCTATCGAAGGCACGGTGCGCATCGTGCGCGACGGCAAGGAAGTGTGGGCAGCGCCCTTCCTCACCGGCGAAGCCAACATGACCCACACCTTTGCCAACATTGAGCACCATCACTTCAAGTACGCCCATTTCCGCAGCCCCGGCGATGTCCACTGCCACTTCTACGGCACGGCGACGCTGAGCTTCGCCGCCGGCGTGCAGACACAGCCCGGCGATGTCTTCGAGATCACAGCGCCGGGTTTTGGGCGTCCGTTGCGCAATCCATTGATTGCCGATCCACAGCCCAACCGGCTTGTCTCGGTGCGTGTGTTATAATTGATCGGCTAAGTTAGGACAACAGCCGTATCGTTCAACCGTGTTGTGTGTCCACCCTGCGCGAACACTACGCAGTGGAACACACAACACGGTTTTGTGCGTTGAAGAGCCGCCATGAACAACCAAGACAGGCCGCAACTCGAACAACTGAACGCCGAGATCGTAAACTGCACGGCCTGTCCGCGCCTGGTTGAGTGGCGCGAAGAGGTGGCGCGCACCAAACGCCGGGCCTACCAGGACGAAACCTACTGGGGCAAGCCCATCACCGGGTTCGGCGACCCCAATGCCCGCCTACTGCTGGTAGGATTGGCCCCCGGCGCGCACGGCGCCAACCGCACCGGGCGTGTCTTCACGGGCGACGGCTCGGGCGATTTCCTCTATGCTGCGCTCCACCGCGCCGGCTTCGCCAACCGGCCCACGTCCACACACCGTGGCGACGGCCTCCGACTACACGGTTGCTACATCACCTGTGTTGGCCGCTGTGCGCCGCCGCAAAATCGCCCTAAACCCGACGAACTAGAAAATTGTCGACCCTACTTGATCCGCGAGTTGGCCTTGTTGGACCAGATCCACATCGTTGTCACGCTGGGGCAGATCGCATTCGACCAGACGCTGCGCACGCTACGAGCACAAGGATACGCAATCCCGCGCCTCGACTTCGGCCACGGCAGACACTACGATCTTAACGTCCTTGGCGGTGAAATGTTTGGCGACGGCGCAGATTCGCTCAGTCCACTGCCGCACCTGCTCACCTGTTATCATCCCAGCCGCCAGAACACGCAGACGGGCGTCCTCACGCCGGAGATGATGGACAACGTCTTCGGCCAGGCACATGCACTGCTCGAATCATAATCGATTCTCTTTCTTGCTCATCGACTTGAGTTTTACGAGGTGATCCATGCATTCTTCCCGACCGTTGTTCCAAAACCGTTTCTTTCTGGCCGTGCTGGCGTTGGTTGTGGCTGCACTGGCCTGGAGTGCATGGCCGGCCATGCCTGTGCAACGAGCATTGGCGCAGGCCGAATCCGCCATCACATCGCCTAGCAGCGGCAGCATCGTCAATGGCGTTGTGCGCATCGACGGCACGGCCACTGTAGGCAATTTCCAGCGCTACGAACTCTTCTTCAAACCCCGCGACGCCGACGACAGCAGCTACACCCTGTTCGAGCAAGGCACCGAAGAAGTGTTCAACGGCGAACTAGGCTTCTGGGACACAACGTTGATCCAGCCCGACGTCTACACACTGCGCCTGCGTGTGGTGCAGAACGATGGCAACTATGTTGAAAGGTTCGCCGAAAACATCACAGTTGACCCAAACTATTCGCCTGCACCGCCGCCCACGCCCACGCCGGATCCGTCCTTGCCGCCGACGCCCATCCCTGATGCGCTCTTGTCGCCAACAGCCACGGCCATCGTCTCCGGTGGCGAAGCGATTGGTGTCAGCCGTGTCATCACCGGCACGGCCTCACGGACAATCACCATGTTGGGCCGTGGGGTCGCCACTGCTGCACCAGACCGGGCACGGGTGCGGCTCTACATCGCCGGTGCCCCGGTCGATCCCAGCAGTGGATCTGTGCGCCCGGTAACCGAAGTCGAGTTGCAGCAGGTTGTATCAACGCTTCAGGCCACCGGGGTGCCCCTGGAAGATGTGCGTGTGATCCCCTTCAGCCGCCGCCCGGATGGATCGAGCGTAATCGGCGAGGTGCGCTTCATCTACCGGCAGCCGGCCAATCTCACTACATTCCTCAACGATGGGTTGAATCGGTTGGCGGGCAACCCCAATGTGCGCGTCGTCGATCTGGCTGTCCAATACGGTGTGGCCGACTGTGCCGCGTTGGAGGTTGAAGCGTTGCGCGCCGCAATCCTTGCCGCACGGGGTCGCGCCGAACCCATGGCAACTGTCCTCAACGTACGGCTGGGGCCTGTGCTCTCGGTGTCGGAAAATGTGGCCGCTGTGCCGGTGACAGGTAGCTGCTTAAACCTGCTCGATGACACCGCCTTTCTGCCTCTGGGATCGGATACGCCGTCGCAGGTAGAAGTTGCCGTCACCCTGGCCGTCACCTTTGTGATGGAGCCGATCAGCGCGGACAGTACGACGCCGTCTACGGTTGATCCCACGATGGCCCCCACACCGACACCTGACTTCCAGACAGGTGTAACACCCACGCCGTCGCTGCTTACCCATACCGTTCAGCCTGGGCAGACCGTCGAATCGATTGCGGCGCTCTACGGTGTCACCGTCGAAGCACTGTTGGCAATCAATAACCTGTCCCCTGCCGACACACAGGCCATTGTCGCCGGCGCAGTGCTCACCATTCCTAGCCCATGAAATCAATCCAGTAGTAAAAACAGGGTTGAAGAACAACTACTACTGCCGTATACTTGCGTTATGTGAATACTTTACCGAATGAGCAAGTAAATGACGATACAGATTAACAGCCCTGAAGTTGAGCAACTAGCCCAAGAACTAATAGCGTACACGGGTGAGAGTCTGCCCGAAGCGATTGAAGCTGCCATTAGAGAACGCCTGGAGCGCCAGAAAATGCAAACGGCTAATAGAGGTGATCTCGCTGTTCAACTACTGCGAATTGGACAGGAATGTGCACAACTGACTGTCCAAGATAGCCGAAAAGCGGACGATATCTTAAGTTACGACCACCATGGTCTACCCAACAATGGTCATTGATTCATCGGCATTGATTGCTATCCTGTCAAACGAAGAGGATGCTGCATTTTTTGCTGAATCAATTGCAGTAGATACGACAAGGTTAGTTTCTGCTGCTTCGCTACTTGAAACAGCCATTGTTATCGAAACACGTTATGGGTTACCAGGTGGCGAAAAGCTGGATTTGTTGTTGGAATGCGCTCAGATCCGGGTAGAATCAGTTACCGCAGAACAGGCATTCACGGCCCGTTTGGCGTACCGAATGTATGGGAGAGGACGACATCCAGCGGGTCTGAACTACGGAGATTGCTTTGCTTATGCACTTGCAAAAGTAATGAGCGAACCGTTGTTGTGTAAAGGTGATGATTTTGTTAAGACTGACACAGTACTTGTCATAAGCAAGTAAAAAGACGCCGACCTGGGCAGCTAGGTCGGCGTCTTTTTTAAACATCTACAAGATCTGGCTGAGGAAGAGTTTGGTGCGTTCGTGCTGGGGGGCGGTGAAGAAATGCTCAGGCGTGCCCACTTCCACCACTTCGCCGGCGTCCATAAAGACGATGCGATCGGCCACTTCTTTGGCAAAGCCCATTTCGTGGGTGACCACCAGCATGGTCATGCCGCTTTCGGCTAGCTCTTGCATCACATCGAGCACCTCTTTGATCATCTCCGGATCGAGCGCCGACGTCGGCTCGTCGAAGAGCATGATCTTGGGTTCCATGGCCAGAGATCGGGCAATGGCCACGCGCTGTTGCTGCCCACCCGAAAGCTGGCCGGGATACTTTTTGGCCTGTTCGGGGATGCCGACACGTTCCAGCAGTTCCATCGCCTTCTGTTCGGCCTCGGGTTTGCGCTTCTTGCGCACATGGATCGGCGCCAGCGTAATGTTTTCTATGACGGTGAGGTGCGGGAAGAGGTTGAATTGCTGAAAGACCATGCCCGTCTCCGATCGAATCTGCTCGATGTTGCGTACATCGTGGGTCAACGGAATACCGTCGACCGCGATCTCACCGGATTGGTGCTCCTCCAGCCGATTGATACAGCGGATGAAGGTCGATTTCCCGGAGCCGGACGGGCCGATCACCACCACCACTTCTCGCTTTTTCACCGTGAGGCTAACATTGCGCAGGGCATGGTAATCGCCATACCACTTGTTTACGTCTTTACAGATAATGATCTCTTCTGAACTTGCGTGACCAGACATAGTTCACTCCTGGTGAGGTTAGCGTGTACCAACGCCGAGCCGCGATTCCAATTGGCGGCTGGCCCAGCTCATTCCATAGCTGAAGACAAAGAAAATGATGGCAATTGCCACGTACATTTCGGTGGTGATACCGCCCGGTGTGTTCACCCACGCCGGCTGCTGAATGATGGAACGGGCAATCCCCAGCAAGTCCACCAATCCTACCAGCGCCACCAAGGACGTGTCTTTGAAGAGGGCGATGAACTGGCCGACAATGGCTGGGATCACCGCTCGCAACGCCTGAGGCAGCACAATCAGCCGATACTTATTGAAGGTACTTAAGCCGAGGGCATCCGCCGCTTCATACTGCCCTTTAGGGACAGATTGCAGACCCCCACGCACATTCTCAGCCAAGTACGCAGCACTGAAAAGCGTAATCCCCACCATGGCGCGGGTGACATTCGTAGGGCTCGGCATGCCCAACGGTAGGAACAGCGGCAACACGATCATCGCCATGAAGAGAATCGAAATCAGCGGCACACCGCGGATCAACTCGATGTAGGCGATGCAGAAGTACTTCACCACGGGTAGCGAACTACGCCGTCCTAGCGCGAGGGCCAACCCCAACGGGAAGCTGAAGGTGATCCCCACCACCGTCAACAGGACGGTGAGCAGCAATCCACCATAGGCGTTGGCTTGTACAGGTTGTGCGAAGAAGAAGCCATAGCCAAGCGAACGCACCTCTACGCCACCTTTGAGCAGGATCAGCGCCAGTGGGATACTGAGCAGCCACGCCCCCACCAACCAGCGTGTCGGCACAACAGCACGCAGACCGATGACGTAGGAGGCAATCAGCAACGCCAGGCTGATCCCCATGTAAATCTGTGCCTGAATACCCACAGGGAGCACAGCGAAGAGCAGTAAGAGCGCTGCCACGCCCATGCTCACACTGCGTATGATGCCCCCCCAAAGAGCGCTACTCAGCCCAAAGAGCACACACACAATCGCCAACAGCAGCGCAGGCTGCCACAATTGATCAGCCGGGTAGGTGCCCACCGCAAGCAGTTTACGGTTCACCCATACCGGATCCCAAAAGGCGTCGAAGAAGACCCAACGCAGGAAATTAGTCACAACCCAATAAAGCACAACCGCCGACACCAGTGTTAGGATCGAATTGAAGATGCTGCTGAAGAGGTTGCTACGCAACCAGCCCAGCACCCCTGTTTCAGTGGTCGGCGGCTTTTGTGCAGGACTCGGATGATGCCTGTTGACCCAAACGGGGCTTGCCTTGATCTGTGAACGTGCCATCGTCTTTACCTTTCCACCAGTGCAACCCGCTTGTTATACCAATTCATAAAGAGAGAGGTCAACAGGCTGATAGTGAGGTATGTGGACATAATCATGATGAAGACCTGAATGGCCGCGCCGGATTGGTTGAACATGGTGCGCGATACATTAAACAGATCGGGGTAGCCAACCGCAATCGCCAAGCTGGAATTTTTGGTGAGGTTGAGATACTGACTGGTCATCGGTGGGATGATGACACGCAGTGCTTGCGGCAGCACGATCATGCGCAATGTCTGCCCGGCGGTGAAGCCAAGGGCACGGCTGGCTTCCCACTGTCCTTTGGCGACGGCGTTGATCCCGGCGCGTACGATTTCGGCGATAAAGGCACCGGTATAGATGACCAATCCCAGGAGTAGCGCAAAGAATTCGGGGGAAAGGCTCAGCCCGCCGCGGAAGTTGAACCCCTGAATTTCAGGGCGACTCATTACCAGCGGTGCAGGGGTTTCCCAAGATATGGCGGTGCCGGGTTCAAGTTCGAAGAAGCGGAATTCGCCGTCGGCGTCAGTGACCGTTGTCCCCAGTTCGCTGCCGCCGTCGCCGAGCAGAGTCACGGGCACATAGGCAAGCAGCCGATCCACATTGGCGGTGTAATCGCCGTCGCCGTTGGCATCGACAAAGAGTGTACCCCGGTCGCCACGACGTAGTTCATAGGCGACATTTTCGGGCAGAGATGTGGTTGCGCCGGTGACAAAGTAGCCAATCACAGCCACGGCCAGGAAGGTCGGAACTGCCCATGTCAACGTCGTACCCACCCGTCCTAGACGGTTCAACTGCTGCCGCCGTACCACGGCGACGACGACGGCCAGGATCAACGCGCCCAGCAACCAGTACAGCCAGATGCGCCCTACGTCGGAGACGTAGAACCACGTGAAGGCGGTGCCACGGTTGCTCAAGAAACCCAGGCCGGGGATCGTGATGCTTTCCTGTACATCGGGCAGTTTCAGAATAACGGCGAAGTACCAGAAGAAGAGTTGTACCAACAGAGGCGTATTGCGAATCAGATCAATGTAGCCGACGGCCAGAGTGCGCACAAGCCAGTTGTTCGAAAGACGTGCCAGCCCCACAAACAACCCCAACAGCGTTGCCAACACAACACCGCTCACTGCAACACGCAGCGTATTCGTCACACCCACTATATACGCCTGAAGATAGGTGTCCGACGGCGCAAAGGTTGGTCCTTCAGCGATGGCGAAACCGGCCTCTTGCTGCAAAAACCCCCATCCCAGTGGAATGTTGCTGGCCTGAAGCCCGAGGATCATATTACGAATAAAGAATCCCAAAATTAGGACAATGGCAATTGCAAACAGGACTTGAGCAATAATCGCTAAAAAGCGTGTGTCTCGGTAGAAGGGCGTTGCGTCGCGAGGAAGCGAACGTGCGCTCATAGGATCTCCTTGCAGCAGCGTGGACACGCGGGGGAGTGTTCCGTGATTCGTGGGTAGCGGATGATTCGGGATAGCTTGGAATGGGTATCGTCAAGATAGTGCGTAGTGCGTAGTGCGTCTACAATCTACGCACTACGCACTACGCACTATCTTAATCCCAGTTACCCCGCATCACGCTTAACCTACAGATCGCAAATTACGGGTCACTTTTTAGCGGAAAGGCGGCGAGTAGAGCAGGCCACCTTCATTGTAGAGCTTGTTCAGGCCACGGGGCAGATCAAACGGCGTTTCGGGGCCAAGGTTACGGTCGTAGATCTCGGCGTAGTTGCCGACAGCCTGCAACGTTCGCGCCATGAAGTCGTTGTCGAGGCCCAACTGAGCGCCCATGTCGCCACTCACGCCCAACAGGCGCTGAACGGTGGGGTTTTCGCTGGCCTTCATCTCCTCGACATTGGTGCTGTTGACACCAAATTCCTCCGCTTCGATCAAACCGAAGACAATCCAACGCACGGCATCGGCCCACGCCGGATCACCCTGGCGGACAGCGCCGGCCAACGGTTCTTTGGACATGGTCAAGTCCATGATCACATGTTCGCTGGGGTTGGTCAGGTCGAGGCGCTGGCTAACCAGGCCCGACTTGTCGGTGGTGTAGCCGTCACAGCGGCCTTCGTCGTAAGCGCTCAGCGCCTGCTGCGAGTCTTCAAAGACAACAGGCTCGAAGTCGACACCCAAAGCGCGGAAGTTGTCGGCCAGGTTCAGCTCAGTGGTGGTACCACTCTGCACGCAGATGGTGGCGCCGTCGAGATCTTCCAGCGTTACGGCATTCAACGCAGCACGCACCATCATGCCCTGGCCATCGTAGAAGATGATGGGCATAAAGTCCATGCCGACGTTGCTACCATCGCGCTAGAGCGTATAGGTGCTGTTGCGGAAGAGTACGTCAACCTCGCCGGTCTGTACGGCGGTGAAGCGCTCGGCGGCAGTCAACGGGCGGTACTGCACAGCTTCGGGGTCGCCCAAGACAGCAGCAGCCACGGCCTTGCAGAAGTCAACGTCGAAGCCGCTGAAGTTGCCATCGGTATCGAGGTAGCCAAAGCCGCGCAACGTATTGTTGACGCCACAAATAAGCTCCCCACGATCCTGAACAACCTGCAACATGCTCTGCCCTGCGGGCGCTGCTGCCGGTTCGGCGGCGGCTGCGTTCGGGTCCGGCGTCGCGGTGACAACAACAACCTGCTGCCCGGTGGTGCCGGTCGGTGTGACACAAGCCGTAAGCACTGCGCTCAATGTCAACAGAAGTACTGCGACAGATACGATCCTCTTGTTCATGTGAAATTCCCTTCGGTAACTGAAGATTGGTGGTGATCACAGAGTGTGACCATTGGGTAAACGACAATATAGACATGCACCACAAAAGTGGTGATGCAGAAGGAATCAAGTAATTTAAGCGACGTTGCATCCAGGCGGTTTGACGAACAAGCCTAACGATGTGGATAACGATGCTGGGTGGCGTCTGAAGATTTAACGAGGTAAAGAGTTGCTGTTCTGAGGGTTCGAACAGTCTCCAAGTAATTTCATTAGCCTTTGCAGAATGCCCAGTATAATTGGGCGAACTTGCAATACCTAGACGCGCACGGCGGATATCTGTATATCATGCTTGGCTTACGCTGTCAAACTCCTTTTCGAGACTTCCGGGGGGTCAATCCGCGTTCTATTTTGCGTACACTTGGAACCTGTCTGCGATGTCGTGCGTTTTTACGCGATGGCGGCCCTTCTCAGGTGACGCAAGATATCTACGCGCTGAGGTTTGGTTGTAACCGTTGCCTCGGCTATAATTTCATTCTATTCTTTCGCATTCCGTTCTCAGGGAGAATTCTATGGACGCAGCACTGTCCAATACCATTGCCACTTTAATCGGCATTTCTGTTGCCATGTTGGGCGCGTTTCTTTTCGCCTTTTGGATTGCGATGGGCATTTGGACCTTTAACGACATTCGCTCACGCACACGCGATTGGTTGGCAATCGGCCTGGCCTGTCTGCTAGTCCTCATCTTTCCGGTGATTGGTCTCATCCTCTACATCATGATTCGCCCCAAAGAGACGCTGGCCGAAGTCTACGATCGCTCTTTGGAAGAAGAAGCACTGCTGCGAGAATTGGAAGAGACGCTTACCTGCGACTCCTGCGGCGTGCCGGTAAAGGATGCCTGGGTCTTCTGCCCCAGTTGCCACAACCAATTACAGCATAGCTGCACCAGTTGCGGCAGCCTCGTGCGCCAGGAATGGGACATCTGCGTGTACTGTGGTGTGCCCAAACAGGCCGCCCCCCAACGTGGACAAGCCAACCGTGGCTACACACCTCTTGAACCACAGGTGGCAGAAGAAAACCTGGGTTATCGCCCCGTTAAAATGACGGAACGATCCTGAGGCACGACAGGCAGAGTGGTGGAGACCGATTTCACAGATTTTCAGGATTTAGAAGTGGATTTTTGTATACAAAAGCCCAGGTCAATTGGACCTGGGCTTTTCTGTAAAAGAGACCGGAAAGTATCACCCCAACACCCTGTCAACGCACCCAATCATATCGTCGGTTGTCGGTCGTCCGTCGTCGGTCGTCGGTCGTCAACTCAGTGCAATCACCGCCACCGGTGCTACCACGCGCATCAGTTCACTCACTGTCAATGCCAGCATGGTGCGATCATCGCCGCCGCCGCCGTAGATGACCTCGTCGCCGCCAAAGGCAAGGATCGAAGCGTCCACGAAGACAGGCAGACGGCGTCGATGCCCGAATGGTGGCACGCCACCGGCAGGATAGCCCAGCTCGTCTAGCACCACATCCGGCGGAGCCAACTTCACCTGATTTTTGCCCACCCCAAAGTGACCGGCCAACCCTCTCTTTTCGACACGGCGTTCACCATTGCTGATCACCACCACCGGCTGCGGCGGCGTGTCCTTTTGCCCAGGATCATTGACCAGAAAGAGCAGCGTCTTGACAATCGCATCAGGGGACACCCCCAACGCCGCAGCCGCCGCGGGGACGGTGGGCGTGTCCCCTAGTTCGGCAATCAGACGCGCCGTAATGCCATTTTCCTCAACAAAACGCCCTAAATCCGCTGGTGTTAATTGTACACTCATGGGACAAAACCCTTCATCAGGTGTAGAATAGAGATACCCCATAACGGTTCGAGTGTAACGGCGCCCAGAGGAAAACGCAAAGCATCGGCCCGTCATGGATAGGAGAGTGAGAGAATGGGCGATAGGAAAGCAGCCCACTCGCCCACCACCCCATCCGTGATAAGATGTGCATTCAGGCATATTGTTCCGAGGAGGCCACCATGCCCTCAACGTCGATTCATGGCACACCCGACTACGCTGAGTTGTTCAACCTGGGCTTGAGCCCAGAAGAAGTTATCTACTTTTCATCCAACATCAACCCCTACGGCCCGCCGCCTTCGGTGGTAGAAGCTGTGCGCAGCTACATCAGCCGCGACACCTTGGCCCGCTACCCCGACAGCCTATCGATTTCACTGCGGTGCAAACTGGCAAATCATCACGATCTGCCGCCCGAAGCAGTGCTGGTGGGCAATGGCACAGCAGACTTGATCTGGCTGATCTGCCACCGCTATGCCGCCAATCGGCAGGTGGCCATCCTTGGGCCCACCTTCAGCGAGTACGCCGACGGCGTCGTCATGGCCGGTGGGCACCCCACCGAGATCGTGCTCCCCGGTTGGGAGCGCATCGGCACAGGACGCTACGCCCCCAGCCCCATTTCATTCCAGCAAACCTGCGACGCCCTGGCCGCGGCCGCGCCCTGGCTCGTCTTTGTTTGCAACCCCAACAACCCCACCGGCGAATACCTGACGCCCGACCAGATCCTGGCGTTGCGCGCCGCTGCGCCTCACGCCATCTGGGTGGTGGACGAAGCCTACAGCGCCTTCGCCGCCGACGGTTGGAGCGCCGACCGCTGGGTGCTTGACGGTGGCTGGATTGTGCTCCACTCCATGACCAAAGACTTTTCCCTTGGGGCGCTGCGGCTCGGCTATCTGCTCGCCTCCCCCTACCTGGTGGAACAACTGCAAGCCGTGCAGCCACCGTGGAATGTCAACGGGTTGGCTCAATTTGCCGGCGAAGCTGCGCTAGACGAATTACCCTGGCGCGATCAGTTCATGGCCAAAATGCGCCGCGATCTGGCCGATTTCCGCAGTGATATCAGCCACTGCGGCTACGCACCACGAGAGACCACGGTCAATTACGTCCTCGTGCCGGTGGGCGACGCCAAAACAATGCGCAACCGCCTGCTCAAGGAACGCCTAATTGTGCGCGATTGCACCTCCTTTGGCTTGCCCGAGTATATCCGTATCGCCATCCAACGCGAAGAAGAAAACGCTCAACTCCTCGACATGATGCGCGCCATCGCCCAAGAAGAGCACCTCACCCACAAAAGAGCGCGTGCAGAGAGGCTGGCACACATCACCGCACCGGAGCGGACATGAGGTTTGTCCAGGTTTTGGGACAATTAACCAACTTACAAAGCGTTGTCTAGGTTTTTCCGGCACACGTTTGCGTTCACATGCAGAAGGTGCTATATTGGCCCAATGAAATGGCGTCAAGATCAACAAAATCATGATGCCATTTGCCCTTTTACCCCACGAAAATCCGGTAGCGCCCAATCAACCACGTCGAAACGACGCCGTTCGCCGTGGCCTGCCTCCAATGACGAAGGTTTTGCGGGCAATCACACATAGGAATGGCCGCGCCATGATTGAAGCCGTCACCTTCGACTTTTGGGATACCATCGCCATTGATGATTCAGACGAACCAAAGCGCCAGATGATGGGTCTGCCTAGCAAAGCAGAATCACGCATTGCGCTGTTTGTTGCCAAGGTGACCAGGAATCATCCACATATCAGCGTCGCAGAAGCGACAGCCGCCTATAAACACGCCAATGATGCCTTTAGCGAACGCTGGCACAACGAACATTGGACCCCTGGCATCGCCAACCGGCTCTACGACGCCTACGAATACCTGGGCATGCGCCCCCAACCCGGCAAATACGCACAGCTCATGCGCGAAGTAGACGAACTGGTGCGTGAGATCGAAGACATGGAAGTGCGCATTCCCCCAGACTTTGCGCCCGGTGTCCACAGCACGCTGGAAGTGCTCTCACAGCGCTATCGACTTGGCATCATCTCAGACACGATCCATACCACAGGCCGTGGGCTGCGCTATCTGCTACAACGTCAGGGCATCCTACGCTACTTCAACTACTTCATCTTCTCAGACGAAGTCGGCGCATCAAAGCCGGAAGCACGTCTCTTCCGCCAAGCCGCACTGGGCCTGCAAGCAGCGCCGACACAGATCGTGCACATCGGCGACCGTGAGAGCAACGACATTGAAGGCCCACTAGCAGTGGGCATGAAGTCGATCCTCTTCACCGGCATTAAAGACCGTGGCAGCGACAAAACCCGCGCCAGCGCCATCTGCCGCACCTACGCCGAGCTACCCAGCGCTATCGATCGCCTTTCCGCCTTCTCGGTGCCCACCTTTCAGGTGATCAACCGCTACCCGTCGTATTTGTAGAGGATCGTTCAATAGGCCACACCATGCCGCAGACGTCCCAGTCGAGCTTTGAGGAACTGGCCGAGATCTTCGCTCGCGCCTTCCCCCCTCGTCTGGCGTCTGCTCGCACCGTAGGCCGTGAAGCGGAGTTCCCCGTTGTTGATGCCACAGGCGCCGCCCTCGACGTACAGTCCTTTTGGGCGGCCTTGCAGGTGCTCACCCCCACGCTCATACCCAAATACGACACCGTCGACCCGCAACTCATCGTCGGCCTCGAAGGTCCTGATTTCAGCTACGCGCTGGAAGTAGGCCGCGGCACGATGGAGATCAATACGCGCCCTTGTGCGCACCTACTCGAACTGGAACAGGTGCATAACGACGCCGTGCAACGGCTGATCCACGTTGCCCACGCACACGGTGGACGGGTCCTCGGGCTGGGGATGCAGCCGCTGACGCCACCAAACCGGGCACTGCTATCCCCAAAACAGCGCTACCATGCCCTGCTCGACAGCATGGGCGACGACTGGCTCTGGTACACCACCACCGCCGCCGATCAGCTCCACGTCGACGTTGCCCAGGCCGAAATGGTGCCGATGCTCAACCTGGCTCTGCTCATGACGCCTGTGATTGTGGCGTTGTGCGGCAATTCCGCCATTTATCGAGGACGTATCGGCGCTTTCTGCGCCGCCCGCGAGGGAATCGTCACCCAGCGCAGCCGCTACGCCGACCGTCACGGCATGCCATCCTCTCCTTACGCCGATCTCCCCGATTTTGTGGAACGGCTCAGCCGCTTGCCCTATCTCCTGCGCCGCCAAGACGCCTACCTGCTGCCTGATGGCCGTCCGTTTGCCGACGTCCTGGCACAGGAGGGGGTGGATTTCGACGCCTTCCTGCTCCACGACCACTATGTGTGGCACAGCGCCCGGCTGCGGGTGGCCCATGCCACCCTCGAACTGCGCCCGGCGTGTCAACAGCCGCCGCAAGAGCAGAATGCCGCCGCCGCGCTCTACCTGGGCATTGCCGAAGCCGCCCCCACGATCCAGGCGTATATAGACGATCTTTTCGGCGCACAGGCATGGACGATCCTGCGCGCCTACCATGCCGAAGCGGCGCGCCACGGCCTGATTGCGCCCGAACCCGCGCCGGGCTTTCTCTCGACTGTGGTGAAAGCTGTGGAAAACGGGTTGACAAGCCGGGGATTTGGTGAGGAAATCCTGGTGGAACCGCTGTGGCAGCGCCTCGATTACAGACAAAACCCCGGCCAAGAGACACGCGTCCTCTATGCACGGCGAGGGCTGGATGCCGTCCTCGAACGATATGCATTCCCGATTGAAGAATAGAACGCGGATTTAGCGGATCGGGCAGATCAAAGCGGATTTTTCTTGATTCATCCGCGTCGATCGGCTAAATCCGCTCAATCCGCGTTCTATCTCTTGTCTATCGCCGTCGACGCCGTTCCGGCGCGGTGACAATCGCTTTCAACTCGCCTTGATCCAGCCAGATCAGGGCGCAGGTGCCGCATGAATCGATGACGGCATTGCCTGGCCCGTAGTAGGGATGCACGTCCATTCGTTGCAGGCAACCGGGGCAGAGGATCTGCCGCTCCAGTTGTTTCTGATCCAGTGGGCGCAGTTGCGAAAGCTTTTCGCTCTTTAGGCGGCGGCCTTCAACAATGCGGCGGAAGTCGATCGGCTTGAAAAGATTGCCGCGACACTTGCTGCAATGGCGCACCGAAACACCGTCCACTGCGGCAGAGACGAGAATATCGCGACAAACGGGGCAAGACATGTCTGTCCACGCGCCAAGGACGCGCACCCCTTCCTCCGACTCCGGCGGAAAGTGGAAGGCAGTGCAGTAGTCGCACACAAAATAATCTTTCCCGGCCACAGGGCGGAGCGGCGCACCGCAGTTTCGACAGTTCATCTCATCATCCTCATTGTCTGCCTCATCACATCATCCTCATCATCACATCATCTCTTTCTCAATCTGCCGCGCCCATGCCAGCAGCCGCTCATCCTGCCCAAACGGCGCAACGATCTGCAAACCCAGCGGCAGGCCATTTTCGGCGCGCCCAGCGGGGACAGTCAACGCGGGGACGCCTGCGTTGGTCCAAGGCAGGTTCATGATGGGGTTGCCTGTGGCGGCAATGCCCGCGGGCGCAGGACCGGTGGCGGGCGGCGCGATCCAGAGGTCGGCGTCGAGGCGGGCGAGTTCGGCGGCCATTTGTTGGCGCAGAGCGAGACGTTCACGGCGCGATTGGGCCAATTCAACGGCGCCGACGCTGCGTCCCATTTCAATGATGGCGTGCATGTGATCGCTGTAGAGATCGGCGTGTTGTGCGTACCAACCTTCGTGTTCCGTCACCGCTTCAGCGGCCATCATGCGCCGGTGTTTGCGCTCCAACTCGTCGAAATCGGTAAGGAAAGGCGCTCGCTTGACCACGAATCCTGCCGCTTCGAGGCGGCTCACCTGCGCGGCGAAGGCGGTGCGTCCTTCAGGCTCGGCGCGCAACAGGTAGGGCCCTTCGGGCACGGCGAGCACAGGTGCCCGTGTCGCTTCTAGCGACGCCAATTCAGCGTCCCACCCTTCGCACAGCACCGACGCCGTCAGCGCCATACCGGCCAGATCCTGGGTGAAGAGGCCAACGTGATCGAGGGATTTAGAAAAGTAGAGCAACCCGGCGCTGGGAATACGGTCGTAGGACGGTTTGAAGCCGACGATGCCACAGAAAGCAGCGGGGCGGATCACCGAGCCGATGGTCTGCGTGCCCAGCGCTAGTTGAAATTCCCCCGCCGCCACACCAGCCGCCGATCCACTGCTAGAGCCGCCTGGGGTGTGCGCCAGGTTGTGTGGATTGCATGTGGGCCCTGGCTGGAAGTAGGCAAATTCGGTGGTAACGCTCTTGCCTGCGACGAGCGCGCCGGCCTGCTTGAGCAACGTCACCGATTCGGCCTGCGTGCCTGCAAACAGGGTCGCAGGGAGTTGCGATCCCCCTTGTGTGGCGAAGCCGTCGACGCGGAAGATGTCTTTGACGCCGACGAGCACACCGAACAACGGTGGCCGCTGCGCCGGATCAGGGAAGTGGTCGAGCAGCGCCTGTGCGTCCTGGCGTAGACGTTGTCGTCGGTTCGGTTCGGCAATCAGCGCATGGACGTGTGGTTCCACCACCTCGATACGATCACAAGCGTCTTCGACATAGTGCAGCAAATCGAGTTCACCGCTGCGCAGCGCCGCCACCGTCTCAGCCAGCGTAAAAGTTGCTGTGTACATGCGCCCCTCATTCCCAAAGTGGTGGAATTCAGAATATAATGCAGCCAGTTTAGCGCAGCAAAGAACGAACATCAATTTACGATTGACGATTGACGATTTACGATTGCAGAGTGTAAATCACATCTCACCACTGACAGCATCATTGCATCGACACGAAATCGTCAATCGAAACTCGAAAATCGTCAATCCACCCAAAGGAGCCAAACTTGTCCACCTACTCAACCAACCACCCTGCGTTGACGCTTTTTTCTGAACTGCTTGTGGCTGCACCTTCGGGCCGCGAGGAATGGCTCGCCGAGATCGTGCGCCGTAAGTTGGACGAGTGGGGCTATGCGCACGAAACCGATGCAGCGGGGAACGTGTTGGTGCGTCTGCCCGGCAGCAAGCCCAGCGCACCGCTGATCTGCTACGCTGCGCACATGGACGAGATCGGCATGGTCGTCACCGCGATTGAGGACGATGGCTCGCTGCGCGTGGACCGTTCCGGCGGCCTCTACCCGTGGAAGTTGGGCGAGGGGCCGGTGGAGATTATCGGCGATGTGGTGCAGTCGGGCGGGCCGGTGATTGGCGTGCTCTCAATGGGATCCACCCACGGCGGTGTGGGCGACAAGGCCATCACCTGGAAGGATGTGCGTGTGATCACCGGGTTGTCCCCGGCGCAATTGAAGGAACGAGGTGTGCGCCCCGGCTCCACGGCGGTGCCCATCCAGTCGATGCGTGGTCCTGTGCTATTCGGCCCCGTGGACGATCCGCTGGTGGCGGCGTGGACCTTCGATGACCGCATGGGTGTGGTTGCGTTGCTGCGCCTGCTCGAACGGCTCACCTTGGAGGATCTACAACCTGTCCACCCCACGCTCATCGCCTTCACGATCCACGAAGAAGGCGGCGGCCAGGGCGCCAAGATTGTGGCGGATCGAGAGCGCCCCGAAATCTTCATCTCGGTAGACGGTGCGCCCATCCCCGCCGGTGCGCCGCTGAAGCTCGACGGACGCCCCGCCATCTGGAGCAAGGATAGCCTTGGTCACTACGATCAGCGGCTGGTGCGTTCGTTGATGCGAGCAGCGGAGCGGGCAGGCACCGAGCTCCAACCGGTGGTCTACAATGGCGCGGCCAGCGACGCCAGCATGGTCTTCGCTGTTGGTGGTGCGTATCGCGTCGCCTGTTTTGGTCATGTACGCGAAAACAGCCACGGCTACGAAGTGGCGCGGCTGTCTGTCTTTGAGAATATGTTGGCAACGTTGGTGGCGTTTGTAACGATTAACGATTGACGATTGACGATTGACGATTGACGATTGACGAACGTTGAGTTTCCTGGAGCGGTGGCATGAAATTTGACGTTCGGACTCCGTCATTCGGACTCCGTCGATCGCAACTTAAATCGCGTCAACAAGCTAAACGTTTCGTCAATCGTCAATCGGCTGTCTTCTCTCAATATACTCAATGCTCTGATGCCGGAAATAGGTGTTGTAGAGTTCGGCGTAGTGGCCGCCCTGCGCCATCAGTTGATCGTGGCTGCCCTGCTCGATGATCTCACCTTTGCGCAGGACGACGATCCGATCCGCCGCTTTGACAGTGGAGAGGCGATGGGCGATGACGATGGAGGTGCGGCTGCTGAACAGTAGATCGAGCGTGCGTTGGATTTGCGCCTCGGTGAAAGGATCAATGCTGGCGGTGGCTTCGTCGAGCACAAAGATGGCCGGATCCTGCGCCAACATGCGGGCGAGGACCACCAACTGGCGCTGTCCTAAGCTGAGGCGGCTGCCCCGTTCGCCCACATCGCTTTGCAGGCCGTCGGGTAGGGTTTCAAGCCATTCACCGCCGGCAATCTGGCGGGCTACATGCTCCACGTCGGTATCGTTCATGCTAGGGTTGGCGTAACGGATGTTATCGGCCACGGTCCCTTCAAAGAGGAAGGGCTCCTGGCTAACGATGCCCAAGTGGCGGCGGTAATCCCTGAGATCGAGGGTGCGGATATCGCGCCCATCGATGAGGAGTTTCCCTTCCTGGAACTCATAGAAACGGGTCACCAACTTGGCGATGCTGGATTTGCCCGCGCCGGTATGACCGACCAGCGCCACACTTTCCCCAGGCTGGATGTGCAGGCTGAAATGGTTCAACACCTGCTCTTTTTCGCTGTAACGGAAGCTCACGTCTACGAACTCAATTTCGCCACGCAGATCACCCACTGATTCCTCGGCCTCCTGCACCACCACCGGCGAAGCGTCGATCAGCGCGAAGATGCGTTCGGTGGCGCTCAAACCGGCCTGAAATTGGCTCCAAAAGGCCGAAAGCTGGATCATGGGGAACCAGAAGCGATCCAGGCTGTTGATGAATAGGTACCACGACCCCACTGTGATAATCCCCAAAGAGACGCTGTAACCGCCGGCGTAGAGCAGCAACGCCGTGGCCAGCCCACTAAAGAATTGCAATGTGGGGAAGACCAACCCCAGCACCACGCCACGCGAAATCTGAATGCCGTAGCTCTGTGTGTTGACGTTGAGGAAGTCGTCGTAGATCCCCTGTTCGCGGCTAAAGTTCTTGGCCACGTTAATGCCCGTCACCGCGTCCTGGATGCTGACGTTGACTTCAGCGATGACGCGTTGACTCTGTTGAGTGATGCGGCGGGCAATGTTGCGGAAGAGATTCGCCACCATCAACGCCACCGGGGCCATGCCCAACACCAGCAGCGCCAGCCGCCATTCGATAGTCACCAACACCACAAACAACACAGCCGAGAGGAGCAACTGGCTGAAGACGTCGGTCACCAGCACGGAGACACGGCCGAACTCGTCGCTGTCGCTGGTGATACGGCTGACGATACGCCCCGACTGGTATTTGTCGTAGAAGCTGAGATCGTGGTTCATGGCGGCGCGAAAGGCGTCTTTGCGCAGCGCCAGCACCACGTCACCGATAAGCATAGATGTGAGAAGACGGCGCACCCAGTTGATGCCCCACACAGCCACGCCGAGGACAATCAACGCCCCCACCAGCACGTAGAGTAAAAACTGCGATATGTCGGCTCCTCGCGCGTCACCGGCCAGGAGTTCCACCCCCCGCGCCGCCAGGATCGGCACGCCGGCCTGTGCAGCGGAAAGCAACGTGACACTGATCACAATAATTGTAAATCGCTTCATCCAGGGCCGAAAGTAGCTGCTCAACCGTGAAACCAGATCCTGGTTGCTGTACTCGCGATCGTATGATTCTGCATCCAAACCCGCACGTAACATGCCCATGATAACAACTTTCTTCTTAGGGAAATCTATCTGTGGGGATTAGGCAATTATGGGATTGTAGGCTCAACCCGATCTCGCATCTCCCAACTGCCGAATCGCCCAATCTCTTCTTCCGGCGCTCGTTCCGCCGTTGCAACTTCTTCCACCAGGCTCAACAACATCCAACCCGGCTGCGGTTGAAAGGGATCTTCCGTGGTTGCAACCTGTACCTGCTGGCCTCGGATGGCCAGAAGTGGGATGAAACGCCCCTGATACTCTTCCAGGTAATTGGCATAAGTGAACTGTTCTGTCAACTGCGTACGTTTAATGGCGGCGCCGGTGCGCACCAGTTCGGCCAGGCGCAGATAGGTTGCACCCTCGCCAAAAAGGAGACGCCCCAGTGCGAAACGGCTGGGGGATCGGCTCTTACTACGCTCGGCCATGCTGCGTGGTAGTAGTTGATAGACTTCCGAAGAACCGAACTCTTCTTGATGATGACGGCAGGCCAGGGCATTGGCCTCATCGTTGCTGGTCAGCGACAACAGCCGCCCGATGCCCGAAAGCTCGATGTGATCCTCGGTGTATTCAGAGAGTACATTGCCGTAGTAGACATCCAACCCTTCCATGCGCCCGGCGCGCACATTGTCGAAATTTGTGTCGATCAGGCGTACAGTGAACCCTTCGCTTTGGATCGCTTTGGCCAATATGCGAGCAAAAGGATGCGCACCCATAATCAAAAACCCCTGTGGATCGGCCTCAGCCACCCCCAAGAAGCGGGAAAACGGCTTGGCAGTCAATCCTTGCAACACAACTGTGCCCACAATGATCAAAAAGACCAGTGGTTCGAGTATTTGTGCCTCAGTGTAGCCCAATTCCACCAGGCGGAAGGTGAAGAGCGCCGTCACCGCTGCTGCCACAATGCCACGCGGCGCAATCCACGAGAGGAAGAGCCTTTCCTTGCGTGTGAGGTTGCTGCCAATAGCGCTAACCTGCAATGAAACAGGGCGGATCAAGAAAATTACCACACCCAACACCAACAGGCTACGCCAATCCAAAAGCGCCAACGTCGCCATCTGCACATTGGCAGCAAGCACAATAAAAAGCCCCGAAATGAAAAGGATACTTAACTTCTCTTTGAAATGCCAGATAGCCTGAAGCTGTTGCAGATTGCGGTTGGCCAGGAACATACCCATCACTGTTACTGCGAGTAGACCTGATTCGGCTTGGAACCAGTCTGAAACGGCGAAGGCGCCGATCACCACACCCAGCACCACAATGTCGCGCAGATAATCAGGCACAAGGTAACGTCTTAACATCTGCTCCACCAAAAGGCCTGCGATCAGCCCCACCGCCAGGCCAATAAACAAGATCTGTACAAAGCCCCAAATTGGGTTGGTGGCATGGGCAGCGCCGCCCTCGGCTACGATCCATTCGAAGACGAGCAGCGAGATCAAAGCACCCAATGGATCAATGAGAATGCCCTCCCACATGAGAATGGATGAGATCTGATGATTGGGGCGCACATTGCGTAGCAGTGGCGCAATGACAGTAGGACCGGTCACAATAATCAGCGCACCGAAGAGGATCGACAGGCTCCACTCCAATTGCAAAATGTAGTGTGCAGCCAGTGTGCCGCCCAGCCATGTGATCGCCGCGCCGATGGTGAGCAGGTTACGCACCGTACCTACAACGGCGCCGGCCTCCCTGAAATTCAACGTGAGCGCGCCCTCAAAGAGAATAATCGCCACCAACAACGAAATCATGGGAAAAAAGAGATCGCCGAACATAACGCGGGGTTCCACCAGGTGGAAAACAGGGCCGATCAAGAAGCCCGACGCCAACAGTGGCAAGATCGCCGGCGTCTTCAAACGCCATGCCAGCCACTGGCAGAAGATGCCCAGTACCAACAAACCGGCCAACACGATAATCAAATTGTGTTCCACAACAGTCTCCCTTCGGTACGCTGGGTCGTTTGCGGAAGCAAGGAGAGATCAAAGGCCGTGCGCTCAAACGGGTGAAGTGGGTAGAAGATGAATGCGGACCCGATTGTGTGGTGAGAGCCGGAAATGTGCCAAGATTCACAACGAGGATGGTTCAACGCAATAATAAAATCGATACAATTCTCCTTAATCAACACGCAAAAACGAAGTAGTAACTTACAGTACAAATCGATAAGCACTACTTTAGGCGCTAAAAATAGTTTACAGTCATTCCGATGACCCGACAAGCACAGAACATTGAACTCCACCCACAGCCGCAAAACCAGTTGGCAAGACTACAATGATCTGTGAAGAAAAGACACAGAATTTCAGATATTGCCTATGCTATAATAGATGCCGTTGTGTTTTGAGCGTAGAATATTCCCGAGATCTGCATGGCCGCCGAAAATGTATCTCCTCCAAAGCAGAAAAAACAAACCAAGTCTGAACGCGTCGCCAAGACCACAAATTTGAGAGACTTTGCCCTCTCCTTTTTTGATACTTTCGGCGCACAGACAAAGCGGATGGATCGGCGCAAACACGGGGCGATTCACGTGGATCTACCCGAACCGATGGCCGCGCACTTCGGCCGACCGTCGCTGCACCTCGTCTTTCAGAACGCCGAGGTGACAAGCGATACTGATCTCGTAGCTTACGGCAGCCGCATCTTTGATCAGATCATGTCTTATCTGGATCGTCAGGGCGCGTTGACAGTACAATCCTTGCCCAGCCGCCACAACGGCGCAGACGAACTGCTGCGCGCCGTTCACCCCCGCAACAGCGCCATCGCCGGTCTGCAAATGACGGAGCAGAAGCGCCCGATCTACATCTTTAACTGGCACATCACCTACCGCGCAGACGACAAACGCGAAGAACTGTACACCGTTGTCGTCGACGAGCATGGACGACGTGTCCCGGCGGCGAATGCGACAAATGGTACGGGCGACAAAACGGGCGACAAAGACGAAAGCGTCCTCGATCTCACAACGCTGCTGGCCGATGCTGAACCCATCCCCCCCGAAAAAGACGAAGAAGGCAACCCGCTCCCCCCAAAGCTACCACCCATGACGCAGCTCACCCGTCTGGCCGAAAGCGCGCGCAAGTACGCACTCTACCACGCCGATGTACGCTGCATCAGCCACGAAGCCGAGATCCTGCCGCGCTTGCATAAGGTGCTGGCCCGCCTCACAAGCTACTACCAGCAACAGATCGAAGAAGTCTACGACGCGCACGATCCCGAAGGTGAAAAACGGCAGGCACTGGAAGAAGATCTGCAACGGAAAATTGCCGAAGAAGTGGAAAATCACCGGCTACGCGTCCAGGTGCGCCTCTTCAGCTATGCCCTCGTCCATGTGCCGGTAGCCAACGCGCAGATCCGTCTTAGCGACGGCAAACAAGAGACCACGATTGAGGTCACCCGCAACCGCTACACCGGCGCACTACGCCGCCCCACCTGCGAGGTCTGTGCACAGCCTATCACCGAATTGATGCTCTGCCGCAACGGTCACGTCGTTGACGAGGGGTGTAGTTTGCGCTGTCAATCGTGTAGCGACGTTCTCTGCGAAACTTGCGGGCTTCACGCCTGCCCCGACTGTGGTCGCCAGAATTGTGAGACGTGTAGCCGCTACTGTTGGGCCTGTGGCGAACGCGCCTGCCCCGAACATGTCAGCCGTTGCCCCGTCTGCGAAGACGAAACATGCCACGCCTGCCAGGCCGCCTGCGCCGAGTGTGGCGAACGCCAATGTCGCAGCCATCTGCGCGTCGACGGTGTCAGCGGTGAGTTACTTTGCGCACAGTGCGCTGTGCGCTGTACCGGCTGCGGCAGCTACACCAGCCAACTTGAAACCTGTACCGTCAGCGGGCAGCGATTTTGCGTCAATTGCATTGTGCCCTGCACAGGGTGTAGCAAAAACATGGGCCCCAACTTCTACATCACCGACGTTGTCGACGGTCAACCCTACTGCGCCGACTGCCTGCACATCTGCCCAACGTGCAATAGCCAGAGTGGTGTGCTGCTCGATCCTGGTTGTGTAACGTGTGGGCGTGTCCTGTGTGGGCAGTGCCGTGTACAGTGCGTCACCTGTGGCGATGTGATTTGTGCGGAACATGCCACTGCCTGCTTCCAGTGTGAAAGCCCAGTGTGCGAGGCGCACCGTGTCGAATGTGCCCACGGACACGAGATCCTGTGCAGTACGTGCGTTCACACCTGCGCCATCTGCGAAGCCGAATATTGTCGGCAACACAGCGCTACCTGCGAAGTTTGCCTGCAAGAAGTCTGCGAAGAGTGTGTCCGACGCAGTGGACTGTGCGACACCTGCGCCCAGTTGACACGCTTTGGGGTGGACGTGACCATGCCCAACGAGCCGATCTTTGCCGATCCTCGTATCGAAAACATCTGGGATCGTCACCGTTGGACGGCCCACGGCAACAACCGTTACAAGCTCTACTTTGGCGTCGATAACTGGATGCGTTATGTACTGGTGGTGGCCGAGGGCGAAAAGGTGCTTCACATTCGCCGTGGCCCTGCACTCCTCAAACTGCTCGAAGGGCGCTAAAGATGGACAGCCACGGCGCGCACCACCTGGAAGATTGTCATCTTTGTCCTCACCACTGTGGGCAGGTGCGCGCCACCGCACAGGGTGTTTGCCGGGTGGGGCGCCAGAGCTACATCGCCAGCGAAATGCTGCACATGGGCGAAGAAAGCCCACTGCGCCCGGCCCACGCTATCTTCTTCAGTGGTTGCACCGCCACCTGTACTTTTTGTACTGCCGCCAAATTCGCCTTTCGCCCCACCTACGGCGTTGCTGTCACCTCTAGCCAACTGGCAACCCGCATCTGTCACCGCCAAAACGAAGGTGCACGCTCCATCTGCTTTATCGGCGGCGATCCGGCGCCTCACATTCCTTTCATCCTAGAGACTTTGTCTGTGTTGGGCGAGGATCGACATGTCCCCGTGGTGCTGAACAGCAACTTCTACCTCACCCACGCCGCCCTTGATCTGCTAGACGGTCATATCGACATTTACCTACCCGATCTTAAATTCGGACCAGCCGTCAATGGCCGAGATTGTGGCGACACCCTCGGCGGCATGCCCAGCTATTGGGAAACTGTCACCGATTGTATGGAGCATGTTTATGCACAAGGACAACGTGTCATTGCGCGCCACCTGCTCATGCCCGGGCACATGGAATGCTGCACACGGCCAGTGCTGAACTGGCTGGCTCAGCATCCGGGGATTGAAGTCAGCCTATTGACCCAATATCTGGCCCCAGCCCATGTGCGCGGTCCACTTGCGGCAACGCTCACCGACCACGAAGTCCACCAGGCGTTGCTCCTGGCGCAACAGTTAAAACTGAGATTGGTTGTTTAGTGATTCCCTCGTGGCCTAAGTGGGTTGCTGTTTTCGTAGTGCGTGAACCAGTTGAAATTGATGCCGTTTATTGGAGACAGAGGGGAATGGCGGAGGAATGCACTAGGAGCATTGAATGGGGAGCCACATGATGCAAAATTGTTATCCTTAACAATAAACAAGAGCCACCCCGCACCGGGATGACTCCTCTGAAAAGCAAGCCTTACTGTGTTTGCCGACTGTGAAAGCTTAACTGGCAGCCCGTACAGCGCCTGCCGTCGGGTACCGTCGCGGCTTCTGCGACTGCACAACGGGGCTTAACACAGCCCGACGTGCGACACGGCCATTTTCCAGCAACTCTTCGCGCAACAAGCCGGATTGATCGATAGGCACCAATTCGCTTTCAGGCAGAGCGGCATTGACAAGACTGTTCTGGCTGCCATATTGGTTGTCGAGCCAGCCATCTGCATGGTAATCAGTTTGCCAAGAGCCATCAACCAGGTAACGGAATTGGTAACTACGACCTGCCGGCAGGTCAACCGCGGCCCGCCAAACACCATCGCGCCCCTGCACAAATGGCGTTACGTCCGTACTCCACGCATTGAAGTCGCCAACCAAAAAGATTCTGTCTGCCCAGATACAGGCCGGCAGTTCAAAAACAACCCGAACATGCCCGGAACGAGGAGAAGGCATTTTGTGGATCATACGAAGTCTCCTTACGCCTCAATGAAACCAACTGCAGTACATGCTGCAATATGAAGATAGATCAGACTAATCTTAAAGAAATATATTCTCTATTATGAAACCAGAGCTTATTATGAAACCAGAGCAATGACATGGAACAGATCAAAGTGGATGCGAGGTTTGCAACAGGAGAAACTCAACTTCGGCGCCTTATTGCATTAGTCGTTGTTAGATCAATCGTTGTGTTAAGCGTGGCACATCGACTTCGAGTTGTTCGAAAACCCCATGAATAACACATGATGCCAGTATACCAAAGCTTCAGAAAACGGTAAGATACATCTTCGTTCATGTGTTCCCAAAAGTTTAGGCGATGCCCTGCTTTCTTACAACATTGTTGGGTCGCTCTGATCATACATCGAATTGGTATCTCTGTCCACCATGAAATAGCAGTTTTCATTACGAAAAACCTAGGCAATTTGCACAATCTGTGCATAAGCATAGCCGGTATCATACGAAACGCAGCATACTTCGCCCAATCACTGTTCGTAGAGTTAACTGCCTGTACATGTGGATAGCTTAACCTTAAGACTGCTTGTTGTGTGTTGTTGTACTTACGTTTGCAGTGGATTGTCAATGCAATGCAGCGCATGGTACTCTATTTTTACTCACCGGCTAGCTGCCCTTAGCCCCTATTTGGAGAATTACAGCAGCCCGACGAGGTATATTCGCCCACAGAGCACTCTGCTGCCCGATGTGATTTCCAGCCGATGTGATTTCCAGCCAATGTGATTTCCAGATAGATTGCCAGTATTAGCAAGAGGAATCAGATGTCTAGCGTGCACCCCTTAACACCTACTCAGCTTTACACCTTCACAGATTTAAGCCTGCTCTCATTTGAGACGACTGCCGATCTTCCCCCAGTTGAAGAAATTGTGGGGCAGAAGCGCGCCGCCGAAGCTGTAGAATTTGCAATCGGCATTCGCCAACCCGGCTTTAACATCTTTGCGCTGGGGCATACCGGCAGCGGTCGCCACGAGTTGATCGAAGATTTCCTGGCACAGCAGGCCGCCGCCGAAGAAACACCGCCTGATTGGTGCTACGTCTATAACTTCGACGACAGTTACCGTCCTCTTGCGATTCAACTACCGGCAGGGCAAGGGGCACGATTCAGTCGTACATTAGACACTATGATCGAAGAATTGCACACAGTGCTGCCGGCAGCCTTTGAGACAGAGGAATACCGTATTCGCTTACAGGCAGTTGAAGCTGCACTACGCGAGCGCCAGGACGCAGCATTCCGCGTACTTCAGGAGGAAGCACGTAGCAAACAGCTCGACCTCTTACGTACGCCCTCAGGTTTGGTCTTTGCACCGGTTGATGAAAACAACGAGGTGGTTGAGCCTGAGGCATTTCAAAAACTTGATGAGGAGACAAAAGAACGGGTTCGCCTCCAGATTGAAGAAATGCAAGGTAAGTTACAGGCAGTGCTCCAACAAGCGCCTGATTGGGAACGAGAAGCACGCACCGCCCTACGGGCACTCCAAGAAGAGATTACTCGATTTACTGTGGAGCCGATCATCTCCCGGCTGCGCGAACAGTATGCCGAGCAAGAGGTCATCCAGCGTCATCTTCAGGCGCTACAGGCCGACGTTCTGCAAAATCTGGCCCACTTTGTAACGCATACCAGTGATGAACAACCGCCCTCGGAGCAGGGGACACTGCAGCGCGGGGCATCCCAGCAGTCGGACCACAACCGCTATCGGGTTAACGTGCTCATCGACCGTAGCCATCAACAGGGCTCGCCTGTAATTTACGAAGACAATCCGGCCTATGGCAATCTGGTGGGGCGCGTTGAGTATGTCACTCGCATGGGGGGCATGGACACCGACTTTACGCTTATCCGCAGCGGTGCACTGCATCGTGCCAACGGCGGCTACCTCATGATCGACGCCCGCCGCCTCCTCCTAGAACCTTACGCTTGGGAAGGACTGAAGCGTGCCTTACGTTCCGGGCAAATCCGCATTGAAACGCCGGGCCAGATGCTCAGCCAGGTCAATGTGATTACGCTAGAACCACAACCCATCCCACTTGAGCTCAAGGTAGCGCTGGTCGGCGATCCCATGCTCTACTACATGCTCAGCCAGAACGATCCCGACTTCGAAGAACTCTTCAAGGTAGTGGCCGACTTTGAAGATCGAATGGAGCGCACACCGGAATCTGAGCTGCGCTACGCCCGCTTATTGGCCTCAATCGCACAGGAACGCCACCTACGCCCCCTGGATGCACCGTCGATTGCTCGTGTTGTCGAAGAGAGCGCGCGCATGGCGGGCGATGCCAACAAAATCTCAATGCGGGTGACGGCGATTACCGATCTACTTCAAGAGGCCGATTACTGGGCCGGCTGCGACAAGGAAGAGATCATCCGCCAAAAACATATTGAACAGACCATTGCCGCCCAGGAATACCGTTCGGGTCGCGTTCCTGAGCGCAGCCGTGAATCGATTCTACAGGGGACGGTACACATCGAGACCAGCGGCGCGCGCATCGGGCAGATCAACGGGCTTTCGGTACTGGAAATGGGCAAGATCCGTTTTGGCCAGCCTAGCCGCATCACGGCGCGGGTGCGCATGGGCGCGGGCGAGGTGGTCAACATTGAACGTGAAGTAGCCCTCAGTGGGCAGATTCACAGCAAAGGCGTCTTGATCCTGGCCTCGTACTTAAGCACACACTACGCCACCGACTATCCGCTTTCGCTATACGCCAGTCTTGTCTTTGAGCAGTCGTACGGCGGCGTCGACGGCGATAGCGCTTCTACCACCGAGTTGTACGCCCTTCTTTCAGCGCTGAGCGGGATCCCCATTCGGCAATCGCTGGCAGTCACCGGTTCGGTAGACCAGTTCGGCAATGTGCAGACCATCGGTGGCGTCAACGAGAAGATCGAAGGATTTTTTGCTATCTGTCAGGCGCGGGGGTTGACAGGCGACCAGGGCGTCTTGATTCCACAGTCCAATGTCCGTCATCTGATGTTGCGCAAGCCGGTGATCGATGCGGTGGAAGCGGGCAAGTTTCATATCTACGCTGTGGAGACCGTGGCACAGGGGATCGAGCTACTTACCGGCGTTGCAGCAGGCGAAATGGACGAACACGGTGAGTACCCGAAAGAGACGGTCAACCACGCCGTACAGGAACGGCTGCGCAGCTTCGCCGAACGCTGGTTTAGCTTTCATCTAGAGACGGGCACAGCGAAAACGAGCAAAGCAAAACAGGCGAAGAAGAAGTGAAGTTAAAAACTGTTTAGGAGGGAGGGACGATGCAGACGATGGCAACGACTACAGATGTAGCGATTCGCCGATTGGTAGTAGCCGTGGACACTTCACCTTGTAGCCGTTCTGTGCTGCGTACTGCGGCGTACATTGCCGCCCATCTGGGTGTGCGCCTCGAAGGCGTCTTTGTACAGGACGCGAATTTGCAGCGTCTGGCGGCGATGCAAATTGCCCACGAGATCGCCATCCCGTCGGCGCAGCCGCGCCTGTTCGATCAGCAGATCCTGGAACGAGAATCCCGTGTGATGATTGATCGGGCGGAAAGTTGGGGCGCACAGATTGCCAATGACTTCAACGTCCGCTGGCGCTTTCAGGTTCGTCAGGGTGGGGTGGCAGCGCAGTTGATGGCTGCCGCCGGCGAAGACGATCTACTGAGTATGGGCCGATCCGGTTGGTCGCTCATTTCTCCGATCCAACGCGGCATAGGATCGGTGACAAAGACGGTGATAGGCGGTCATCGATTCCCCCTCTTCGTGCTCCAACAGGAGATCCAGCCTTGTCAGCCTGTCTTCGTCACAGTGGACGAGAACGTCGAAGGACAACGGATCTACGCAGCGGCTCGGCTGGCCGAACTCTACGACAGCCCGTTGATTGTGTTGGTGGCGGCAGAAGCCCAAAACGTCGACGCCGTGCGTACCCAGGTTGATCAACTGTTGGCCGGACGCAACCTTGAAATCGTCTACCACAATGTGACGTCGCAGTCGCTGGCCAAAGAGGTTGCCAATGGCAACGGTGGACGTCATAGCACGCTTGTCAGCCGTCGCGGCAGTGGATTGGAAAATCTGCCGGCGGCGCTTTTTCTTTGGTAATCCCGTGTTCTTTGGTAATCTCGCCATACCCCGACTTAACTGAACCATTACGCCAATCTAGAAGGTCATCTCCATGCAGATCGAAGAATTCAACGTCTATCAACGAGAGTCGCGCAAGACATGGGGGCTTGTGCACACAGATCACGCAATCGTCTATCCCACGCTTGGGTTGGTCAACGAAGCCGGGGAAGTTGCAGGGAAGATCAAGAAGATCTTCCGCGACAAGCAGGGCGTCATCGGCGCAGAGGATCGCGAGGCGCTCAAGGGCGAACTGGGTGACGTTCTCTGGTATCTAGCGCAGATCTGCACCGAGTTGGATCTGTCCTTGGCTGAGGTAGCCGGCGGCAATATTGAGAAACTCTTTTCTCGGCAGGAGCGTGGCATGATTCAAGGAGATGGGGATCAGCGGTAAGTGTGAACCGCCCAATCACGTAGTCTCGTTTGATTTAAGCAGACTCAGTCATTCACGATTTAGGACAAATCGTGAATGACTGAGTCTCTCTGTATACAAAAGGACTCGGCAACAGGATATGAAACGCCATGCACTCTGGTTGGTTTTGATTTTGGCAGGGATGTTCTGTTTTTGGCCGCAGACCACAGCGGCGGCGCCCCTAGATGCGCCGACAGCCAATCCACTGGCAACGTGCGATCCGGAGGGGACGCAGAGCAACGGCGCCAAGTACTTGATCTGTGTACCATCAAACTGGAACGGCACACTGCTGATCTACGCCCACGGCTATATTGCGCCGGATGAACCTATTGCCAACGTGGTCACCTTGCCCGACGGCACTTCCATCGTAGACGCGCTGCAATTCTTTGGCTATGGTTTTGCCACAAGCAGCTACAGCCGCAATGGATTGGCCGTTCTTGATGGGATAGAGAGCCTGATCGACCTGGTGAGCATCTTCCGGCAGCAGAGGGGCGAACCATCGCGCATCTACTTAATTGGGGTGTCACAAGGTGGGCTGGTGGCTACGCTTGCGGCGGAGCGACGACCGGATGTCTTTGACGGTGGCGTGGCGTTGTGCGGTCCTTACGGCGATTTTCAGCGTCAGGCCGACTACTACGTTGACACGCGTGTGGTTTTCGACTACTTCTTCCCCGATCTGCTTTTGCCCTTCGGCGGCTCGGCTGTGGACATTCCCAACGAACTCTTTGTCAATTGGAGTAGTGTCTACAGCGACACGGTGAAGCCGGCGCTGCTCGATCCCAATAACCGGGCAAAGGTCGATCAATTGCTCGCCGTCACCGCTATCCCCGTGCCGGACGATCAGATTGCCGGCATCGTCGACGCGATTGAAGATGTGCTCTGGTATAACGTCAAAGGCACCAACGACGCGGTGACCACTCTGGGTGGGCAGCCCTTCGGCAATCAGGACCGCGTCTACACCGGCTCCACCGACGATGATGCGCTCAATCAGCAGGTGGCCCGCTTCACTGCGGACCCTGCTGCGCTGACTGAAATTGCCGTCAACTACCAGGCCGGCGGTTACCTACAGGTGCCGTTGGTGACGCTCCACACCACCCGTGATCCGGTTGTCCCCTACCAGCAGGTGGATCGCTACCGCGAGCGAGTCAACGCGCAAGGACGCAGCGCCTTCTACGACGCCATCGGTGTCGACGTCTTCGGCCACTGCAACTTCCAGCCGCTTCAAGCACTCGACGCGCTGCGCCGTCTCGAAGCACTGGATAGAAATTTACCCGATTTTGAGTTCCATGAGGTGTATTTGCCGACAATTAAAAATGAGTAAGGAGTCAATGTCATTAAGTTAAGCGCGGAGTGAGCATCCTCAGATGCGGCTCTACCCGTGTGCACCCGCATCTGAGGATGCTCACTCCGCAGTATAATGGGTACCGAATTTCTTAACTTAATGACAATGAATAAGGTTCACAGGCAGGTGTGCCCAATTCCGAAGCCACATCCACTACGCAGCCTTACGCATTACGTCTTACGCATTACTCAATTCCCGCCAGCCGCTCACTCTCCGCCCACAACCGCCGCGCCGCGACCTCGTCGTTGGCCTGGTTCGCCGGTTTGACCGCCTTCTTTTTGTCAAAGTAAGCGCCGCTGACGCCTTCCACTTCGGGTGAGGACGCGAGATAAATAGAGGTTTCCGCGCCCTGCTCCGGCGTGATGGCGATCAACTTGGAGATCAAGTTCAACGCCATACCGGCGAAGCCGTTGCCGGTGGCGTTGTTGCCGAAATTGGTTCGCACAAAGCCGGGATGGAGCGCATTCACGGTAACCCCCGTCCCCTCCAGGCGACGGGCAAGTTCCTTGGTAAAAAGGACATTCTCCAACTTCGTTTCGGCATAGACGCCAAATGCGCTATACTTTTTGCGGTTCTGAAGATCGTCGAAGTCCACCTTGCCGGCGCGGTGTGCGTCGGACGAGACATTGATGATACGGGCAGGCGCGCTGGCCTTGATCAGATCCAACAGCAGCACGGTGGGCAGGAAGTAGCCCATGTGGTTGAGGGCAAAGGTCATCTCAAAGCCGTCCACCGATTCCTGGTAGCTGTTGAAAAGCGCACCGGCATTGTTCACGAGGACGTCCAGCCGATCATGGCGCGCGTTGAATGCGTCCACCATTGCCCGTGTCGACGCCATTGAAGAGAGATCGGCCAGCAACAGTTCAACCTGCTCGTTGCCGCTCTCGGCCACCACGACCTGGCGGGCCGCCTCGCCCCGTTCCGCACTGCGACAGACCATCACCACCGTTGCCCCCATGCTCGCCAACGCCGATGCCGTCACCTTGCCGATACCCGAATTGGCCCCGGTGACCATGCACACTTTCCCCACCATTGCTTGCCCAGCCATGAAACGTCCTTTCCGTGAAATGATACACAATAGGAGACAGCATAGGCGCGTCTATTACAACAAATCTGTGACGGGGATACCGAGCAGAATAAAGAATAAAGAATAAAGAATGTGTAGAGGATCCATACTCTTCAATGAGTATGGATCCTCTACACATTCTTTATTCTTTATTCATTTCTTTACCGCGACGCAACCTCTTGCCGACACCCTACCACTGGCACCGGTAGGCGAGCGTACAGGGTACGAATGTCTTCGCCCCAGGCCAGAATGCTGCTATTGACAGCAACGCCGGGGATTTCCACCCAGAAGCGCACCTGCGAGGCATTGACAAGCAGACCATCGGGATCAAGGCCGGGGAAGCGCCACACGGTATAGACAAAGCCATCTTCCTGGCGTGTTTCAGGCCGACCGACAATGAGTTCCGGCTCGGTGACGCCGTTGTCCAGCGCCCAGCGCAACTGGGGGATCGGCCCCCCAGCAGATTGGGAGATCCCTAACAACGTGCCGGCGCGTAGGATCATGGCGTAGACTTCCACACCGGTGGCCCGACGTTCGACCCAAATGCGGGTGTCCACGTCGCCGTCAAAGCGGGCAATCATGCCTTCCAACTCAGGGCGCACCATAGGCAGATATTGGCCGGTGGCCGAGTGGGTCCACACATTCTGTGCCGTCTCCACACCGTCGACGCGCACCGAAAAGTGGATGGGGATCTGCTGTTCGTAGGTGGCGCGCACGTCGACATCATTGAAATCATAGACAGGATAGGTGGTGTTGGCTTCCGTCATCATGCGGCGGGCGCCGACGGCCACCTGTTTGGCTGGGGCGTCGCCGATGGCCGCCCACAACGTCACAGTCGGTTCCCAGCCACAGGCGGGGATGGCGCCGTCTTGGCGGATGAGGGCGGCAGTGAGATTGGCAAAGGTGGCCTGGCTGGGGCTGGCGCCGCCATGCGGCCACAGGATGCCGATCCGCGCTTCCACCGAACGGGGGGCCAGGTCGGTGCGTACGTAAGTGGCATCGACTGCGGCCTGATTGGGCGCGCCGATTTCGTTCGGGCAGGTGCGATCGAGCCAGACGTCGAGGTAATCGTTGCTAGGATGGGCAATGTAAATTTTGCCGTCGAGCGTCACCAGGCCGTTGCCGTTGTCCTGTGCCGGGCGGTTATTGACCTGAAGACGGCCAATCCGTTCAGGCGCCTTGCCGCTGAGGACAGTGAGAAACTGGCTGGTGGTGTCGAGCACGAAAAGGTGATCGGTAACAGGATTGTAGGCCAGGCTGCTGGGCAATATGTCGAGCGACCAGGTGCGAGCCAATGTCCATGTGCTCACGTCGAGGGCGACAATCTTCTGATCAGCGGCGCCTGCAATGTAGAGCATGCCCTCAGCAGCGTTGACCGTAATCCCAGAAACGTCGTTTAGGGGCAGGTGAAGTTGTTCCTGGCGGCGGCCAAAGGCGTCGACAATGCTGATGAAGCCGGCATCGTGGACGATGAAGGCGCGCCCACTGATCACGGCCAGTTGCACCGGATCGGGGCCGACGGTGATGGTGTCGATCACCTTGTTGGCCGAGAGATCGACGATGCTCACCGCGCCAATCTGCGGGTGCAGCACAAAGACCCGATCCCCGGTGACGCCGATGGGGCCAGGTGTGGCCGAAAGCGGCACCTCACTGCGTACCGCGCCCTGGCGCGTGGTGACGATGAGACGGTTCTGTTCGGTATCGCCAACATAGAGCGAATCGCCGGAAGCGACGACGGCGCCGAGGCGTTGGGCGGTGGTGCGGCTGGTGCCCAACAGCATGTCCATGCCTGAATCGATCACCATGAGGGTGTTGAATTCACTGAGCGCCACGTAGAGCCGGTCTGCCGCAGCGGTGATGGCTTGCGGACGGCCCCCCAGGCTCACAGCGCGCACCCGGTTGGGCAGGCAGAGCGGTTGCAACTGCACGCCGGCGGCGGCGGACTCGGTGGCGGTGCTACCCGGTGTCACCGCGCCGGGATTGGCATTGGGTGCGGGCGCATTCGTGTAGTTGACAGGCTGGTTGCCTGTTTCAGCGAGTCGTTGTTCCAGGGCGGCGGCAACGCTGGCTTTGGCTTCGTCCTCGCCGACTGTGGCTGTTGTAGCTGCGCCGGTGGTGGGCGCGGTGACTGACGCCACCACCGGCAGTGCGGCCACCGGCACACTGGTCTGCACCAATTCGGCGAAGACCCAACCACTGACGCCGGAGACAGACTCGATGCGCAGCCAGGAGCCGTCTTCGCTGCGGCCCAACAGGGTGACACGGTCGTCAATTGCCAACGCGCCGACGATGGCAGCGTCGGTGCCAGGCGTGGCGCGGATGTTAAGCCCTTGCGCAACGACTACGGCAAAGGGCGCCGACGGCGCAGCCTGAACCTGAGCCGGTACAAGGAAACCGGCAACAAGTAGAGCAATCCAAATGAAAACCACCAGTGTATGTCGCATTGCACCCCTCATGAAATTACTGCTTCACTGTCTTTTGAAAGACGAGATTGTAGACCACGTGCATCCGCCCAAAGGGCAACCCCATGCCGGTGACGGTGTCGCTCAGGCCGGGTAGATCGACGCTGTAGCCGCCCAGGTTGCCGTACATGGGAAAATTGGCAGCGTACTCCGGCGCGGGTTTGTCTTCGGTGACGATTTCGGCCCCACCATCACGCCAATGGATCTGAATCGGCTGCCCCACAATGCGTTTTCCGTCCTCATCCAACACCTCAACGAAGATGTGATGGCGTCCACCACCTTCTTCGGGCGTTTGGAACTCTGCTTTGATGACCTTCCAGTAACGCTGCCCGCGTGGCACGTTGGCGGGGACGACCTCAATCTCAAGTTCGTCCAGGCGCTCGTCCCACTCGATGGATTCGTCCACGGTGGCGGCGACGGCGACGGGTGCGCGGTTGTCATAGGCGAAGAGGACACGATCTTGTGCGTCCATGAGCTGCACCATCCAGCGACGACCGTCGAAGCGTTGCGGCAACAACTGTGTGTGGATGGCGTCGGGGCGCAGGGCGATCTCTTCGTCGGAGACGATGTTGTCGTCTACGCGTACAACCAGACGAGACGTCATAGACTGCATGGCGGGAGAGCCGGTCGAGGCGAGGCGTAGTTCCGTCCCCGCGGCCTGCGGAATCAGGGCCAGGGCGGCGTGGGCGTTGGCCCCTACAAAGTTACCCAGGCCAGGGACGGTGTACCACTGCTCCGTCCAGCGCAGGGATTGCTGCGGTTGCAGCGTGATCGGTGTGTCGAAATCCTGGCTTGCGCCGCCCCAAAGCTCGAAGAAGCGATCTTGGTTGCCATCTGTCCACAGAGTAGGGTCAAGTTGGCTGCTGTAGAACGTTTTGAGGCCGGGGGCCACACGGTTGGGGAAGGCGCGCACCACGGCGAGATCCCCGTTGGGGTCCACCAGGCCGGCGGCGCTCTGCCGCGGCGCGGAAGACGCAAAGAAGCCGAGGTGCTGCGGCCACGTCGCCAGGGCGCTGAGATCGTCGCCGCTGCCGCTGGGCCAGTCTACGGTGCCCCCCATGGGCAGGGAACGTGTCCCTGCGCTGCTGTGGACGGTGATGCCGTCGGCAGGCCAGACGAGGCGGCTGTTGGGATCCACCGAGTTGGTGGCGCTGGGTGCCAGCAGTGCCGTGATCCAGAAATGGGTGTCGAGGGGCGCTGATCCGCTGTTGCGCAGTTCGGGTGTCACGGCGAAGAAGCGGGCGTCGGCGTTGAGGCTCACTGTAACGCTGACTTCGAGGCCCTTGGGGCCGTTCTGGAACAGGCGTACCGCGGCAGAGTTGGCGTCGGCAACAATTTCACTACGCCAGGGGACATATTCGTAGAAACCACGATCGGGCAGTGGGAAATTCCATTCCATCCCGCCCAGCGCTAACCACCAGCCGCGTACGCCCCACGGTGTAGGCTTCACCACCGGGTTGTGGTAGAGGACATCCCGCCCGCTCTGTTTGTCTTCCCAGCGGTAGATGCGGCCACCAAGTTCGGGCAGTAGGGTGAGTCGCATAAAGTCGTTTTCAACGACGATAGTGCGGTAGCGTTGTAGGGCGGGCGCGCCCACCTGCGCGTGATCGAGTTGAGGCGCAGGGTAGCCGGCATCGTCCTTGGAGGTGGGCACGAGGGCGCGCTGGAAGTCGTAGGTGGGCAGTTCGATGCTGCCTTCACTCACGGTGACCCGTCCTCGGCTGACGGTGCGCGCGTCAGCTACAGGTGTAGGGGAAGGGGCCGACGTTGGCGGGGCGGCCACGCTGCTCACCTGTTCGGCGCTTTCATCCAGGGGGCGCATGGTTACGGACGCAGCCTGGACTTCGTCTTCGGGTGTTTGGGCGACGCCGTCACTGTCCGCTTGTGCAGGCTGTTGGGCGTATTGGACATCGTCGCTGGGGATGACCGGATTGGCAGGCGCTACGTCGTCGCCCAGCAGGTGCTTGACGGCATCGACAACGGGCCGCGGCGGCTGATCCACAGGGAACCAGGCGTGGCGTTCCCAGCTATTCGGCACACCCCCTGCTGCGGCGTTGACCAGTAGCCAAGGCATGAAGGCAAAGTAGTAGTCGGGCGCGTCGCTCTGCATGTAGGCGAAGGCGGCGGCGGTGCGTTCGGCCACCAGTTGATCGGTGATGGCGGGGTAACGGGGATCTTCGCTGTCGCCCACTACGGCGCCGCCCTCGGTGGTTAAGATGGGCAGTGTGCGCCCTGTCTTTTCGAGGACAATTTCATGGAAGCGTTCAAATTTGCGGAAGCCGTTCACATCTTCGAGCGGACGGTTGCCCATGTAGTTTTGTACAGGCAGCCAGGCACCGTCGAGGGCGTCGAGCGATCCTTGCGCGCTGAGTTGATCGAGAAATCGGCCCAGGAAATCGGTGTCGGTGATGGCCCCATTGGGCGAAAGTGACGGCAACCCAGGGTAGCCGCCGGCGGCGCGCACCGTGCGTGCGGCTTCCGCCCAGCGACGGGCGATGAGGGCGGCGTCGATGGGCTGTCCTCGTCGCCAGCCGCCGTCGAGGCCGGCGACGTTGGGGTTGTTGTAGAGTTCGTAATAGTTGACGCCTGCGCCCACACCGCTGGTCACCAAGGCGTTGAGATGCTGGTAGGCGTCGTTGTAGGTCTTCTGTACACGCAGCACCGGCTCGATGCCACGTGCTTGCAGGCCGGCTAAAAGATAGCCGTGTTCCAGCCTGGCTTGATCCGGCTGCATGATTTTGAGCCACTTTAGATCCAGTGCGTCAACCTCTTGCAAATAACGGTCGACCACCGCTTGCGGTTGCGAAAGCAGGGTGGGGGCCCAATGGACACCCCACCCATTGTCCGCTGGAGGCCGTGGGTAGTCGCCCAGAGAAAACGCGGACGGCTGCGCTGCGGCGTAGTGGATCTGGTAAAACAACACCAGACACAACGCCCAGCCCCATGACGGGATTGGCCGGAGAGCCGTCCAGCGGACGGCGCGTGCACTCCGGCTGCGAGTCCAATCCCGAAGAATCGATTGTAAGAATGCGAGAATTGAAATCATAGTCGGCCTCTGCAGGCCAGTATATGATTTCGGATGAAGAAAATGGGTTGCGAAGGAGTAGCAGGCGCGTAAGTGGGCGCGATTACGGCGTGGTTACGGGGGGAGAGGTGATTGGTGATTAGTGATTAGTGATTGGTGATTGGTGATTGGTGATTGGGATCTCGTTGAGAATCTAGACGTTCAACGATGTACGAGATCCCAATCACCAATCACTAATCACCGCTCCCTTACCTCACCAGATTGACGAGTTCCTGAATCATCTCGTCGCTGGAACTGATGACACGACTGTTGGCCTGGAAACCGCGCTGGGCGCGGATCATTTCGCTGAATTCGAGGGTGAGGTCGACGTTGCTCATTTCGAGGAAGCCGGCGGTAATCTGGCTGCGGTCCCCAGCTAAGACGACCTGGGGATCGCCGGAGTTGCCGCTGACCGCCCAGCCGTTCTGGCCCGTCTTGGTAAGGCCGGCGGGGTTGACGAATTCGGCGACGGCAAGCTGACCCAAGGTGCGCAGCAGGCCGTTGCTGAAGACGCCGATGACGCGGCCGGTGTCGTCGATGTTGAAGTCGATCATTTCGCCGGCGGCGCGACCGTCCTGGCTGGTGACGTAAAGGCGATCTTCACCGGGCGCTTCCAACTGGGTTACATTGCGCAAGTCGAGGGAGATGTTCACGTCTTCAGAGCCGTTGGCCATGGCGCCGGTGAAGGTGATGTTGCCATTTTCGGGCACAATCAGTTCACCACGCTGGTTGAACTGCACTGTGGCGGGTGTCGGCGCGCCCAGGGTTACGTCAACGTCGTCGGTGTCGAGGCTGACAACCCAGTTGTTGTCGTCGTTCTTGGTAAAGGTGAGATCAAAGGCGTGCAGCCCACCCAGGCTGTCGTAGAACTGGACGGAGGTGGCCACTGCTTCACCGTCTTCTAGGGAAGCATCGATATTGCCGGCCACATTCACCGTCTCGGTGGCAACGGCGGCCATGGGTGCGCCGATGGGAATTTCGATGTCATCGATGGCGCCGGCCACGTTGATGTCGCCATCCTCATCGGCCTGCCACCCCTGAATACGCATCCCTGTGGAGAGATTCATCAGCCCGCCCTGGGTGTCGATGCCCAGTGCGCCGTCGCGGCTATAAATGGGCTGCTGAGCACCGGCGTAGATGAAGAAACCGGTGCCGGTGATGGCCAGATCGGTGGGGCGACCGGTGGATTGGAGTGTTCCCTGCCCCATGTTGTTGGTGATACTGCCCAGTTGCATACCCAGACCAAATTGGATGGGGTTCAGACCACCACGGTTTGGCGTCGGTTCAGCGCCGGCGCGCAGTTGGCGGCTCAGGAGATCCTGGAAGGTGAGGCTGGCCGATTTATAGCCGATGGTGTTCATGTTGGCGATGTTGTTCGCCACCACATTCATAAATGTTTGATGATTGCGTAAAGCGGAAGCGGCGGTAAGAATACTGCTAGACATATTTGCCTCTCTCTGCGTATCTCAATGATACACACATAAATTTTCGATTCAGACTTCCTACGAGAGGGCCGGCCTGAATTAAGCGATAAAAAGGGTTGCCTTAGGCAACAACGGCGCTGTCGATATTGGTGAAGACGGGATTCGATCCACCGGCACCTGATCCAACATCGACGGCGGTGACAACGGTACGATCCGAGACGTTGACGACGAAGGCGATGCCGTCCATGATGACGAGGGACTGGCGAGCGCCTTTGTTGGCAGCGGCCTGGACAGCATTCCCCAGGCGTTGGCTCTGTTCCGGCGCCAGTTCAATCTGTCTTTTGTCCAGCCGTTGCAGTGCGTGCTTACTGAAGCTGACAGGCGGCGGCGCTACGGGCGATGCTAGCGGTGCGGCAAAGGGTTGCTGCTGGGCCTGACGCACCTGCTGTTGTGCATATTGCTGGCGCAACAACTTCTCAAACTCACCGTCTCCCTGCCTGCGATCTACCTGTGCGGGTGTCGCTGCAGAGCCATTGCCAAGCGACGATATTCGGTTGTTGGGTTCTGTCATCTGCTGCTCACCCCCGATTCAGGGAAGACGTTCTGTGGCACACGAAGCGATTGCGCTGAAAGTAATTTTAGCGAAAGCTACTGTACAGAGATCACCTGATCCATACGGACTTCGTCATTCCCAATCTGGAGCCAGACAGTGCCGGATTGCATACGCACACTGTCTACCAGGCCGGAGAGACGGCCAGTTTCAACGCTGTTGGCTTCAACATAGCGCCCGATGAGCGCAGCGCCCTGGCTGAGCTGCCCGGCAGTTGCGCCTTCAGAGATCATATCGCGGATGTCCCAAAGTTGTTCGAGGACGGAAAGCTGCGCCATCTGGTTGAACATGGCGGCGCTGTCCATCGGGTTCATGGGATCCTGTGAACGGAGTTGCAAGAGCAACAACTGCATGAAGCTATCTCGTTCCATTTGACCGGTGCTGCCCGATGTAGACGAGCTGCGCGAGGTCACTTCACTGCGGCTGTAGCTGTTGTCTATGGCGCTGGTGTTCATAATCTAATGACCCGTTCCTGGTACAAGTTTGCCATACTTAAGCGTAGTAATCGACGGCGGCGTAGGCGGCCGTTTGCCACACATTGCGGCTCCCCATGCCAGCTGCATTGACAGCGCCGATCCCAACTGAGCCGGTGCCGTCAAGCGTTTGCCCTGGATCGAATTGGCCCTGTTGGCGCTGTTGCCCGCCCTGGCCGGCGAATGCAGCCTGTTGCTGCTGGGCATGTTGTTGTTGCTGCTGCTGGCTCCCCATTTCCATCTGCATGGTTCTGAACTGCTGGGCTGCTTCTCGTTGCATTGCTTCGACGCCGTTCTGTCCACGGCCCGCGGCGAGGACGGCGAGATCTCCGATACGCATGCCGCTGTTTTCGAGGCTCTGGCGCAAGTTCCCAAGCTGCTGATCAATGAGCTGACCGGTGCCGCTCTTGTCGGCTTCGATAGAGAGATGGAGTTGGCCATCTTGCACATGCATCCGAATGCGTACACCGCCGAGTTCGGCAGGTTGCAAGCGAATGGTGGCACTGTTTTCGCCCCGATTCAACGTCATCTGTACCTGATCGGCGATTTGCTGTACAGGTGTTGCGTTGGCCGGTTTAACGTCGCCGGCACCCTTGACGCTTTCCGTCACATTGAGATTGGCGCCAAACGCAGCGGCCATCGTCGTCTGACCATTGGCAGTTTCAGCTTTGGCAGCTGCTGCCTTTTCCGTCTGCTCGCCGCTTTGATCATTGAGGGCCTGGGTGGCCAGGGTTGCCGCGTTTGATGCCTGCGTCGTCGTGGTGGCTGCACCACTGGTTGTGGCGGCCGCACCCGGTTGACCGGCGGCCAGAGCCCTCAACGCATCGAGGGTGGCGGCGCTGTCTGTGGGCACAGATTGTGGCGTGGCTGTCTGCAACGATGTGGCCGTGGTTGTGCCGTCCGTGGCCGGTGTGGCGACGCCACGGATCATGGACATGAGATTCGTTGTCGGCGTTGTGGCCTGCGCGCCCGGCGCCACCTGTGTGCCTGTCCCCTGGGTTGCCAGTACGCCTTGGCCCGTCCCTGCCGCCGGCGCGCCATAGGCGGCCAGTGCAGCAGAGGAGAGCATTGACGCCTGTGCATCGCCGGCAGCGGGCTGGTTTGCGATCACTTGGGGCGACTGAACGGCCAGCAAAGGGGCCATCAGCGACGCCATGAGTGATTGGAACGCAGCCTGCGCTTCCGTCGATCCACCCGCCAGGGGGGTTCCTTTGCCCATCGCTCGCCCACCGGGTGGCGGCTGAGCCTCCTGAGCAGCTACATTGACTGTTTGAACGTCCACGTTACATTCCTGATCCTTTCTATATGGTGATGAGTGATTGGTGATTGGTGATTAGTGATTGGGATCTTGTTGAGCACCTATTGCCTCAACAAGATCCCAATCACTAATCACCAATCACCAATCACCAACTAACGACTTTCTTGCACCACCATGCGCATCATGGCCAGTTTTTTGCTGGCGAGGCTGGTCATCGCCTGGAAACGCAGGGCGGTTTCGGCTAGATCGAGCATTTCGTTCTCGATGTCGACGTTGTTGCCGTCTTTGCGCATGGACGTCTGGTTGCGGCGATAGGTGGCGTGGGTGAGTTCGGCGATTTCCTGCCGCTGTCGGCCTTGCTCGGTGAGATGAGCGGCGTCGGTGGTTTGCATGGGCACGGTAGACGATGACGCAAGGGCATGACGCAGGTTCTCTTCGAAGGCGACATCAGACGCTTTGTAGCCTGGTGTTTCGATGTTGGCCACATTGTGGGCAATCACCGACTGCCGTTCGGAGAGGGCGTTGAGTCCTTTGCGCAGGAGTGTTAGGCTGAGATCAGAAGTGATGTTCATAGGATTGGTGATTGGTGATTGGTGATTGGTGATTAGGCTTGTTGATTGGGTTGCGAATGGACGATTCATGGTCTTGTCGAGCACATGGATGCGTGGATTCAGATGCTCGTGTCGTGGCCCAATCACCAATCCCAAATCACCAATCACCTCATTTAAACGGAATAGTCGACGCTCTCTGCGCCGGGTTTGTAGAAGGAAAGTACACGCTGAACGTAGGTGCGGGTTTCGGCGATGGGCGGGATGCCGCCGTGCCGCATGACAGTGCCAGGACCGGCGTTGTAGGCGGCCAGGGCCAGGCTGGTGTCACCGTTAAAACGGCGCAGTTGCTCCGCCAGGTAGGTGACGCCGCCTTCAATGTTTTGGGCCACGTCGAAGCTGTTGTTTACGCCCAAGGATGCGGCGGTGGCGTCCATCAACTGCATCAGCCCCTTGGCGCCGGCATGGCTGACGGCATTGGGGTTGAAGTTAGATTCCGCTTTGATGACGGCGCGTACGAGATTGCTGTCGACGTTGTGGCGGGCGGCGGCCTGCTCGATGAGGCCGTCGAAGCCGGATGCAGGCAGCGGCGTGGCCTGTCCTATTGCCTGGGGCATGGGCGCGCTCCCGGCGTGCGCTTGTTCGCCCATCTTCTCAAGCATACGCTTGATGATCATACGCTTTACATCGTTGTAGAGCATCTGATAGGAAAAGGTGTCAAGCGCTGAGCGCAGTAGCTCAGACATGGATCCTCCTTTGCTGCCGTCGAATGGGCCGACACTCAATTTGCAGGGCTCAGGTGGAGACGGGAAGAAAGTTCGCCGTTGAAGCAACGTTTGACGCCGCCCTACCCCGAACCCCTACTTGGGCTGATTCAAGTCTATGCAGGAGAAGCATGAACCTGCATAACGCTTGTGTAAAAGTTGCGTTGCAAATGAATAGGCGATGTTCAGCCGTTGTTGCGGGCGTGGCGAGCAATGTTGAGATCGTCCACAGCCTTTGCTTCGTCTTGTTCGATAGCATCGAGCAAGCGCTCGCGATCATATTCCTTGAGTTTTTCCATCGTCTTGCGATCTTTAAGCGCTTCTTCGAGATTGGCCCGAGCCTGTTCGGCGGCGGCTTCGGCGGCGTAGACCACCGTCTGTTGCGCCTGAATGGCCAGATCAAGGGCGGCCAGGTAACGGTAGTGATGTTCAATTTCGTCTAGGTGCAGCACGCCCTTGAGCATTTCTTCAAGTTGGGCGGCAAACCGCACCCGCTGTTCGCGCAGGGCATCGAGGCCGTCCACTTCCACACGCCAGGCGCGCTGCGCATCGGCAAGATGACGTTGTCGATCCTCAACAATGCGTCGGCGATAATCGAGTATGGTTTGGAAACGAAAGTCTAGAGACATTTTTATTTACGATTTTCGATTTTCGATTTCATGTTTACGTTGTAATGCGTCATTGGGTGATCGTTATCGGCGAGACGTGCTGCTTTACGCTCTGCAATCGTCAATCGCAAATCGCAAATCGTAAATCTTATTCTTCTTCCGCCGTGATCTCTTTCAATTGCTCAATCGTTTCCTCGTAAGGGGTAAACGTGTTGGCGTCCTGGCGTAGGAAGCGACGGGTGTCATCGAGCATGTGCAAGGAGCGATCAATGCGCGGGTTGCTGCCGGCGGCGTAGGCGCCAATGTTGATCAGATCTTTGGCGTTTTCGTAGACGGCGAGCATTTCGCGCAATTGACCGGCGGCGGCCCGGTGCGGCGATGCTGTGATCTGGGTCATCAAACGGCTGGCGCTGTGTAGGACGTCGATGGCTGGGTAGTGGTTTTCGGCGGCCAGGGCACGGGTGAGCATCATATGACCGTCTAAGATGCTGCGCACTGTGTCTGAAATAGGTTCGTTGAAATCGTCCCCTTCGACGAGGACGGTGTAGAAGGCGGTGATGGTGCCGTTGACACCGGCACCGGTTCGTTCCATGAGCCGCGGCAGCAGGGCAAAGACGCTGGGCGGGTAGGCTTTCATGGCGGGCGGCTCACCCACGGCCAGCCCCACTTCGCGCTGGGCCATGGCAAAACGGGTGACGCTGTCCATCATAAAATTGACGTTCATCCCCAGGTGATCGCGGAAGTATTCGGCAATGGCGGTAGCCACCCAGGCCGCTTTGATACGCACCAGAGGCGGCATGTCGCTAGTGCTCACCACCACAATCGAACGGGCCAGCCCTTCGGGGCCAAGATTTTCGTCGATGAACTCACGCACTTCTCGTCCACGTTCGCCGATGAGGGCGATGATGTTGACATCTGCTTCGGCGTTACGGGCAATCATGCCAAGCAGACTGCTCTTGCCTACACCGCTACCGGCGAAGATGCCCATGCGCTGTCCTTTGCCGATGGTGATGAGGCCATCGATGGCGCGCACGCCGGTGCGAAAAGGTTCGCGGATCGGCTGTCGGGCAAGAGGATGGGGTGCCTGGTTGTTGAAAGAGACCAACGCGTCGGCTTCAATTGGGCCAAGACTGTCGAGTGGATTGCCCAACCCATCGAGCACACGCCCCAGCAATTTCGGGCCGACAGGCACCTGAAAGAGCGTGCGGGCGGCAATAACCGGGCTTCCCGGCTGAATGCCTTCCATCTCGCCCAGGGGCATGAGCAGTGTGTGTGATTTCCGGAAGCCGACCACCTCTGAGGCCATAGAGCCAAGATCTGTTTCGATCCAGCAGAGTTCGCCTAGTTTGGGGGCAATGCCTTCCACCTCGATGGTCAGGCCGATGACTTGGACCACGTGTCCTTGCAGTTGAATCGGTTCGATCTGTGTTAACCGTGTGTGATACGTCTTGAGCGTCGGTAGCGATGTCATAGAGCGATGTCGTCTGCAATGGGCTCAATGCCCGAATCGTCCGTTTCTATGTCTTCTGAAACGGGCGTAGGAAACGCAAGTTGAAGGCCAGCGGCGATGTTGCCCAATTGCGTTTTCAGGCGTGCATCGACGGTGGTGGCGCCACACACGAGAATACAACCGCCGGGCGGAACGGCAGCATCGGCCACAAGACGCCAACCCTCCGGTGTATAAGGACGGTTAGGTGAGCCGCTCTGCCAGAATTGGGTGAGGAAAGCACAATCATCCGGGTGGGCGCGCACCACAAATGGCCCTTCGACAGCAAGTTCGGCCAGCGCCCGATGAACTGTATGATCGATGAGCGGTTGGTGTGTTTGGGCAATATGCCCCACCACTTTTTCGGCAATCGCAAGGCTGAGTGTGGCGGCTTCCACTTCAATATTGGCAAGCGCCACCTGTCGTTGTTGCCCGAGTTCGGCCAGAATAGACTGAAGTTGAGTGGCGGTGCCGGCGACTTTGGCATCGAACGTTGATTGGCCGTCGGCCAACCCCTGCTTGTAGCCGTCTTCGTAGCCTTGGGCCTGGGCTTCGGCCTGTAGAGCGATGGCATTTTGCTCAGCTTCGGCGATCAGTGTTTCGATCTGACGCTGTGCCTCTGCTAATTGCGATTCCATTTGGTTGCGTAACTGCTCGGCCTCTTGTAACGCCTGTTCGGCGGCGTGGCGCGCCTTTACCTCGGGCGATTCCTGCAAATCTTCGGTGCCGTGGTTGCGCAACCACTCGGAGACGACAATGTGTTTGCCTGCGTTGTACTTGCGAATGAGCTGCGCCATGGGTTATACCATCACGTCTTCGGAGTTGCCGCGCGAGATGACAATCTGCTCTTCTTGCTCCAGGCGGCGCACAATCTTCACAATATTCTTTTGCGCTTCTTCCACTGTGCGCATACGAACCGGCCCCATCACATCGAGATCGTCTTGCATCATCTGAGCGGCTCGCTTGGAGATGTTGCGGAAGATGAGCTGTCGCACTTCGTCGGCGGCGCCACGCAGCGCCAGGAGGAGATCCTTCTTGTCGACTTCGCGCAGCACCAGTTCGAGGCTGCGGTTGTCGAGGAGGACGAGATCCTCGAAGACGAACATCTGTGCCTGCACCTGGTCGGCCAGATCGGAGTTGACGCTGTGCAGTTCTTCCATAATCGACTTTTCGGTGCTGCGATCCACCTGGTTCAGTAATTGCACAAGGAAGTCGACGCCGCCGATGTGTTCGCCCTGCCGTTCACGTGGGAGGACGACGGAAAGTTTGGCCTGGAGGCCGGCTTCTACAACTTTCACCACTTCCGGCGAAATCCGATCCATCATGCCGATGCGGTTTACCACTTCTGGCTGAGTGCTATCGGGCAGGCAGCTAAAGACACGAGCCGCGAGCACCGGCGGTAGATGAGCCAGGATCAGGGCGATGGTCTGCGGGTGTTCTTCTTGCATAAAACGGGCCAACTGCATGGGATCGACGTCGGCGAGGAAGTCGAAGGGGCGTTTGGCGTCGCGGTGGGTGATGCGGCTTAGTAATTCCTCGGCACGCTCACGGCCTACCACCTTCGAGAGCACTTCGCGGGCATACTCAATGCCGCCAAAGTTGTATTGTCGCTGCACCTCAATCTCGGTGACGAGTTCATCGGCGATGGCCTGGCGCACGTCGGGCGTCACCCGCTGCAAGGTGGAGATGGCATAGGTCAGCCGCTCCACAATGTCCTCTTGCAGGTGGCGCATGACTTCCGCCGAGAGCTGAGCGCCCAAGGCAACAAGGACGATGGCGGCTTTCTTTTCACCTTCGGATAACGGAGAAGACTTACGCGACATGGGTCACCTGAGTGCAGATTGCGAGTTGCGGGTTGCAGATTGCGGGTTGCGGATTGCGAATTGCGGGTTGCATACGTCGTTACTTGTAGACCTGCCACATGTAACTCACTTGTGCAGGCAACAACGTCCTCTACCCACGCAACACGGATCACGGATCACGGATCACGGATCACGGATCACGGATCACGGATCACTAAACTGTCTGCGGTGCTTCGCTGCGTGCAGAGCGTGCACCATCAGGCGCCGCCCATTCTTCGATAATAGAAGCGACAACGTCGGGACTATGGCGAGCGATGGCGCGTAGGCGCAGTTCAGATTCATCGGGCGGCGGCAGTTGGAAAATGTGCTCGAAGTCGTCGATTTCACCCTGCCCCTTGGCACCTGCCAGGGCGCGGGCGTAGGCGTTGTTGGCCTGTTGCTGCAATGAGGCGGCGCCTTGCTGACCGGCGGCGGCGTCCTTGGGCAGGGCCAGGTTCTCTTCTTCCACCACGAAAGGCATCATGCGCTTCTGCATGTCGCCCAGAATCTTGCGGGTGAAGAAGAGGATCAGCCCCAGGCCGATAAGCACGCCTACAATGATGCCGATGCGGATGTAAAAGTCCTGTTGCTGCTGGGCCTGGAATTGGGCCAGTTCCTGTTCGTAGAAGCTGATATCAAAGGGGATGCGCTGTACTTCGATGATATCGCCCCGCTGTGCGTTCAGGCCAAGTGCAGCAGAGACACTGGATTGGACAGCTGCGACCTGCTCTTCGGGCAGGCTTTCGTCCATGAGCACGGCCACGGTGATCCGTTCCACACCGCCGGGCTGTACCGTCTTGCTGCGGATCTCTTTGGACACTTCGTAGTTGACGGTATCGCTGCGGCGATTGTAGGTGCCGCTTTCGCCTTCACCTGCTTGATAGGTGACATCGTCGACAGGCGCATTGGCGTCCACACCGGGGATGCCGCCGGCGTTGGCGCCTGCGCCTTCCCAATTTTCCTCTTCACGGTTGCTGCTGCGGATCACGCTGCCCACTTCACCGGCAGGGGCATAGGTCTCGGTTTGCGATTCCTCTTGATCCCAGTTCATCTCGATGTTGACCCGCACCACCGTCTTATTGGGGCCGAAGGTCTGATCGAGCATGGCTTGTACGTTGTTCTGTCTTTCCAGCTCAGCGGCGCGCTGCATTTCCATAATGCCGCCGGAGACAGAGGCCAACGTCGGTGTCCCGTCCCCTTCGGGAAGCTCATAGAAGTTGCCGTCGACATCAACCAGGGTGATGTTGTCGGCGGTGAGCCCCTCGACACTGTTGGCCACGAGGAAACGAATAGATTGGACCTGGGTCATGTTGAGTCTGACACCGGGCTTGACTTTGAGGATCACCGACGCCTTGGGTGCCTGCTGCTGCTGGGCGAAGAGGCTTTCCTCGGGCAGCGCCAGGTGGACACGTGCCAGATCGACGCCTTCCACTGCGGTAATGGTGCGGCTGAGTTCGCCTTCGAGCGCGCGTTGATAGTTGACGCGCTGCATAAATTCGGTCATGCCCAGGTTGCCCAGCGAACCGGTGTCGAACATTTCGTAACCGATGGTGCCACCTTGCGGCAGGTTCTGCGACGCCAGGCGCAAACGAATCGCCGCCACCTGATCTTCCGCCACCTCAATCGCGGTGCCGCCCTCAATCAACTGATAGGGGACACGCTGGCTGTCAAGTTCATTGACGATGGCGGCGGCATCGCGTTCGTTCAGATCGCGATAGAGGACCGCGTACCTGGGCTCGCTCATCCACAAGCCCATCACCACAAACATGCCGATGGTGGAGAGCAGAATGGCGATCCCGGCGAAGCGTTGCCAGGGTACCAGTTGTGCCCAGATATCGAGAGCTTTTGTGCGCAGATCTTGCATGATGCGTCCGCTTGGTTGGTGATTGGTGATTGGTGATTAGGGACTACTCCCGTCGTGACAGTCGTCTAATCGCACAGTCGCCTAATCGTGTTTAACAATATTGGGTGCCGGTGTCATTTTCAGGGTGTCTACACCTGTAGACGCTGGATTTCCTGGTAGGCTTCGATGACCTTGTTGCGTACCTGAAGGGCCAGGTTGAGTTTGAGCATCGATTCTTCCATTTGGAGCATCACCTGGTGCAAGTCAACCGGCTCACCGGCCACCAACTTGGTAATGTCGGCGTCGGCCGTCTTTTGGGTTTGATCGAGTTGGGCGATGGCCTTGGTCAACGCCTGTTCCATGCTAGCGGCTACATCGCCGACACTTTCATTGAACGGTGTGCGGCGCTGAAGTTTGCCGTCCATTTCGCCGATTTTGTTGGCGGTTTGGTAGAGGCTGATTGGATCGATTGTCATGGTGTAGATGTCCAAGTGATTGGTGATTGGTGATTGGTGATTAGGCGACTGGGTGATGCTTTTGACAACCCCGTCGTGTACCATGCCCGCCGAATAAATTCGGCGTCTGACACGGGAAACCGGCTGAAGCCGGTTCTGGGAACACGATTTATCGTGTTTCCCAGATCAGCCGGCGGTTTCAACCGCTGGGTGCCGGAGCGTCACTTTTGCCTTTTGCAACTTGCCTTTTGCCTTGTCTATCTCCCGATTTGCAGCGCTGCCTGGGCCATAGATTTCACCGTTTGCACGACGGTGATGTTGGCCTGGTAGGCTTTGCTGGCCGCCATGAGATCAACCATTTCGGTGGTGATGTCGACGTTGGGATATTCGACGAAGCCCTCTTCGTCGGCGTCGGGGTGGTTGGGCTCGTAGGTGCGCACCATGTTTTCGTCGTCTTCGACGATGCGCACAACCTTGACACCGTGTAGGCTGTCGCTGCCGGCCATTTCGCTGCTGCCCTGGAAGCGGCTTACCGGCGGCAGGTTGCTTTCATTTGCTTGGAGCACAACCTGTTTGCGCTTGTAGGCGCCGCCTTCTTCGGTGCGGGTGGTCTGGCTGTTGGCAATGTTGTTGCTGATCACGTCCATGCGCAGCCGTCCGGCTGTCATGCCGTAGCCGCTAAGGCGCATCGTATTGAAGATACTCATACACTTTTCTCCTGTTTCAAGATGTCGACGAGCGGATCGTGTCCGTCTGGGCGGAAGAGTGCCTGGTGGTTCCATGCGGCGTCGTTATGGCCTGTACCCGATTCGTTGGCGATGATCCAGTAGGTGTAGGCAAAGTAGTATTCTTCGCGGTTGGGGAGGTAGCGGTAGGCATCGGCCACAATGTTGGTGGCGTCGGCCTGCGAGAGTGTGTCCCCTGGGTAGATGCCCGCTTCGGTGCCGATCTGGGGCAGGCTGCGCCCCAATTCCTGGCGGACGATCTGATCGTAGTCGCGGATGCGCAGGTGTGCGTGCCCATAGTTGTGGACGCTGAGCCAGGCGCGATCGAGGACGTCTTCTGCGCCCATGGCCTTGACGGCTTGAAGCGACTCGCGCAAGAAGCGCAGATCGTCCATGTCACCTGGGGCGGCGCCGGGGGCCAGGCCGGGTGTGGGGCTGAGCGAGCCGAAGCCGGGCAGCCCACCACCGGCAAGCACCTGCCGTGCGGCGTCGATCCATTTGGCGGTGTGTGCCTTGGGATCAGGTGCAGCGCCCTGATTTTCCAGGCGCAGATTGGGTTCGTTGTAGATCTGGAAGTAGTCGACGCCCATCTTGCGGTAATGGCGCACAGTTTCGGTGAGGTTGCCTTCGATGGGTGCACCGGCATCGGTGTAGATGCGCATAATGGGTTCGATGCCGTTTTCCACCAGTTTGTTCACCAGATAGTCGTTCTTCTTGGTATCGACGCCGTCGTTGAGGAAGGTGATCCAGGTGATCCCCATCTCTTTGGCTTCGGCAATGTACTTGTCGATGATGTCGGTGGATTGGCTGGTGGTTGGGATCCAGTGAATGCCGCGACCTGTGTCATGTTCGGGGCGGGGGAAGGCGGAAATCGGCATCGCCCCCGCGCTGGCCTTGGCCGTGGCTGCGACCGTCATGGTCGGTTCGATGGCGCTGGTTGGGCGAGCCGCGGTGGGTCCACTCTGGATGGCGGCAATGACGTTGCTGTAGGGGTTGTCCCCTGCGCTGCGGACGGCGGCGGCAGTCGAAGGCGTAGTGACGTCTCGTGTCTGCGGCTGCCAATCACTGAAAAGAAACGAAGGTAGCGAAAGGGCGGCCGGCTGGTTCAAGAAGGCCAATTGCTGAAAGACGGGCATCTGCACCGGTGCCGTAGATGCAGATGCCGTCAATGCCGGCATTGACGGCAACGCCGAGGACGCAGCCGTGTTGAAGAGCTGCGATTCCGTCTCTTGGCGGATGGTGGCGGCGAGCATATTGGCGAAGGCGAGATCCTCGGCTGAGGGCGCAGAGCGGGTGTTTGTCTCAGTGTTTGCACGCTCGGTCGGCTGCGTTGAATTGATCGTCGTCATGCGTGAACTTTCCACGATTTCGGCTAATACAAGATTGTCGTTTGCGTCCTGCCGCCATTATAGAAAGTTCACTTTGAATTGAGCATAAAAGGTTTATAACGGGCACGTAACGGGAGAGGGGGGGATTGGGGAGTGGGGATTAGGGACTGGGGAAAGATAAGCGTTGACGACGTAAGGCCCTCACCCCCCGCCCCTCTCCCATCTGGTGGAGGCCGAATTGCCGACTGATACGCATCGCTGTGTCCGCAGTTTTGCCCTCTGAGAAGCTGGATGGGAGAGGGGAGCCGGAATCGTGTCGACGCTCTGGCTCCCCTCTCCCACCCAGCCACAACAGAAGCGTAACTTGCGCCATCCTGTCGTTTTCTTCGTCACGGCAGCGCTCAACGATGTGGGAGAGGGGCGGGGGGGTGAGGGCCTCGCGGCGTCAACGATTATCTTTCCTCAGTCCCCAGCACGATAGCCCGCAGGTACCATGTAGCAAAGTGGCCCGCCCGACGATAAGAAAACCATAGCACAAAAGCAGGAACGTTCACAAGGAGGTGTGTCGACAACCGAAACAACAACGAGGAATCGTCCACTTGTGTCGCTATGGTTTTGATTAGAACGAGTCGATGCTAGCTGTTTAAAAGAAGACTCAAAACAAACACCCTAAAAACCCTAAAGATCTGAAAGGAATTACATCATGGCAGTCGCAGATTTCTCACGAATTAACAGCAACATCGGCGCCCTCAACGCGCTGAACAGCCTGAACAACGTCAACAAGAACCTGGGCATGCACCAGACCCGCCTGGCCACTGGTCGCCGCATCAACAGCGCCGCCGACGATCCCGCCGGCATGACCATTGCCACCACCTTCCGCCAGCGCAACGAAAACCTGAAGGTTGCTCTCGGCAACATCGGTGATGCCAAGAACCTGATGAGCGTCGCCGAAGCCGGTTTGGGCAAGGTCTCCGACATCCTGTTGGAAATGCGCAACAAGGCAGAAGCCGCCGCCAGTGATACCCTGGGCGACAGCGAACGTGGCGCCATTCAGAACCAACTGGCAGAGTACACGAAAGAAATCAACGACATCGTTGGGCAGACCACCTGGAACGGCAAGAAATTGCTCAACGGTCTTGGCGATTTCAGCAACACCATCACCTTCCAGACTGGTGCTGAAGCCGGCGAAACCACGACCCTCACCGGCACCGATTTTTCAGGTGTCGATGCGGCCAGCCTGGGCATCGGTGCAACCACTGCCGGTTCGACAATAGCCACGTCGGCTTCCGGTTTGGGTACTGGTGGTACAGCGGCCTCGTTCACGGTTGCATCGACTGTTGCTGCAGCCGCTGTCACGGCTACGAACACAGAACTACTGAGCGGCAATTACACTGTCAGGGTGACGCTCGGCGCCACCGGTGGTACGGGTAGCACGGTTCAACTGTTAGATGCCAGCGGCAATGCAGTCAATTTCGACAACACTGGCAGCGGTATTGTGAAGTCGGCTGTCACTGGTCTCGACCTAAGCGCTGCAACCAGCGTTAGCTTCGGCAATGGCCTTACCTTTACCTGGAATGCCGACGACCTCGCCTCTGCTGGTGCGCAAATGACCAACAGCACGGGCGGCACCTTCAGCTTCACGGTAGACTACTCACGCTCTGGCACGTATAACGGCGATGTCAGCTCAGCCAGTGGCTCCGAAAACGCCATGCGCTCGCTCGACACCGCGATTGACACTGTATCCAGCCGATTGCAGACGTTGGGTGCGCTAGGTAGTCGTCTCTCGTTCAAGGAAGAAGCACTGGGTGAGGCTCAGGTCAACACCGAAGCGGCATTCAACCGCATTATGAACGCCGACATGGCGATGAGCCAGCTCGAAGCGACCAAGTTCCAGATTCTGCAGCAGACGGCGACCTCGATGTTGGCCCAGGCCAACCAGGCCCCGCAGGCGCTGATGTCGCTCTTCCGGTAATTCGACAGAAGTCGGTAACAGAAATAGCGTCAATCAGAAATCGTCTGGTAGGCCGAGGCCTACCAGACGATTTTTGATTGACGCTGTCTTTACGTGGCTGTACAGCGAAGTGGTCGTGTCGCTGAATACGCAAACCTTCCGGGAAGGGATTAGATGTAGCTCGCACACCTGGAAATTACTGGAATCCCTTCCCGGAAGGTAACTGCGAACGTAACAAGAAAACGACTTCGCTGTGCGCCCCACAGGTAAGATCCCAAAATGCGAGATGAACCGAAACACCCCGGTTCATCTCGCATTTTATGTTTAATACTGCTGGTTCCAGCCTCAGTATTGCAGGAGTTGGGCAGGGTTAAGCAGGAAGCTTGCTATAGCCACGTACCTGCATCAATGCGTCTTCGACTACAGACAAAGAGAGCGCATGATAGTTTGCCAGGTATTCAGCCTTCCGGCGCAGATCTGGTTCAGTGCTTACTGCCAGTTGAATTGCTTTGAGTTCTTGCAACGCGGTTGATTTTAGGACAACGAGTTCCTTCACAAAGCAGCGCAGAACTTCGGTTTGATTGATCTGTGCGGCCAGTTTGCCTAGTTCTTCATGCATCTGCTGGACTTCCGCCCACTCGGCGCTCTCTACGGGCATCTGCGCCAGTTCCTTTAGCCTGTTGACATAAGGATGCATGGCACCACAGACAAGGGAGACAGCATCTAGCTCAGTGACGAGTTTAGGCGGAGAATAGGGGCCGGCCATCTCAACAGCCAGTTGACAGTAGGACTTGAGTTCAGTCGCTGTGTCCTTGGTCAGTGCGAAGAGTGCTGCATAGAGTTCAGCAAGCTGCTGCCCCTGCGCGCCAAGGTCCGTTTCAGATTTTAGACGTATTGACATGGCATCAAAGGCAGCCACGTTGTTGTCGATGGCCGGCCGCACAAATTGTGTATATGCGTCAATGGCGGCAAGTTGTGAATCGAAACGGCTCAATTCTAGATGAAACTTCGAGAATTCACTCTCTGTAAGGGCGTTGTCTCGGTTGAGCGCATCAAGTGCGCGCAGGGTTTCAACGGCTTCGCCACATAGTTTCAGGACATCATCAAACTCCTGATTCAGGTGATGCAACGCCGTATCCAGCTTTCCACTCATGTTGAGCGAGTCAAACTGGTCCTTTTGGGAGCGGTAGGTCTGCCGGATTGCCTTTTCTGCATCGAACGGGGTCTGACAGTAGCGATCAAGCGTTTCGCGTAATGTCATGATCTTTGTGCCGGTGATTTTGGCACCGCCTTCGGTGGCATCGATAAAAGTTTTACCTCGCCCCCAGGCGTAGATGCGTTGCTCAAACCAGATTTTCATGGCCAACCAGACGGGTTTGGTGCGTACTTGATTTCCCCAGACATCTTCCACCCATTCGAAGGCCTTCGATGCTGCCTCGTCTTCTGGATCAACTGGCTTGTCTGTGCCATAGTTCAGCTCGACACGACCGGCTGCGTGGGTCTGCCCATCATGACCGAAGGCGAGATCCTGGCCGACAAAGATAATTGGCTCGCAGTCCATCTGCCGAAGCAGGTCCCAGGTTAAGTTTGCAATGGAGGGACCGCTGGCCATACTGCCGCGATCATGACCGATCTGTGCGTGAAACCATCGTTCGAATGGGTAAATATCGACCCCTAAGACAAAACGTGGCCCCTGGTATTCAGCCACAATACGTGGATAGATCACCGAAGAATAAACAAGGACAAGATCATCGGTTGGGATATTGGTGAAGGCGTAGTAATTGGCGGGGCCTCCATCAAACGAAACAACCAGATGTGGCTTGATTCCATGTGCCAGCAAAGCACCGACTGCCGAGCCGGCGGCGACAATGAGCGCCTTGTCTTTGGCCTCAACCAATAGATGAATGTTCTTTTGGAGCGAGGGGCCGGCTGCCACCAGAATCGCCGGCTTTCCCATAAAGTGGGGAAAAAGCGACTTTGCACTGGGATCTGTGGCGGATGCACGCAGATTGGTAAAGAAATTCTCTTGCCACTGCATCGAAAAATATTGATAGGTCGAAAAGTTCACTGAGATCTGGCGTGTCAACTCTCCGACTTTCTGCTGAACCTGTTGCCAGAAGTCAGACCAAAGGCGTCGGTACGGTGGCCAGGTCAAGAATGCGACACGGCCTTTGATCACGGCGCTGCGGAGATGGTTTTCAAAAAGGGAAAGCGCTGAAGCGGTGGTATCGCTGCTGGCTACCATTGAGAAGTTGGGATGGCGGATCACCGACCGTAGATCGCGGAGTTGAATTGTGGCGTTCAAAATATCGGGGGTAGGTTCGATCAGCACAAGCGAGCGGTCGGGGTAAAGTCTTTGTAGGGCTTCAATATGATATCCAAGCCCCACACCAAAGATCACGCCGATCTGCCAGTCATCCTGGCCGGCCTGCTCAGCCCAATAATGCGCTTCGGCTACAGGATCGTAGGCGCTGTGCAGATGAACATGGCGATTGCCCTGCCTGTACGTGAGTGTGGGCACTCCTGCACGAGTATTGACAGAAGCAACCTCAACGCCTGCCGTCTTGTTCTTCAGGTAGTCCACCATCTTGGGCGAGACTTGCTGAAAGAGTTGCAGGTTTTTGCCTCGAAAATTTTGTTGTTTGTTCTTGCGCAATGCTGTTGCCATAAGGGATTCCTTGTCTAGCTGTTCAACTTCAGGTGCGACGCACCTGAAACGGTGCCTTCCTTTTTAGACTACAGGTTGGGCAACCAGAGTTCGAAGCCAGCGATGCCCGCGCTGGATCTGAGGTTCAAGTTCATGAAGCAGGTAGTCGGCCATCAGCACAAAGTTTTCAGTTCGCCATACCGACAGGAGTTTTTGTAGCCACTGTGTCAATGGTTCCAGCAAGCGCCCACTCTCTCCAGCATGTTCGGGCAGGTACTGTGAGATCAAATTCAGAAGCTGAATGTATGCTTCCAGGCCGTTGACAGACGAAGCGATCAACGGAAACGCCTTGTCGTCTGTACCCATTTGTAGACAGCGCGCAGCCTGGGTGAGATCGTCGGCCAATTTGGGCAAAACGTCCACGGTGTTGATGATTGACTCTTCCAGTAGCTCACCAGCTGTCACACTGACGAACGATATGTTGTCGGTTTCGCTGATGCTGAGCAACGCCTCCAGCCAATTGTCTTGGATCTCCTGCCCGTTGAGGACAACATGGTGCAAGACACGTCCTTGCTGGTTGAGCCTTTCGTTAAGCACGCCCAATAGCTGAAGCGGCTCTGTATTGCGCTTCACCGAAAATGGTTTCCCATCTAAATCGAACGGCATAGGATCCGTCCCCTTTCGCTGTCATCCCTTATGCGGATTAAGTGGTTATGTCAATCTACAATTTCCCAGGAAAGCGGCGTTCCTCTGGAAACAGAACATGTTGCCGTTCGCCCCAATACATCTGCCAGGGATTTAGGCGCCAGTCCAAATCCTGGTCGGATCGAGCGCACGTTTTGCTCTGTGAAAACCTCTCCCGGCTGCATATCCTCTACCACGAAGAGCGAACGACGGAAAACTCGGCTGGCGATTTCGGATTCGGTCACTTCGTAGTTGACCTTGCCCAGCGCCGCCTCGGTGGTGCGTACTGCGTCCACCATCGCTTTGAACTCATGGGGTTCCAGTGAGAAGGTACTGTCGGGGCCGGCTTCCTGGCGCGAGAGGGTGAAATGCTTTTCGATGATGCACGCACCCAACGCCACCGCGGTGACAGGCACAACAATGTCGAGGGTATGATCCGAAAGCCCAACTGGCAACTGATAGCGCTCGGCCAAATGTGGGATGGTGCGCAAGTTCATTTCAGAGGGGGGCGTGGGGTAGGCGCTGGTGCATTTGAGCAGCGCCAGTTGCTCGTTCCCCTGACTGCGGATGGCGTGCACGGCGTCGTCGATCTCTTCAAGGTTGGCCATACCTGTGGACATGATAATGGGCTTGCCGGTATGGGCGACACGGGCCAGCAGCGCCAGATCCACCACCTCGAAGGATGCGATCTTGTAGGCGGGGACATCCATCCCTTCCAAGAAGTCGACGGCTGTGGCATCGAACGGCGTCGAAAAAAGGTCCACGCCCAGATCATCGGCGATACGCTTGAGTTGCGGTTGCCATTCCCAGGGCGTACTGGCTTCGCCGTAGAGATCGTAGAGTTTGCGCCCTTGCCAGACTGTGCCTTTGCCAATCTGGAAATACTCGTTGTCGCAGTCGATGGTCAACGTATCGGGCGTGTAGGTCTGCAACTTAACGGCGTCGGCGCCGGCTTGTGCCGCCGCCTCCAGAATTTGCACGGCCCGTTCAAGGCTCTGGTTGTGGTTGCCCGACATCTCGGCAATGATGTAGGTGGGATGGCCGGGGCCGATGGGCCTGCCGTTAATCTTGAATTCCTGTTTCATGGTTTGCAAACCTCTCGTCGTAAGACAACTGAATCCGCACGTAGACCCGACGCCCCTGATCCTCAAAGTAGGCGCCGCCATAAGGAGGAAAGGTACGCGCCCGCAACAGGTTCAGCAACTCCCTGGCGGTGTACGTCTTGTCCAGATCGACTTGATCCAACATGCGCAGATCATTTTGGCGATGATGGGTACCGCTGCCGACGTCCTGTTGCACACGGGGAAGGTTGCCCGCGCACAGGCGTGGCCACTGTTCGATAAAAAGATCGACAGACGCCGTTTCCAATTTGCGATAGAGGGTGGCGGCGGTATCGACGGGTTCGACAGGCACCTGGAGACGCGCCACCACGTCGCCTGTGTCGACGCCTTCATCAATAAAATGTAACGTCACCCCAGCCGGCGTCTCGTCGACAATGCTCCAGACGTTGGGGTGCGCGCCTTTGTTGTAGGGCAAATACGAAGGATGCAGGTTGAGCACCCCCTGTGGAAAGATTCGCAGGAAATCCGGCTTTAAGATGTAGCCCAAAAAGACGGAAAGCCCCAGATCTGCATCCAGGGCGCGAATGGCATCGAGTGTAGCCGGTGTGCGCAGCGTCGACGCATCAAAAACGGGTACATGCTTATCGGCGAAACAGCGCAGCAACTCTGCACCGAACTTTTGCCGATCCGCAGGGTGCAGCACTGCGCCCACGACTTCGGCTCTTTGTTGGTGTAGCCAGGACGCCACCTGCCAGCCCACCCAGTTGTTGCCCATAAACAGAATGCGCATTGACCTTACCCCTGCACAGCCGCTGGTTCGAGGAAGACCTGACGCACACCGTCCATCTGATTGCGTTTGAGGTGTTCCAGTTCGGCAGCCTGGTTGAAGTACTTCCATTCGGGATTGGCATCGAGCCATGCAGTCACTGCATGCATGTCCACGATGTTGCCGGGCCGATAGAATTCCTGGTAGATACGCTGGATCAGTTCCATGTCCTCCTGCGTGTCCACACAGAGACGTAGATCCGGGCGCCGCAGGGCGCCGGTCAGTTCGAAGCTGGCGATGGTGAAAAGTTCAGGATGCTCGTAGATGAAGGGCGTCACATGCTCACGGTGATGATGTTCCAGCCCCATGCGGTCGGCTCTTGAGAGTGCATCCACCGAAAAGACTTCGGCATCCAACCCACGCGGCAGGGAGCGCCGGGCCAGGTTGCCTGTATACTCGACACCTTCGGCCAGGTGATAGGCGATCATCTCGTCTAATACATTGGGATCAATCAACGGGCAGTCGCCGGTGATGCGCACGATCAAGTCCGTCTGCACAGATTTGGCCGCGCCGACAAAGCGAGAGAGGACATCGTCTTCGCTGCCGGCGAAACAGGTGACACGGTCCTGCCGGGCATATTGGACAATCGGCAGATCGGACTGGTTGCTTGAAGTGGCGACCACAATACCGGTGACAGCGTTGCTGCGCCGCAGCCGTTCCACCACATGCCCCAGCATGGGCTTGCCGCAGACCTCCATCAAGGTTTTCTTGGGTAGGCGTTGGCTCCCCATACGCGCCTGTACGATTGCTGTAATGTTCATCGTAGGATCTCCAGTGGTGTTGATCAGGATGCCGAAGTCAAAAAAGCTGCAATCACACGTTCCGGTCCCAGCCCGTCGACAAGAATCTGGCCGGCCCGGCTCATCTGCCGTCTACGCTCAGAATCGGCAAGCAATGGTTCGAGTTGTGCAGCGATCTGCACCGCCGTGATCTCTTCGTGCCAACCCAACGCCAACGCTGCGCCGCTCTGCGCCAGGCCGTCCATGATGCCCAACTGATTGTCGGCGATGGAGGTCACCAACATGGGCACACCCAGGTAAGCAAGTTCCAGGGTGGTGCTGCCCGAAGCGCACAAGGCTACGTCGGCTTGTTGCATGAGATCGACCATCCGAATCACATTGGGCAGGAACTCAATCGTGTGCTGCGCAGGAAGGTCCGCCGCCGCTGCCGTGCTCAAATGCTGCGGCGCGCCCACCAACGTGACGGTCAACGACGGCGATTGGATGTGATGCAGGGCGTCGAGTGCTTTACGCCATTGCCGCTGTGTATCTGCGCCGCCGAAGGTCACCAGAAGTCGGCGCGCAACAGGCGAGATCTGCTTGGGCGATAGGGTAAGGTCGCGGAACTGGCGGCGAAGCAGTGCATAGGCTGTCCCCAGCAAGAGGACGGTACGCGCCGGACAGTTGTAGCGAAGCATGGCGGCGTTTGGGTTCTGATTAAGGATCACATCAGCATCGTAAGCGTTCAGGTGGGCCATGTCATCAATGACACAGAGCTGAAACCCAAGCGCACGCAGGCGGCTATGATAGGACGCATCGAACCGGTAACCATCCAATACCAGCCAGGGGCGAAGATCGTCGCAGCCCCCCACCGCTGAATTCAAACCATCGAGATCTGCCAGCAAGGAGAGTTCTTGATCAGACGTGATGTCGTCTGCAATCTCAAGAAAACGAATGGCGGAGTGCGCAATCTGTGCACGCAACCAGGGAATCTCGACACGCCCCACCAGGGTGACGGCGCCGCCCGCAGCTTGCCAGCCTTCGGCCAACGTCAACGAGCGCACAACATGCCCTGCCCCAATCTGCCTGGATGCATCACAGCGCAGAACGAGTTCCTGTGGTGCAGACATGGTTGGGACAGGTGCAAGGTCGTGCATTGGTGCGCCTACACCTTCTCAAAGAGCCAGTAGGTGATATCGTCCCAGCCGGTGCCGCGGGGCAAAAAGCCCTGGCTGTGCAGCCGTAGTTCCGGGAAAAGCTCCTGGTAGAGTTGACCATAATCGCGTTTAAAGAGCGCGCCGCTGTTGCCGCGGTAGAAGACCTCTGTCGTTTCGGGGGCGAAGTATTCGCCGCACAGCACATAGCGTTTGGCACAGCGTACCACCTCAGACATAACCAGAGGCAGTGTACTTTCGGGCTGATGAATCAAGACCCCCATTGTAAAGACGAGATCGAACCAACGATCGCGAAAGGGCAAATCACGCGCCGGAGACCACAGGGCGTTGACGTCGGGCACTTCCTGGCGCAACTCGTGTAGCGCCTTGGCGTTGATGTCGATGCCATACACATCTTGTGGACGGCGTAACTGCGCCCACCAGCGCAGGTTGGCGCCGACGTTACAGCCCACTTCCAGCACAGTGTGTGCGGCGGGCAGTGCGCCGGCCACTTCCGCCCAGAAAGCCTGACGGGCATCGCCGGCGGCGCGGTTGCGATCGACATAGTCGTCGCCGAATGTGCCGGCCCACAATCCTTCAAGACGAAGCGCTTCAGATAAATGGCTGGACATATTTATTCCTTAATGCCACAGAAGGTGTAGTGGAAACCATCTCCCTCATCGTTGCGGAGCTTTGCACAGTAGTAGCCGAGGTGTAGCGGCTTGAACATACTGAACTTTTGTTTCAGGTGTTCCTCATCTTTGATAAAGAAGATGTTGTACTCGACGTCGAGACGGTCGTTCTGGAAACGCACGGTTCGTAAACCGTCCTGGTATTCCACAGAGTTGTCAAAGTACTCGGCGTTTCTTTCACCCATCATCGTGGCAAAGAAGATGCCGCCCGGCCGCATGGAGCGATAGAGTTTGTCCATGCCGATCTCAAAATCCGTATCCGAAAGGAAATAGAGCGACTGAATGGCTGTGATAACGCCAATGTCTTCGGGGAAGCCGTAGAACTCATTCTGCTGCGGTGTTGGATCACACACAGCAAAGTTGTCGGCAAGATGTGGGTAGCGCACCTTGGCGATACTAATGTCGATGTTGCTGATATCCACACCACGCGCGTTAAACCCCTGTGTTGCAAAGAAGTTGACCGCTGCACCCTGGCCACATCCGAAATCAAGTGACTTTTCAAACTTACCGCCCATTGCAAACTGCGGCTTCAAGATGCGACCGTAGAATCTGAAGATCGGGTGATCTACATTGACGGCGGCGTAACCCTTCTCCCAATAGACTTGATTCTTGTCCCAATAATTCATAAGTCCGTACCTCTTTCCTGGTGGATAGATGAGCAATTAGTGGATAGATGAGCAATTAAATGAAACAAATTTAGGTTGGATGACCATCCCCCTACACCATCAGAAGGATTTCTGATTTCATGAGCAGGTAGACATTGGGTCTGACTACGTTACAGTTGGCACACATCGGAATGTACTTCTGCTTGTCTATACTACGGCGGAGACCGCGGTACTTCTGATTGTTCCAAATCTCAGCGAGGCCGTCCTCATGGATGTTACCAAGAACAAATTGGCTGGTGAGATCATAGCAACAGGCCACCACATCGCCGTTCCAGCGCACTGTCATGGTGCTCTGGACGTGATCGCACTGATTGCCATAACAATCGTCGGCATCTTCATACAGATTATAGATCTCGGTCAGCACTTCCATGTGCGGCCATTGCATGGCCCAGGTCGTCTTGAAGTCGATTTCTCCCAGGGCAAGTTCGTCGGCAAAGGCGGCGCGCAGATAAGCGGGGGGCGGCGCTTCAAGATGTTTGTGGTGCTCTGTATCCGGCGGCTCAGGCAGAAATTGAGCCGAGGAAATGGCGATTTTTGGCTGCGCCGCCCCTTTAAGCTGTTTGTATGCAACCAGCGCTTTGATGTTGGCAACCACCGTCTCGTAATCGCAGTCGCGGCGGATGAAGTTGTTTTGCTCAGGGCTAAGCCCATCCAGCGAAAACTCAATGACATCTAAACCCGACTCGACAATGGCTTCTATAATCGGCTGCGTGAGCAACATACCGTTGGAAACTGTCTTGACAAAGGGCACACCCAACGCTTTAATTGCCCGCACCATCGCCGGGAAATGTTTATTGAGCAACGGTTCGCCGCCGTGGTAGAGCACGCATACTTTGACGTAGGCAAGTTGTGCCCTCAGATTTTCGAGCACCAACTCAAAGGTTTGTGGACGCATAATGCCGCGCTCCATTTTCACCGTGCCAGTTGGGCAATGTGAACAACTCAGGTTGCAGGCGCCGGACGGTTCAATGCGCAATACTCGTGGGAAAGGCTGCGTGTACTGTTCACTCATCTCATGCTCCTTGTATTTCACAGCCGCATCTGGAAGCCCTGGTCGGCCAGGTAACATTTGGCTTCCAACGGCGTTTGCTGTGTAAACTGAAAAATACTTGCCGCCGCCACAGCCGAAGCCTGCCCCTCACGGAGCACCTGCGCCATATGCTCATACGATCCTGCCCCGCCAGACGCAATCACCGGGATCGAAACGGCGTCGCTCACCTGGCGGGTGAGTTCGAGATCATAGCCCGTCATTGTGCCGTCGCGCTCGATGGAGGTGATCATAATTTCGCCGGCGCCCAGTGTATCGGCGCGGCAGGCCAGATCCACAGGATCGATACCGGTAGGGCGGGTGCCGGCGTGGGTGTAGACTTCGTAGCCGCCGTCGGCGTTGCGTCTGGCATCGATAGAGACCACCACACACTGCGCCCCGTAACGATTGGCTATCTGGGTGATGAGATCCGGCGATGCCACGGCGGCGCTGTTGATCACCACCTTGTCGGCACCGACACGCAAAAGCCTTTGCACGTCTTCGATGGTGCGGATGCCCCCGCCCACGGCCATGGGCATGAAACACTCGTCAGCAAGTTCGTCGATGGTGGCGAAATCGGGTGAACGTCCTTGCTGTGAGGCGGTAATGTCGAGAAAGACGAGTTCATCGACTTCGCGCATGTTGAACACCTTAATCGCCTGCATCGCCGTGCCGATGCGACGCCAGGAATCAAAACCTTCGCCCTTCACCAGCCCAGTATCTTTAAACAATAGGGTCGGCATCACCCGCACCTTTAACATCGCCGCCTCCTTCAGATGGCCAGGAAATTCTTGAGCACCTGAAACCCCACACGCTGGCTTTTTTCAGGATGAAACTGGACGCCGAAGAGCCAATCCCGTTGCACCACCGACGTGAATCCACCACAGTAGGGTGTACAGGCGACAACGTCCGCCGGGTTACGGCAGGCCAGATGGTAGCTGTGCACCATGTAGAAATCTTTGCCGGAAGGAATGCCCCGAAAGAGCGGCGACTCACGGCGGTAAACCACATCGTTCCAACCGACATGGGGTATCCGTCGATCCTGCGCCGTGGGCTGCAAACGCACCACCTCACCGTCGATCCAGCCCAGTCCCGCACATTCATGCACTTCCCAGCTTTTGGTCGCTAGCAGTTGCATGCCCAGGCAGATACCCAGCAGCGGGATCTGTTGTTCGATCACCTGTTCGCCCAGGATCTGATCCAACGAACGCGCTTTGATGTTGTGCATGGCATCAGGGAAGGCGCCCACACCGGGCAGGATAATGCGATTGGCTTTCTCTATGTCACGCGCCTGATCGGTGACAATCGGATCGCCGCCGCACTCTTCCACAGCCCGGCGCACCGAGTCGAGGTTGCACATGCCGTAATCGATAATGGCGACCGTGTTCATGCGAATTCAGGGACCAGTTCTTCGACGGCGGGCGCCTGCAGATTGTCGTAGTTGATCTTGGTCAGATTGCCGTCGGCGTCTTTGACCAGGTTGCCACGCGAGTCGCAGAGGAAAAGCTTCTTGTTGGTGAAGCGATCACAGATGCGGATGAATTCGTCCACGGTCATGCCGATCTCCCGCAGCGCATCTTCCAATGTCACGCCCAGGTACGACCAGGGGAATTTGCCGTCGTGCATCTTCACCAGTTGAATGGCGTCTTCTCGAGAGAGACGCCCACGGCGCACGTGTAAGCAGGCCAGGTCAGTGGCCCGGCCAAAACCGAACTTGAGGAACTTGAAATAGTCGTGAATGCCGGTCTGGGCGTTGTCGAGATTTTCGTAGTTGACCAGAGAGCCTTCCACCGGTTTATCGTAGGTACGGAATCCATGTCCTTGGGCGATGAGTGCATTGGTATAGCCATCCCACGGCAGGTAGTGGCCCAGGAAGATCCCGGTGACCCCGGTCCGCGCCAGTTCTTCATCGGTGGGGTAGGTGTATTGAATCAAATCTTTGCGCGTAATGCCTTCCTGGCCGATCAAGTCGGTGACACGCAAACCCAGCAGCCCACCAAATTCCTCTAGCCAGCGACGGGTAAGCACGTTGTTTTCGGCGGCAGCCGCAGGTCCGCCGTATTCGTTCTGCGAGTTTTCACCCCAGATCACCAGCGGCACGCCCATCTGGGTGGCCACGCGGATCGGAATCGTAAAGATGGCCACATGTTCCGGCCATGAAATGTCGCCGACCTGTGTCAACGCCAGCCGGTTGACACGCCGACGCACCACGGGATTCATGCTCACTTCGACATAATCGACGCCCAGCTTTTTGATGTTTTCGATATTGTATCTACCGATGTCGGTCAGGTGATCGGTGGTCGCCGTGACACACAACGGGTTCATGCCCAGTTCCAACATACGAATCGCCTGGAAGGTGCTATCTTTGCCGCCGCTGACAGGAATAATACAGTCGTAGTTGCTACCATCTTTGGAGCGATAGCGTTCCAGGATCGTCAGCAACGCTTGTTTGCGGACATTCCAATCGACGGCTTTGCGGGCAGCATAGCTCCGGCAGGCGTTGCAGATACCCTCTTCGTCGATATAGAGATCGGGTTTTGTCTCCGGCATCACACAGTTCTTGCAGTATCGGATCTGGTAGTTCGACATCGTTCTAATCCTTGTGCTGACGTTCTATTGACGATTTCGGGTGACGATATCCAGACAGGTATGGATGACACGCTCAGCATCCACTTCTGTCATGGCAGGGAAGATGGGCAAGCTCAGGATCTGCGCATACGCCGCCTCCGCCACAGGACACATCCCTGCATGCGTACCAAAGCGCTCCTTGTAAAAAGGATGCAGGTGCACAGGCACATAGTGGACGTTGACGCCGATCCCGCCAGCGCGTAGATCTGCAAAAATCTGTGCCCTGTCTACACACAGTAGATCGAGGTTGAGCCGAATCACATAGAGGTGGTAGGCGTGGCTCAGTTCCGGCTGAAGCGTGAGCGGTGTAATGGCCGGCACAGCAGCGAAGGCGCGATCATAAATTTGGGCGATCTCCTGTCGGCACTGAATCCAGGCGGGGAGCTTCTTTAACTGGCTAATCCCCAGCGCGCACTGGATGTCTGTCAGCCGGTAGTTGTAGCCTAGATCCACCATCTCGTAGAACCACGATCCCTGCGCCTCACGCTGCCGATGATCTGTGGTGATGCCGTGATTGCGGAAGGTACGCATACGCCGCGCCATTTCGGTATCATCGGTGGTGATGACACCGCCTTCGCCTGTGGTAATGTGCTTGACAGGATGAAGGCTGAAGGTGTTCAGATCGGCCAACGTGCCAACTGGGCGTCCTTTGTAACTGCCGCCCAAGGAGTGGCAGGCATCGGCAATCAAGGTTAAGCCATGCGCCTGGGCCAGTTGGCACAATGCATCGTAATCACAGGGCTGACCGGCATAGTCCACAGCGACAATCGCTTTGGTTTTGGGCGTGATCTTTGCTTCCACTTGAGCAGGATAGAGCAAAAGAGTGGCCGGATCCACATCGGCGAAGACAGGCGTAGCCCCTTGATAGACAATGCAGTTTGCCGACGCAGCGAAGGTCATTGGGGTAACAATCACTTCGTCACCAGGGCCGATGTCGGCGGCATAGACGGCGGCATGTAGCGCCGCAGTGCCGTTGGAAATGGCGACGGCCTCTTTTGCGCCGGTTGCCTCGGCAAAGGCTCGCTCAAATTCGCCGACTTTGGGGCCGGTAGTCAACCAATCGGAACGCAGCACATCGACGACCGCCTGAATGTCGTCTTCGTCGATGGATTGACGTCCATAGGGCAGAAAGGGCCGTTCTTCCACCGTTCTTTCTTCGATGATGTTTTGCATGGTGGGATTTGCAGTAGCAATCATTGTCAGCGATCCTTGCACGGGTTAGCCCATCACCTTGACAGCGCCGTTTGTATGTCCATTTTGATGAATGACAGGTTCGGGCATACCATCTTCCGGCTCGTTCTCATCAATCATTTGCAGAATGCCTTGTGCATCCAACCAACTTTCGTTGGTGTCACTGGCATAAGAAAATCCGTCGGCCAGGTGTCTTGCATTCGACCAATTCTCACGCGGCCACCAGGAGGTAGGCGGCAGGATCACATAGCGATCCCCGGCATCGACGGTGTGCCGTCCTTCGTCTTCGGTGACCATGGCTTCGTGCAATTTTTCGCCGGGGCGAATGCCGATGAGTTTGATCTCACATTCCGGCGCCATGGCCCGGGCCAGATCAACCAGCCGCATAGAGGGTAGCTTGGGCACGAAGACTTCGCCGCCGTGCATAATCTCCAGTGAATTGATGACGAACCGCACCCCTTGATCCAGCGTGATCCAGAAACGGGTCATGCGGTCGTCGGTAATGGTCAATGTGCCTGTTTCGCGCTGCTTGCGGAAGAGCGGCACCACACTGCCACGGCTGCCCACCACATTCCCATAGCGCACACAGGCAAAACGTGCAGGATAACGCTCACCACGGTAGGCGTTTGCCTGCACAAAGAGCTTCTCCGAAACCAACTTGGTCGCCCCATACAGATTCACAGGACCGGTGGCCTTGTCGGTGCTCATGGCCAACACCCGCTGCACACCCTGATCCAGCGCGGCATCGATGACGTTGCGGGCGCCGTTGATGTTGGTTTCCACCGCTTCGATGGGGTTGTACTCACAGGCGGGCACCTGCTTCATCGCCGCCGCATGCACAACAACATCAACGCCATTAAAGGCGCGACGCAAGCGAGCCGCATCACGCACATCGCCGATGAAGTAGCGCAGACTCTCGTGCTCAAAGCCATTGACGCGCATTTCGTGCTGCTTCAGTTCGTCGCGACTGAAAATAATCAGCTTTTTGGGCTGATACTCATTCAACATGATCTCGGTGAACTTCTTGCCGAAGGAACCGGTACCGCCGGTGATGAGTACTGTTTTGTCTGTCCAATTCATAAAAGATCTCCCAAAGCCGATGGGCGTTTCGAGTAAGAAAGGAGTAAGCACACGGGAAAGGATCAAGTTGTCTTCAGTATAGCCAGAGACCAATCGCGCCCAATCAACAAGTAATATGCGTATCGTAACGGTAGCGTATGCACGTATGCACCATCACCCCAATAATCCTCGTTATCGGCAAAGGTACCCGAGTACCCTGCGCAAATCCAGCATTTCCCCCGATAAGATAGATAGCAGTCCACTAAGCGAAAAGACATAAATAGCCCAAAGAACCCGATGAGACAGAGGATCAAATCATGTACTATCCACAACAGCAGCGAGCGAACCACCAGTACCTCGAAACACAGATCATGAGCGCGGATCCGATCCAGCTTGTGATCCTGACTTACGATGTAGCAATCTCCGCCAGCCGTGCAAAAGAGATGGGCAAAGCCTTGCAGGCTGTTGGCGAGTTACAAGTGGCGCTCAACCATGAGGAGGGCGGGCAGATCGCCGCAGACTTGTTGAGTCTTTATCTATACATCTCCGATCTCCTACGCAAGCAACAGTTTGAAGAAGCTGCTAAGCTCTTAACTGAACTACGCCAGACCTGGGTTCAGGCAAGAAAACAATTACTAGAGCAAGTAACGCAGCAGCCGGTTATGAGCATGGCGGCCTAATCAATTCGTAAAAGCGAGGACCGACGATGAACAACATCACAAGCGCATTCAGAGGCTCGGCAGGACTAACGAAAGATTATTACGAGGCGTTGGTCACGGCGACGATGGAACCCTATCGATTGGTGGTGGCCAGGGCCAAGGCGCGCAAGGATGAAATCACAATCGAGTCGGCGGTCTATACAGACCTTGGCAGCAAGCTCAATTCGCTGCAAAACTCCATCAAGGCGCTACGCGACGGCGATAGTTCAGTCTATAAACAGAAGATTGCCACCAGCGGCGACAATTCGATTTTGACTGCCTCGGCGACTTCGAGCGCCGGTAATGCTACTTACGATGTAAATGTAACCGGGCTGGCAGCGGCCCATCGTGTCCGCGGCGACAAGCAGGGGAGCGTGACGGCAGATCTCGGCCTGGCGGCCGGTAGCTTTACCATCAACGGTGTGAACATCTCCATCAATGCCAATGCCAGCCTCAACGACATTCGCGATGCCATCAACAGCACCGTAAAAAGCGCCATCGACGACGAAACCATCACCGAAGAGGATGGCTTCAGCGCCACGATTATCGACAGACAGTTGGTGCTCACCGCCAACTCAACCGGAGAAGACTTTGCGCTTACCGTGGATGACGATACAGACGGCTTGCTGGAATCTATAGGGCTTTGGACCGGCGGCGGCGTCAATGACTTTAAGAATGTTGCGCTCCAGAGTGCACAAAACGCCACCTTTACCGTAAACAATGTCGCAATCAGTCGCAACAGCAACACCGGACTCGATGATGTGATTGATGGTGTTACGTTGAACCTGAGCAAGCAGGGCGAAACCACCCTCACCGTAGGGGCCAACAACAGTGGTGTTCAATCGGCCGTCAACACCTTTATCAGCCGGCTGAACGACTTCAACACCTGGATGGCATCCAAAAGTGGTGTGCGAGAGAACTCCGATGGTTCGTACACCCGTGGTGTGCTGGCCGACGACAACACCCTGAAAGGGTTACGCCGTCAGTTGATCCAAAAGACCTTCAACACGTGGAGCGATGCGCCTGCAGGCAGCACCTACACACGCCTGGATCAATTAGGCATTGAACTTGGTGATAGCCTTTCGATCTCGCTGGCCGACTCAAGCAAACTAACATCTGCCCTTTCCACCAACTACAGCGAAGTCGTCTCGCTTCTTGAAGGCGTAATGGGCCGTGTACAAGGTCTCATCGATCCCTATACAGAAGGCGCCACGACACGCGTCGATCAGTTGAAAACCTCTGCTGAAAGTGCGCTAAAGAGCCAGGACAATCGAATTGAACGACTGGAAGCCTCGTTTTCACGCAAAGAAGAATCTACCCGCGACATGATTGCCATGCAATTCGCTCAGATCAGCCGCTACAATGATCAGGGGCGCTACTTAATGAGCACCATGTTTGGCGGTTTCAGCTCGTACGGATAAACCAAGTGTCGATACCATGACAAAACCAACCAACTATATCATCCACAAAAACCACAGGATCTGGCTCTCTCTGATCCTGTTTATGCTGCTTCTGAGTGGCTGCGCCGGGCAAGACGAGTCGAAGCCCGTCATTCAGATCAATGTGCGATCTAATCGCGTAGAAGCACAAACAGCGCCGCGTAATGTTTACGCCATGAACCCGGCGTTGCCGTCCGGTGTCAGGCCCACTGCTACGCCGTTGCCTACACGCACGCCAACGCCGGATGCAACTGTAACAACAGCCGTGTCCACAGCCACCGCCACAGCCACGCCGACGTTGCCTGTGGTATCGCAGTCTGTCATTTCAGTGCCGATTGGCAGGCCGGAACGCATTGTGCTACCGGAAGCCGCCATCGACACTCAGATCATCCCTGTCTACTCAGAGGAGAATCAGGTGGGCGGTCGTTGGTTTGAAAACTGGAATACAGCCGCCTACGCCGCCGGCTACCACGAAGGGTCGGCGCTGCTCGGCCAGGCCGGCAATACGGTTATTTCTGGGCATAACAACATCGATGGGGCGGTCTTTCAGAACCTGTACCAGGTTCAACCCGGTGCCGAGATCTACCTGTACGCCAAAGGCTACCGCTACGACTATGTGGTGGAAGACGCTTTCGTGGTCAACGAAATGGGTGCGCCGATTGAGCAGCGCGTGCAAAATGCATCATGGATCAGCACCACCATTGATGAGCGGGTGACGCTTGTCAGTTGCTGGCCGCCCGACGGCAATGCCTATCGTGTGATTGTAATTGCTCGCCCTGTATCAAAAATGAATGGAAACTGATGAATGTAGAAGGGTCACGACGCCGATTGAAAAATGCGAATGCCCCAGTGATAGAGAGTCAAATCAAAAACCCGGCCCTTTAAGAGGCCGGGTTTTTGATTTGATTATCTGACTATCTATTGATACGTACTAGCGCAAGAAATCGAGCAGGCTACGTGGCATGATGCGTGCCGTCGTCGCCAGGCTCATCTCATATGCTGTCGACTCGGCATTCATCTCGGTGATCACTTCGGCCATGTTGGCATCCACCAGTTGGCTATAGAGTTGTTTCAAATCGGTCTCACGTTGATCAAAACGCTGACTGGTGGCATCGACGCGTTGCATCCGTACACCGATGGCGCTCTGTGCAGCAAAAAGATCCTCCATCACGCTGTCGGTCTGGTTCATGAAGTCGTCAATACTGGCCGTATCGTTGGCTTCCAGCCCTTGTTGGAGCGATTGTAACGCATTCAGAGCGCCAAAGACACCCAGGTTGTTCCCAGCGACGCCTGTCACGTTGATCGTCATGGTCTGCCCAACTTCAACGATGTGATTGATGTCGGCATTGTCGCCCTGGTAGACGATGGTGCCGCCTTGAATATCGAAAGGCTCAGTCTTCACTTGTTGACCACTGAAAAGGTAGTTGCCACCCTGCTGTGTATTGGCAATGGACATGGCGCCATTCAACATTTCGCCTATCTGCCTGGAAAAGGCTCTTCGCTCATTCTCTGAAAAAGTATCATTTTTGCTGCGCAGCGCCAGGCTACGCGCTTCGATCAGCGTGTCGTTGAGATTTTGGATACCCACATCTGTGCCGCTGAGCCAGTCGCGTGTGGTTTTTAGATTCGAATTCTGTTTCTCCACCATGCGCAACTCGCTGGCCAGGGTCATGGCGCGCTCCACATCAGCCGGATTGTCCGACGAACGCTGCAGCCGCCGCCCTGTCACAACACGCGTCTGCGCATCTCCCAGCCGTTCCCGCCCACGCTGAAGGTATGAAAGCGTATTGTTGACAATCATTCGATCGGTGATACGCATTGAGGTTTCCCTTTTCGTCTATGACACACAATAAGCAACAGAGCGACTAGCGCCCAACCAATCCCATCCGGTTGATAACCTGGTCGAGCATTTCATCGATAACGTTGATAATTCGAGCGCCTGCCTGGAAGGCTTTTTCGTAGCCGATCAGGCTGGCCACCTCTTCGTCCATCGACACACCACTGATGGCCTGGCGACGGTCTTCGAGGTGTTCCACAACAGATTGACTCGAATCACCGCTCGCCTTTGATCGTTGAATGTCCATGCCTAAATTCGTGACGATGCTACGGAAGTAACCGTTGATGGAGATAGCATTATTGTTGCCCATGGTCGAGGCGTTGGAGAGGCCCGCAATTGCAAGCGCAGCCGAAATGTCACCAATCCGCCCAGGCTCACCCGCCGATGCAATCGCCTCCGGGAAGCGTTCAATGGATGGATTCACATTGATGGTGGCCGAATCTTCACCTGTAAAGAAGTCCAACCCGCTGGTGCCGTCGATGCCGTAACCATTGCGATGGATATCATTCACCGCTTCCATTAAGCCTACGGCGAGTGTGTCCATCTCGGAAAGGATGTTCGGCAGTGTCGAATCGCGCATGTCGATCAAAGATTTGAGGCTACCCGTCGAGATTTTGACGGGGACGTCACTGTCCGCCCAAACCAGGTTCATGCTGTCATCCAGTTTGAGGGGCTTGGGGCCGCCATCGTTGACCAATGCGTAGTTGCCCACGTTAACACGCGCCATCCCACCATCTTGAATAGACAGATCAAAGTCGACGATACCGGAAAGCTCAAAGAGCAAGGAATCACGCAACTGTTCCAGTGGCAGGGCACCGTCTTTGCCGCCGGCGCGTGCGTTGGCCTGAATGATCTGTTCATTCAGTTCATCCACCTGCACGCTGATGTCGTTTACACGATTGACCTCTGACAAGATCTGGGTGTTGAGGTTACTCTTAAGCTGATCAATGAAGGAGTTGGCCTCACGGATCGTCGATGTAAGTTGTTTGGCAGACTGTGTCAGCGCAATACGTGTGGCCTTCTCGGTTGGCGCCACGGTGAGATCCTGCCATGCTTGCCAGAAACCATCTAGGGCGGCGGCAATGCCTGCCGAAGCAGGTTCTGTGAGCACCGACTCTACGTCGCGCAGCAGATTTTCAGTGTTTTCGGCATAATTTTGCGCGCCGTTCTGGCGACGAATCTGATGGTCGATAAAGGGCGTGGCAAAACGGCTGACGCCTTTGGCATACACACCCATCCCCATTATCGGCGGGTTGAGACGCCCACTGGGTGCGGTCATCTCGTTCAGGTTGATCCGCTGGCGCTGATAGCCCGGGGTATTGACATTGGCAATGTTGTGGCTGGTGACGCTGATGGCTTGTTGATGCGCCATCAATGTGCTCAGGCCGATCTGAAGTCCACTTAGCAATCCGCTCATAGTGCTTAGATCCTCTGGTCAAGTTGGCTGGCCGGCAGCTTGTCTTGTGCCGGTTTGGCGCCATAATAATGTGTCGAAGGATCGACCACCTGGCGAGTTAGGGCGGCAGCGAGTTGGATGTTCGTCTGGATCATCTGCGCGCTGACACGTTGAATTTCACGCACTTTGTCCGCTGTACGGCGTAGCTCTTCGGTGCGAGCAGAGAGCTGTTCGGCATCTACGGCGGGCAACCGTTCAAGCAGGAGCGTCAGATCGATAGGGCCGGCGTCTTCGGCCAGGGCGCGTGCCAGCGAATCCACTGCACCTATTCGCTCTTCCTCGAGAAAGTAAAATCGACGCGCCAAGTGCGCCTGGGTGAGCGATGCCCGTACAAAGTCGGGGCCGCGCCCAATGCGCAATGCTTCTTGCTGTTCGCCGGCACATTCTGCCAGTTGGAGACAGGTTTCCTGTTGATCAGACAGGATGCGTGCAAGTTGCTCGACGTGTGCAACCTTTGCAGCAGCGGTTCTATCGGTGGTCTTTACAGTGGCGGTATCAGAGACAGGCGGCATAGTCACTCCTTACAATCGGTTGGTACGAGATGCTGCGCATCGCGCAACACCGGCATCAAACAACATGCCGGTGTAGTCGATGGCCGAAAAGCAGCAGCGTGCCGATCCGTTGTAAGGCAGTTCTTTGCTACATGCGGGTACATGGCAAAATCGCCAATGGCCCTGCATGTAGACAAAGATCCTGTTCCTTCCAGGCGAGGTGTGCAGCTAGATGAGAGTCGACATCATCTGGGCGGCAATTTGCTGTACGGGCACCTGGTAGGCGCCTGCCTGCACTTGCTCACGCAGTTGATTGACGCGTTCCTGACGGGCAGGTTCGTCGCGTTTGGCCTCTTCAGCAGCACTTTGAAGCAACCGCGCCTGGCTGGAAAGCTCGACCGAGTCCTTGCGATCGGATGGGCGGAAAGCCGCAGCCTGGGATGATTCTTGTCCTTGACCGGTCCGCTCGACCTGATTCTGGTAAATCTGGTGGAGGTTCTGATTGCTTGTATTTGTAACCTTCATAAGGTTCCTCCTGCTCAGTCAACAAATGGTATCTACACTATTCCTATCGGCAGATCCCGAGGGGCTGAACAGTGCTATTTACAAGAATGTCAGAACAAAGCGGCACAATCCATCATTTATAGTACGTAATAGTGGGGTGATTGGTGATTAGTGATTGGGGACTGAATCTCCTTGCGTCACCAGATTCTTTACAAGATCCCAATCCCTAGTCCCCAATCCCCAATCCCTAACTCCTCGGCATTTCGTTCGCCATGCGAAAGAGTTCGTCGGCGACGTGGAGCGAGCGCAGGCTCATGGAATAGGCACGCTGCGAACGCAGGAGTTCGGTCATTTCTTGCGAGAGATCAACATTACTGCCTTCGAGATAACCACTGAGGAGGGAGCCACGCCCACCCAGCGTAGCTTCACCCAATTGCGCCGGCCCACTGGCGTCGGTGGCGACAAAGGCATGTTTGCCTACATTTTCGAGGCCGTTGGGGTTTTCGAAGAGCGCAAGCTCAATCACACCAAGCTCTTGTACCTCATCGTCGCCCGGCTCGCGCCCCAAGATGCGCCCACTGGGATCAATGTAGATTTCGGCGATGGCTTCAGGGATTGCCACCACGGGCTGTAAGCGGTAGCCATCGGTGGTGACCAGATTGCCGGCCAGATCGCGATGAAAATCGCCGGCACGTGTGTAGAGAATGTCGCCGGCCGGGTTTGTCACTTGAAAGAAGCCGTCGCCGTTGATGGCAAGGTTATGGGGATTGTCAGTCTGTGTCAGTGTCCCCTGGGTGAAGAGATGTGTGCTGTGTGTAAAGAGTGCGCCCATGCCCTCACGAATCGATTGACCGGGTAGACCGTTCTCCAGCACGGCAGCGTCCTCTTCGGTGAGGACGGTGTTGCGGATCAGGGCCTGGAAGCCGGCCTGGCTCGCCTTAAAGCCAATGGTGTTGACGTTGGCGATGTTGTGGCTCAACAGATCGAGCTGGCGTTGGCGACTTCGCATGCCGCTGCCAGCGATTTCCCAAAGATGATTCAGTGAATTGATCATAGTGAAAGTCCCTTACACCTCACCGACCATCAGTACTGCACCCAAGGCGCGGTCATGAGTCTGGAGTGTGCGTTGGTTTGCTTCATAAAGACGCAAAATGCGCATCATTTCGACGATCTGCACGTTTTCTTCTACATTGCTGAGTTCCAGATAGCCCTGCTTGATCGAAACCGTGTTGGGATCAAGGGGAGCCGCAGCATCGGTGCTGAAGAGGTTATTGTTTTCCTGCACCCAATCTGCCGGGTCGGCCACGTTGGCCAGGCTGATTTGGGCCACCTGCTCATTGTTCACAAAGATGGCCCCGTCGGGCAGAATGGAAGTTGCCCCCGCCGGGAGTACAATCGGCGCGCCATCGGCGCCCAACACATAGAAGCCGTCACGTGTCACCAATTGCCCCAAGGTGTCGCGGTGAAAGGATCCATCGCGCGTGTAACGCTCGCCCTCTGGCGTCTGTACACGGAAGAAGCCGTTGCCCTCAACCGCCAGATCGAAGGGTCGCTCGGTGCTTTCAAATGTCCCTTGCGAAAAGTCAACGATTTCATCAGGCACCATCAGCCCCTGTTCGAGATTGCCCAACCGTTCAAGGTAGTCGGCGCCGTCGGCGCTGTAACGGCCCATGGCATTCACCTGGTAAGCCTGGCGTAGCGTCAGCACCTGTTTGAAGCCGGTGGTGTGAATGTTGGCCAGATTGTGCGAAAGACGCCCCTGGTGAAGGGTGGCGGCGCGCAGCGCTGATGCCGATGTGTAGATGCCTCGGATCATTGCTCGTTCCTTTGCTTCTGCGGCTGCTTCTGCTGCTTTGCCAGAGGCGAAAAATGCATTTGCCGCGCCATAAAGATCGTAGACAGCACCACAACCAGTAGGATCAACACCCACAGTAGCGGCAGGCCCAGCCACAGGGAGGCGTCTGCGTGCGCCCCGGTTACCGGCAACAATGCCGGTGATTCGCCACCTGCCGGCGGCAACGCCATGGCATTGGGCAGACGACCGGCCAGGGCGACGTCGATACTAGGGGCATCACCTACGTAACGCATATCTTCCAGCGATACCAGCACCCACGAGAAATATTCGGAATGGGGCAGCTCGGGCATGTGCTGGTCGATAGACGCTGTGCCGTCGTTTAGGTAGCTCAACGCGCCAACAGGCAGAAAACCACCTTGAGTCTGTTCAAGCCAGGCGTAGTAGATCCTGCCGGCGGGCGGGGCAGGCAGATTCTGGGCCATCACACGCACCTGTTCATCGTTGGCAGAGACAACAGCGATGCCACGCCCACCCGCAGCGGGCGACCAGGTGGTTTTGAAAGGCAGGTGATCAAGGAAGATCTCAACAGGAATACCGTTTGCCGCCGCCGGCGTTGTTGCTAGAAACCAGAGCAAGATCGCAAAGAACCATACCGGCAGAGAACGGCGTCGGTAGAAGAGACTTATGAGAGTGACAGAATGGTACATGATTGCGTGTTGTCCCTGAACATGTGTATGGAATTCGGACGAGGCACAGCTTATGATGGGCTTCGGCTCAACCGGAAACAGACAGCTCATCCTGAAAATGTAGGAGTAGACGTAGTTCCTCAACCCCGAGCCCGGTGTGGCGGGCGATTTCAACCAGATCTTTGCCTTCGGCGGCCAACGCCAACGCCTGATAGTGTGGATGGTACGGCACGGGTGTCGCTTCGGGTTTGGATTCAGGGACGGCAGTAAGATCAGGCGCTTCATCTGCTTCAAGGAGTTCCCACCATGCAGGCTCTTCTTCGGCCACAATTGGCGACGACTCAGGTGTAGCAGCGGCTTTGTCCTCAACCGAAGTGTGTACAGGGGGAGGGGCCGGCACAGGTGGCGTCAATTCACGAACGGCCTGAAGTTGCGTCTCGACATCACCAAGGAAACGATCCATCGCTTCATAAAGATAGGTGCTGGCCATACTGATTTCGTCGGCCAGTTCCCCTACGACCAAAGCCTGTTCGCGCACTTCGGCAACTTGCCGAGCGATACGTGCTTCGCTTCTTTGCACTTGCCAATACAAGCCAACACAGATGACGGTGGCAACAAAAGCCAACAAGGTCAAAAGCAATTCGATCATGATGATGCCTCTTTGGGGGATGCAAGAGATGGATCTTCGTAGGCCTGTGCCCAACGTTTGCGCGTACGGTAGGATGTTTTTCGCCGATCGAGGGCCACACTCGAGAGATCGCGCTCTCGCGATGGCATTTTCAGATGAATTAGGTCATCTTGCTCAGGGAATTCTTCTTCTGTAGCCCGATTTGATTTTTCCATTGTGGCCGGGGCAATCAACGCCTTGAGGGTGAGCAACGTCCGCGCATGAAGCTGACAGACACGGGTCTGGCTAATCTCCATCACCTGCGCGACCTCGCGCATGGTGAGATCTTCGTAGTAATAGAGCGAAAGCAGTATTTGTTCGCGTTTCGGCAAGGCGTGAATGGCCTGGGCAAGCCGCTGCTGTAACTCACGCTCTTCTACCTGGTCCAAGGTGTCTACGGCGTTGGGATCTTCTAGCAGATCGGCGAGTTGTAGTTTCTGGTCGTCTCCGCCGTCGTGTACAGGTTGATCGAGGCTGAGCAGCATAAAGCTGGCATCCAGTAGCACCTGCTGATACTGCTCAACGGTCAGATCGATTGCGGCGGCTACCTCCTCGTCGGCAGGGATGCGCCCCAAGGTGACGGTGAGGCGTTGAATCGCCTCTTTGGCTTCACGTACCCGTCGGCGCGCTTGTCGGCCCAAAGGATCGATCTGGCGTAGCGCATCGAGGACGGCGCCGCGAATGCGCAAGCTGGCGAAGGTCTGAAAAGTAAAGCCACGTTCAGGCTCAAAACGTTCAATGGCATCTATCAAACCTAGCACGCCGTAGTTAATGAGATCCCCCCACTCAATCGAACCTTCAGGGTTCAAACCCATGCGCCCCACAACTTTTCCGACCAATGGCGCATAGTGCAAGATCAATTTTTCGCGCGTTTCGAGAGAAGCGGTCTCTTTGTAATTTTGCCAGAGATCTTGGACTTCTTCTTCTAAGGTCTGTATTGCATGTGCCATAGTAACTTCTTTTCAGGGTTTGGATTCGTTATTGGCTAGCCGCCATCATACGACGCAGGCTTGAGGCTTGATCTTCTACTGACCGCGGTTCTGCTTTGGGCGAGGAAACGGCCGCTGTCTGATCGGTGTTTACTTCAGGTTGGCTAAAGATATTGTCCAGGGTTGCGGCAGGCGCATCTGCCAGGTTCGCTCGAACCGTGCGGAAGCGTTCCGCTTTCTCGCGTTCTACTCTCTCGATTTCGGCTGCCCTTTCGGCCAGGATGGCGAGCCTACGTGCTTCACGCAGACGCTCCTGATGCTTGAGGAAGAGCGGCATCACCACGAAAGAGATGAAGGCAATGCCGAGAAAGGCTGTGCCCAACAGTGTTAAGAAAAAGTAGACAAGTGCATCAAGCCATGATCCACTGATTACCAGCGAAAAGAGGCCAAAGGCAACACTGATGGCCAGGATGCCGTAGTACACCAGGTTCCATGTTTGTGGGCCGAACCAAAAAGGCGGCACCACAGGCACTTCGATCCCCAGGCTGTTCTGCACTGGTCCTGTTGAGTCGGCATACTGTTGAGTTTCGGGTTGAGCCACAGTCATAGGGTTCGTTCCTTGTCAGACGGAAAAATAGTGACATTACGCCTGCGTTGAGAAATGCCGGCCGGCTGCGAATGTGGGCTCCGCCAAGATGGATGTCGCCTGCCCCTGGGCATTGCGACCGATTTCGATCTGATGGCGCACATTTTGTAGAGTGCGGTCGACGAGTTTATCGATATTGGCCAGTTCGATGTCCTCGGGCACACGCTGCCCGGTGGTGACAAACGATAGCGGTAGTTGTGTCTCTGCCAGCAGCGCGCAGGCCGGCCCCAATACGGTTGTTTCGTCTAGTTTGGTCAACAGCAGGCCATGCGGCTTGGCCACAGAGAATTTTTCAATAATCCGGCGGGCATCGCCCAGCAGTGTGCCTGCCGCCACAGCAATTTGCAGGTGTGGATTGGGCAACACAGAAACAAAGGAGCGCAGAATCTCTAGTTGTTCGGTGTCCGTTGGGCTGCGGCCAGGGGTGTCAATGAAGATAATCGACTTGTCTTGGTGGCGCGCCACATGCTCGCTCAGTTCCTGGGGCGTGTAGGCAATTTCCAACGGCGCCCGCATTAGGTCGCTGTAGGTGCGCAACTGACCGACAGCCCCGATTCTGAAGGTATCGGCTGTGATCAGCGCCACCGGCAGACGATGGTGAATGCTGTAACGCGCAGCCAATTTGGCCAGCGTCGTGGTCTTCCCGACGCCTGTCGGCCCCACCAGGACGAAAACCAGTGGATTCCCTGGGCGACCAGGGCGCAGTGTGCCCAACGAAGGTGGCATCAGCGCCGAAAGGCGTTGTGTGAGGGCAGCGGTCACCATATCCGCCCGTTGTAGCGCCGCCGGGGTCAGGATTTCTTCCAGCCCGTACAAGATTTCATCAACGAATTGATTGGGCAGCATCGCTTCCCGAAGCAATGTCTGCCATTGGGCCATTGCTTCGACAGCGGCTTTTGGCGCGTTGTGCTGCTGCAACATCGAACGGATCGAACGCATCTCTCGCCAGAGAAGATAGTTGGGATCGGATGCGTTGAACGACTCAGTAGACGCAGAGGGTGAAACCGACGGCGAAGATGGAGCCGACGCCACAGGAGCGGCAGATGTGGACGGCGCTGAAGGCGACGGCGCTGTGAACTCTGCAGACGAGAGAATACGGCCGGTAGGATAAGCGGGCCGCGCTGTATACGTTGCTTCAAAGAACGGCTTTGGTTCAAGTTTAGGCGACGGTTTGGGGGCAGGTGTGGGCTGCCGCAGATCGTCTTCATCCACCGCAGCCATGATCTCCACCAATGCTGGGGTGAGATCTTGTGGATGCGCAGGTAGGGTACGCTGCCGAAGCAGAACGGCGTCTTCGCCCAGTTCAGCTTTGGCCAAGGCAAATGCTTCTTTTACAGTGGCGGCTCTATACTTCTTGACTTTCATGCCATCCTCTTTAGTGCTATGGAGCGGGTCGCGGGCGGGTTGGTGTCCTCTTTCGGAAAGGATAGCCAGTTGACGTGGTCTTCGTGGTTGATCTCATTATGAAACCTTCCGTACATCGTCTACATAAGTAATATGTCTGGCTCGTGTAACGGTTGCGTTTTATATGTGCGCAGCGGCCACATCCACCACACCTTCTGCCCTGACATCGAGATCGGCAGGAATTTCGCGGAAGCTGACGACGTTGAGCGTAGGCAAGCTACGGTTGGTGAAGCGTTTGAGCGGCAAGCGGATCCGTTGATTCGTGACCAGCACCGGATCGTATCCTTGCGATGCCAGGGTTTCCATCTGTTGTGCAATCTGTGCCATTAACGGCTGCGCCAGATCCGGCGAGAGATTGACTATCCAGCCTTGTGGCGTCTGTTGCAGGCTTTCGTTGATCTTGTGTTCGATCATCGGGGCCAGGGTGAAGACATGCAGTGCGCCGTCGAAACCACGGTAGCCGTTGACGATGGTGCGACCGAGGTAGCTGCGCGCCTGTTCGGCCAAACCGTCGGCGTCGCCGATATCGTGTACGTTGTCGGCAATCGATTCAAGGATGATGACCAGATCGCGGATCGGCACACGCTCTCGGAGCAGAGCCTGTAGCACACGTTGCACCGTCCCCAGGCCGGGTTTGTTCATCACTTCGTTTACAACAGCCGGCGAACGCTCTTGTAACGTGTCGAGTAGTTCCTGCACTTCTTGGCGGCCAAGCAAAGCCGAGGCATGTTGACGGATGACTTCAGTCAGGTGGGTGATGATGATGCTGGGTGGCTCGACCACGGTGTAACCGGCAATTTCGGCGTCACCGCGTTTGTCCAGCCCGATCCAGAGCGCGGGCAGACCAAAGACGGGTTCGGTTGTGTCAATACCGGCAAGTTCTTCCGTCACCATAGGGCCGGGCATGGCAAGCAGCATTTTCGGCTGCAACTGGCCGGTGCTCACCTCTTCGCCGCGCAGCTTGACCACATATTGGTTGGGGTTAAGGCGCAAGTTATCGCGGATACGGATCTTGGGCACAATGAAGCCTAGTTCACCCGCAATCTGCCTGCGAATGTAGCCCACCCGCTCCAGCAGGTCGCCGCCCTGGTTCTTGTCGATCAAGGGGATGAGGCCATAGCCGATCTCGAGTTCAAGGACATCAACGCGCAGCAGCGAGAGGACTTCGCCCTCGTCTTTGTTTTCAGCGCCGGGGAGCGCTTTCTGTTCGCCGTCGGGCCCATCGAGCAGGGGGAGTTGTTTGGCCGTCTGCTGGCGGCGGTTGAGCACGAAACTTGTTGTGCCCACAACGCCTGACAATGTGAGGAAGGGCAACGTGGGCAGGCCGGGCACGACGGCAAAGCCGGCGAGAATCGTCGCCACAATCGCCAGCGCCTTGGGGTTGGTCGTCAATTGATCGATAACGTCGCCACCCATGTGCTTCTTGGAGCGAGCCCGGGTGACGATGATGCCGGTAGCGGTACTCACCAACAGCGAGGGGATCTGACTGACCAGCCCGTCACCTACGGTGAGGAGCGTAAATGTCTGTGCCGCTTCACCTGCCCCCATCCCCAGTTGCAACATACCGATGATCAGGCCGCCAATAATGTTGATAATGGTGATGATGATGCCGGCCATGGCATCCCCTTTGACGAACTTGCTGGCGCCGTCCATCGCACCATAAAAGTCAGCCTCACGGGCAATCTTCTCGCGTCGATCCTTGGCAACGACTTCGGTAATGAGGCCGGCATTGAGATCGGCGTCAATGGCCATCTGCTTGCCCGGCATAGCGTCGAGGGTAAAGCGGGCCGATACTTCGGCAACACGGCCGGCGCCGGCTGTAATCACGGCGAATTGGATGACCATGAGCAGCAAAAAGACCACCAGACCGACGACATAGTTGCCACCAACCACAAATTCGCCAAAGGCACGGATGACCTCGCCACCGCTGCCGGTAAGGAGGATTAACCGTGTGCTGGCAATGTTGAGAGAGAGCCGAAAAAGGGTGACGATGAGCAGCAGCGACGGGAAGACACTGAACTCTAGCGGTTCTTCCATGTACATCGATACCAGCAGAATGGTAAGCGAAATGCTGATATTCAGCGTGAGCAGCAGATCGACCAACAACGGCGGCAACGGGATGATCATCATGCCGACGATGGTCACCACCACGCCGGCCCAGACGATGTCTGTCTGTTGTGAGAGACGGCCTAGAAAAGCGGTGAGTGAACCTGTTGAATTTGAAGAAGCCGGAGTGGCAGTAGACATGGGTCAGTTCCTGGTGAATTAGCGTTGGTTCTTCAGGCCGTAAACAAAAGCCAACACTTCGGCCACCGCATGAAAGAATTCCGGCGGGATGGATGTGTCGAGCGGAAGTTTGAAAAGTGCACGGGCCAGCGGCTTGTTGGGGACCACAGGCACACCATTGCGGCGGGCCAATGCAATGATGCGTAAGGCGACATCGTCTTGTCCTTTGGCGATGAGTTTGGGCGCCTGCATCTTGGCATTGTCATAACGAATCGCCACTGCGAAATGTGTCGGGTTAACGATCACGGCATCAGCGGTTGGCACCTGGGCCATCATGCGCCGTTGCGCCATTTCGCGCTGAATGCGACGGATGCGGCTCTTCACTTCAGGCGAGCCGTCCTGCTGTTTGCTTTCATCGCGCACTTCCTGCTTGGTCATCATCAGGCTCTTCCGATGGCGCGAATACTGCCAGCCATAGTCGAGTGCGGCAACGGCCAGCAAGAGGATGGCCGCCTGAAGCGACATATCGTAGGCCACCTTCACCAGGCCAAACACCCCCTGAACAAAGCCCAACTGTGCCGACGAAATCAAATCAGAAAGATGGTTGACAATCGTCTGGTAGACGAGAAAGCCGATGAGGATCTGCTTGGCCAGCCCTTTGACCGTTTCTACCAACATTTGTGTGCCGAACATCTGTTTAACACGACTGACGGGATTCAGCCGATCCCATTTGGGGATGAGCAGTTTGGGTTGCACCAATCCGCGCGTTTGGGCGACATCGGCAACGATGGCAATAACAAGCAACGTCCCCAACCAGGGGGCCAATGCCAAACCGATCTCGATGGCAGAGTGGGCTATCATGTTTTCCAGATAACGCTGTGTTAGGCTGTCGGGGCGTTGCAGTGCCAGATCGCGAAAGCTATCGCGCATGATTGCCATCAGGTTATAAGAAAGCTGCGGCCCGACCATTGTGAGCATGTAAATCCCCACAAAAAGAACAAGAATGCCGCCCAGTTCCTGACTTTTGGCAACCTTTCCTTCTTCACGAAATTTCTCCAGCCGTCGACCGGTCGGTTCTTCTGTCCGTTCTTCGCTCATCTTTGCCCGTTCCTAGTTATCGAAATAGCAAAAGCATTTGCCGGCCGGAGCGGTCCAGCACCTGAACAAGTTGTGGCCACAGGTAAGGAAATGCCACAGTGCTAATGAGCAACCCCATGAACACTTTGAGCGGCAGGCTCAACGCAAAGGCGTTCATGCGGGGCATGGCGCGGCTGATGAGCACCAACGCCAGATCAGCCAAAAGGACAGCCCCCACAATCGGCAAAGTCAATTGCAGGCTGATGATCCAAAGCTGGCTTGTAAAGTAAAGTAACCGCCCAACAAGCAGATCGCCGGCATTTTGCATGACCTCGGTGAGCATGAACCCGGGCGGCACTACGACGAGCATCTGTTTCAGACCGAGCAGCACCACATGGTCGGCGCGCAACATAATGAAGATCATGAGCGCAAATTGCTGATAAAACTCCACCACCGGCGGCGAGGAATCGCTAAACATGGGGCTAATGCTGGTAGGGTAGCTCAGCCCCATAGAGCTGGCGACAAGTTGGCCGATCATGTTGAACAACAACATCGGCAACTGGACCACAAACCCCAACAACAGCCCCACCATGATCTCCTGAACAATGAGGGTAAAAAAGCGCAGATCGCTCTCAGGCAACGCCTGAACAGGGCTCAGTGGCGCCAACAAAAAGGCCAGTAGTGCGGCCAAACCAATCTTCACCTGTGCCGGGATTGAGCGCTGGCTAAAGATAGGCGCGATCTGAAAAAACGACAGCAGCCGGATAAATAGCAGGAAAAATGTGTAGGGAAAGGAGATCGGGATGCTCATGTGTGCAGTGTACGCGGCTGAGCAGATGAAAGGGGTAAGCGATCTGTAACAAGGTCGTAATTTGCGGAGAGCGGGTAGCGGTTAGCAGTTGGCGGCGCATGGCGGATGGCGGGTGGCGGAAAGCCGTGGACATCTATGTTGTCTCTTCGGCATCATGAGCCAACCCGTGCGTTGCACCTTGCTCTGTGGTCCCGCCAGGGTCAATCGAAAATCGTCAATCGTCACAGCCGCGGAATGAAATCAAATAACGTAACGGTAAAGGCCAGCATCTGTTGAAGCATCCACGGCCCAAGGACAGCCATAATGGCGATAATGCCGATGATCTTAGGCACGAATGTCAGGGTTACTTCCTGGATTTGTGTGATGGCCTGGATCAGGCTGATCACCAGGCCGATTATCAGGCTGACACCGAGTACCGGCAGGCTGAGCACTATCATCATGGTGAACGCATCGCGTCCTAACTCCATAACCATTGCTTCGTTCATGTTTTACCCCAAGAAACTTAGAACCAGATTCTGAATAAGGAGATTCCAACCGTCTACCATTACAAAAAGCAACAGCTTAAAGGGAAGGCTGATGATGGTGGGCGGCAGCATCATCATGCCCATGCTCATTAACGCACTGGAGACGACAACATCAATGACCAGAAAGGGCACATAGATGATAAAGACCATCTGAAAAGCCAATTTCAGTTCGCTAATCACAAACGCAGGGATGAGGACGTAGGTGGGAATGTCCTCGCGCGATTGGGGGCGTTCGCTACCCGAAAGGTAGACAAAGAGCGCCAGATCGCTTTCATCCACCTGATCAAACATAAAATCGCGCATCGGCTCACTGCTTACAGAAATTGCCTGCGCAACGTCCATTTGCCCTTCGAGATATGGTTGCAACGCCGTGTCGTTGATGGTTTCGAAGGTGGGAGCCATCACGAAAAAGCTCAAAATCAGCGACATGCCGATGATCACCTGATTGGGCGGCAACATCGGCACACCCAATGCCATGCGCAAGCTAGAGAGGACAATCACAATGCGCACAAAGCCCGTCATTAACATGAGGATCGAGGGCAAGAAAGACATCCCGGCCAGCAAGAGTAGCAATTGTACGCTGTTGCTCAGCCCTTCTCCTTGGCCGGGGACGCTGAGCGAAAGCGAAACTGCATCGGCGCTGCCGGTGGCATCACTGGAACAACCGGCCAGCACGAGCATAAAGCCCAGTAGCGGCAACCAACGCAATCTACGCATTTTCGCCCCCATGTGGTCGATGCTGTACTTTGCGCAGCGAGTCAAGGCTTTCTTGGAGCGACGTAGGCTGGGGCACAGTGGCAGTCGTTACCGGCTTCTGCTGTGTAGCTGCTGCCAGGTGCGCATTAAACGAGTTGTCTGTGTACTCTGTGCCGTACCGCGCCAGACAGGTGATGGTATGTTCCGTCGCGCCTAACAAGAATGTCTCACTCCCAAGCCGCACCAGGTGCAGGCGTTGATTCGGGCCAAGCAATTGTGTCTCTTGTACAGAGAGTTGTTTCCCACTCACCATCGCCGGCAAGCCCTGTTGGCGCACGAGTACTTGCTTGTAACCCCAGATACCTGCATAGGCGATGCCGCCCACAAAGAGAAGGGAGAAGAAGAGCGTGTTTAAAGTTGGCCCCAGGGGCGCGCCACTTTCCTGGTTGCCGACAGATTCAGCCTCAGCTGACGCGCCGGATAGCCTGTCGTATTCACCGAGGAAGGTGGCGCTGAGCGCGCCTTCCTCGGCCGCGGGCGATGTTTCTGCCTGCTCAACAGCAATGGGGGTGCCAACAGGCGGCGTTCCTTGTGCTTGGGCAACGGCGGCAGGGCGTTCCACTACGATCCACAACACGGCATAGAGCAGTGTCAACAGCGCCAGGGCTACGAGCCCAATCTGTGCTCGTGTCAGTTTGCTGGTTTGCCAGAAAGAGACAAGCTTGTGTACAACGCCGGATTCTACCTGTGGGCTTTCCATAAGTACCTGCTACATCATACTTTCTACGCGTTGGGCGGGTGGGATGATGTCGGTAACGCGTACACCGAACATGTCGCCCAAGACCACAACTTCGCCTTTGGCAATCGCTTTGCCGTTGATCAGAATGTCCACTGGCTCGCCGGCGACACGGTTCAGCTCCACCACCGTGCCAGGGCCAAGCGAAAGCACTTCTTTGATGGTCATTCGAGCACGGCCTAATTCAATGGTCACCTGTAGGCCGATATCAAGTAACATTTCGAGGCTGGTGGTATCGGTGCGCCCATTAGCAATACGGCCTTTGCCGACAGGTGGCGTTTTGGGGTGAAGCTCGGCGAAGCTGGCCGGGTTGACAGTGATGCCTTCTAATTCCGATGGTTTGATCGAAAAATCATCTTCGTCGTCCATCGGTTCATCGCTGAGTAGATTAGGGTCCACCAAGTTGGCCTCCTGCTGTATGGGATCGGGTTGTCGTTGCGTGCTCGGAACAAAGCGACTATGTCTGGACGGTGATCAGTGGATCTTCGATCAACTCGGTAATCTCGACGGCGATTTTGCCGCGATGGGTGCCCAGGTTACCGCTCAGCTTTTCGCGATCCTGCATGGTGAGGATCACCTCTTCGCTAATGTGGCGATTTAGCGGAATCACATCGCCCACTTGCAACGACATCAGTTCAGAGAGCGTCAGCTCGCTGCCCGGCAGGACGGCAGTTAGTTCCAGATAGAGGGCATCAAGGTGACGGCGAACATGTTTGCGGACCACCAATAGATCCTCTTCATCCGTCTGTTGACCACTCCCCGAGATCCACGCTTGTGGGCTTAGTTTCGGTGTTACCGGTTTCAATACAGAAGCAGGAATACAGAGATTCATGGCGGCGCTACTGCCGCCGATGGCGATCTCAAAAGAGATCCAGGCGCAGGTATCGCTAGGCAGAGCTACTTGTACAAAGAAAGGATTGGTCAGCTTTTCTTCAAGCTTGGGGGTAAGCAGGATGGTGCCTTCCCAAGCGTCGATAATGGCGTTAATGGCGTCGTTGGTGGTAGACGAGAGCAGTTCCATCTCCAATTCAGTTAGCTCTCGATCCATGCTGCGTCCTGGTTTGCCCGAGCCGCCCAGCAGCCGATCCACCAACATATCGGCCAGTCGGTTATCGTATTGAATCAAGACGCGCCCCGGGAGAGGCTTGACGCTGATCAGGTGCATGGCGCTGGGCGCAGCCGAAATCTGCTGAATGAATGTGCCGTACGGCCCTGTATCGATGAATGACAAGATCACGTCGACCGATGTGCGCATCTTGGTGGAAAGCTGTAACGCCAGCCGACGCGCCATGTTTTCGTGGATCATGCGCAGTGTGCGCAGGTGTTCCTTGCTAAAGCGATCCGGCTGGTGGAAATCGTAGCGACGTACAACTTCGCCCGCTACTTCCAGTGAACCGGCGAGTGGCATCTCATCGGCAGCACTGTCTTCTTCTTCTGCGCTAGGGTTGAGCATACTGAGCAGGGAATCGACTTCGTCCTGGCTCAGTAGACCACTGGTCAACGGATCACTCACGGAAGGTTACTCCGTCTCATTGAAAATCAGATCAAAAAGTCAGTTTAAACGGAAGATAGGGAGTTACTGAATCACAAAATCGGTGATCAGCACACGTTGTACGTGGCGGTTGCGCAGTTGCAGGTTGATCTCCTGGCGTAGCTGCTCGCGTAACACCACCTTGCCTTCGACAGTGAAGATATCGTCGAACATCTTACTGGTGAGGACATCGGTGACCACGTTATCGATCAGCGGCTTCTGTCTGTCGATTTCCAGGCGAAAGGCGTCTTCGGCGGCGGTCAGCTTCTCGCCGGTAAGCGTGTAGTAATCGGGAGAGGGGGGCAAGAATTCCAACACAATCGAGATGCGTAAGAAGCGATAGCCACCCGGATCAGAAAGATTGACAATGCGCTGGTCAATGGTGTAGAGAATGCCGCCGCTAAGTTCGTGCAGCTCTTGCGGGGGCTGGTAGTAGGGCAGCGGTGTAGGCTGTGGCGCGGCAGACACGGCACTGCCATCAGCAGCAGTCGCACCACCGGTGCTTAATTGAATGGAAAAAGGCAGTAAGCCACTAAGCAGTAAGCCCACACCTAACACCACAGTCACCAACACAGCCACAATGGGAACCATGATCTTTTTGAAGATTCCGATAACAGCACTCATAAGCTTTCCTTCACAGTTCTAAGTTCTTCAGCTAGCCTCATTGTTGAGGTTCGTTATTGGCGGTGGAGAGTTGAAGATCGATAATCGGCGCTTCTTCTTCAGGCGGAAAGAGAATCAAGATATCGGCCCGCCGGTTCAACGAACGGTGAATCGGCGTATCGTTCGGATAAAGCGGGTGGAACTCGGCCAGGCCTACGGCTGAAAGTCGCTGCGGTGCAACTTCGCCATTTGACTGTAGGTAGCGTACAACAGAGACGGCGCGTGCACTTGATAGATCCCAGTTGGTCGGGTAGACAGGGCTTGCCGTTGCAGTGTCGTCGGTATGCGCTTCAACACGTACATCGTTTTTGATCCCGTTCAACAACTTGGCAATGGCATCCAACGTTCTCTTGCCGTCGGGCCCTAGTTCAGTGCTTCCTGAAGGAAAGAGCAGCGCGCTGGAAAGGCTGATGTAAATGCCTTCTTCGCCGATATTGACGGCGATTTTGTCTGCCAGCCCGTTTTCCATGGCGTATTCCGTTAACGAAGAGCTGACTTTGACGTACTCATATTTGCGTTCGGGCAGAGAACCAAAGTTGATCATATTGGTGGCTGGATCTTCCATGCCATTGGCGTCAAAGCCATCACCCATGCCCATACCACCACTAAAGACGGTAACACCGTTAAAGGCGGCGCGCAGGCTGTTCGAGAGCAATCGAAACCGGGCCAGATCAGCCTGCCCAAAGGCGAAAAGTAGAATAAAGAAGACGAGCAGTAGCGACATTAGGTCAGAAAAAGTTTCCAACCAGCGTTTGCTCTCATCTTTTACTGTCTCAGGGACCTTTTTTCTTGCCATTGTCAGACCCTATCCTTCTTTTTGGCCCAGCCCGTCACGTAGTCCGACGGGAACAAAGGCTTCGAGTTTTTGGCGCACAATCTGGGGGTTGTCGCCGGCTTGAATAGAAAGCATGCCTTCCATCGCCAGTTCGCGTTCCGAGACTTCGGCCTGGCTCATTCGTTTCAGGCGCCCGGCAATAGGCAAGAAGATGAAGTTGGCAAAAAGGGCGCCGTAAAAGGTGGTAATGAAGGCAATGGCCACCTTGGCACCAATCTCATCCGGTGTAGTCAGGTTTGAGAGGGTGAAGATAATACCGATAACGGTGCCCAACATGCCCATTGTCGGGGCATAGGCGCCCATCAATTCTACGGTGCCATAGCGGCGAGCATGGCGTATGGCTAACTGATCGATATCCAATTCCAACATCTGACGAATTAAGTTAGGATCGGTACCGTCGACGAGTAACTGCATGCCCTTTTTAATAAACTTGTCGTCGATGCGGCCGATGCGTTCTTCCAGGCTCAACAGTCCTTCGCGGCGGGCCTGTTCGGCCAGTTCAACGAAGAGGTTGATGGTGTCAACATATTTGGGATCTGCATTGCCGAAGGCGCGTGCAAACAGTTTCACAGCCGTGATCACGTCGTCTGTGGGGCTTGTCATCATGGTGATGCCGATAGTACCGCCCAGAACCAGCACAAAAGACGAAACATCCCAGAGCGCCGCAGGTGATGAACCGGCAACAATCACCACAAAGACAACACCACCAAGGGCCAACAAAAGGCCGACAATTGCAAGTGGACTCATCGTAACTTCACCTTATCCATTTGTAATCCCATGTAGCTGCAGTAAGACACAGAAGCATTTGATAAATTCAACTTTGCTAAGAGGCCGGCTTCATCTGGATATCGACCACAGATTCGTCAAGTGAGTGGCAATCCTGGAAAACTTGACGACGATAAGCGATGATACGGCGTACGATCTCCTGCCGGCTCTCACGTACCACAAAGCTGTTGCCATTCTCCAACCGAATGAAGGTGTCGGGGTTTGATTCCACAATTTCGATCAGATCGGCATTCAGTGTAAAGGTACGTCCATCCAGACGCGTGACATCGATCATTATTTTCCTCCGGCAGACGGTGCCCGACGAGTTGACTTTCCTCCCATAGTGGAGGTCTGGTCTTACTATATCGTCAAGCAATGTCTATGTTCATTCTTGCCAGGTATGCACCCTGTAAAACATCCGTAACAGCTTTCGCAATTGTGCAGTGGCGGAAGCAACATGCATCAAGACAAGTTCTCCGTCTCGTCACAGCCAGACCGGCTGACACGCATCCATGTCAGCCGGTCTGTTAGGGCGATTCGGTTATCAACCGCAAACGCTTAGCCAATGTCTCCTACAAAACGGTAGCCATGACGGTAAACAGTCTGGAGAAAGCTGGGTTCACTGGGATTCTGTTCGATCTTGTTGCGCAATTTCATTACCTGCATGCGCACAATGGCCGGGTCGCCGGTGCCGGGGTGGTAGTTCCACACGTCACGCAGCAGTTCCTCTGAGCTAAAGATGCGGCCCGGGTTCGACATTAAGTGATTGAGCAGGTTAAATTCACTTGGGGTCAGTTGAATGGCCCGGTTTTTCACGTAGACGGAGCAGGCTGTGCGGTCCAGCGTGAGACACCCCACCGAGATGCGGTCCTGTTCCAATTCGGCGTGGGGAATTCGGCGCATGAGTGCTTTGAGGTGATGGTGCATTTCGGTTAGATGCATTGGCTTGGTCACAATGTCATCTGCGCCGGCTTTATAGCTGGCCACACGAGATTCAGAGCTATTCTCATCTTGCACCATGACGAGTAGAGACGGCAGTTGCAAGTTATAGCGCAGGTACTCGCAAAGGCTGAGGCCGTCTAAGTCTTCGGCCCGATTTGAAATAAAAATAATGTCAGGCAATGTTTCTTGGGCCAATTTCACACCCTGCAAACCGCTGGTGGTATGGCTCACAAAATGTGATTCGCCGATGACGGCAGCCTGAACAATCTGAAAATCCTTCATCTCACTGGAAACAACAAGCATACGGGCCATTAGATACTCCTATCGTACTTTCAATTCTCGCATCGAAGAGGTTGGAGGGCGTCAGAGGATTCGCAGTGCCTCTGATTAGATGCGGTTGTGTAAAACCGTTTTCTGTATATGAAGATAACAGACGGTTTACGCTTTGATTATGGTACGTTAGTCATGTTTTATGTCAGTACCGAACGGCTATTACCAGGGTGACCAGTGATTGGGTGGGTATTTTTAAAGTAGAAAAAACAGAAGGCGCCTGCGCCACGCTGCGCAAGCGCCCTCAAAAAAGGAAGTTTTATACTAAGAAATCAGTTACGCTCGCTCCGACATCGAGTGTTTGCCATTGGTGGGTGCATAATTGGCGGCGGCACGCGGGTCTTCGCGCAGAGCAATGTGGATCGAAAGGTTGCCGATGCTGGTTTGCAGAGGCACAACCAGGCGTTTGAAGTCCAGCGTGGAAAGCATGGTGCCACGTCCAACAATCAAGGTAGGCACCGAAATCGAGCAGCGGTAACCGGCCTCAGCCAGATGCGTTGTGGCGATCCCAGTGATGACGTTTCCCATTTCGGCAATACCGCTTTGGGCCAGTTCATCGAACTCTTGCATCTCTTGCCCCAACATCGTAGAGACCATGTTCAGCGCCATTTCAGTGCTCATACTGTACAGGACGACGCCGCGGACATCACCGACTACGCTTAACAAGACAGTCACATCCGATGGGGTGTAACAGTCGTTTTCGAGGGCAACATCACCACGACTCACTGTTGCACCGACCTCAGTTGCCAACACAGTCTTGGCTGCTTTTAAAAATGGATTCATGAAGTTGACACTCACTGCATATTCTCCTAAGTACTAATGGTCAGCCCGACATGCCGTTGACCGAGTTTTGACAATAGATCTTCGTAAGATATTCACCCCATCAACATCGGCGCCTTAGCCGATGAACCTGTAGAAAGAAGGCGCAATATAGTCAAACCCGAGTTGTTGGTAGTTAGCAATCGTCTCGGTGCTACCGATAAAAAGAATGCCACCGGGGCGCAGAGCACGCGCCATCCGCTGATAAACCTGCGGCTTCACTTCAGTGGTGAAATAGATGACAACGTTCCGGCACATGACGAGGTCGAACTTTCGGGTTGTTTCATCCTTCAATAAGTTAAACTTACCGAACTCAACCATTGATTTCATCGCCGGTTTCATTGTAAGTAGCTGGCTGCTAACCGGGTTCATGCCCAGTTGCACCAATTCGCTGGGCAGTTCGCGCAGTTCATTCTGGAAGTAGGGTCCCCCCGCTTTGGCCCGTTCGAGGACACGTGCGTCAATATCTGTTGCCCAGAGGGCATGGCGGCGATTCGGTGCCTTTTCCGTCAACAACATTGAGAGGGTGTACACTTCGGCGCCGATGGAACAGCCCACGCTCCAGCCATTGATCCCCTGCATTGGCTTGGCGGCCATCAGTTCCGGCAGAATCTTGCTACGCAAGAAATCCCACTTATCGGCGTCTCGATAAAACGAGGAGACGTTGATGGTGATGAACTCCTGAAAGTAATCCAACTCTACCGAATCCCGGCGCAGATTTGCCACATAGGCCTGCCAAGATGTGGCATGACGTCGCTCCAGCAATGTGGTGAGCCGTCGTTCCATCTGCTGTGTGCGGTAATGGTTTAGATCAAGATCGAGGAGATCCATAATGGCGTCGCGCAGCAACTTGTAATTGTCGTTGCTGATGGTCCACTGCTTGTTGTCGTTCAGCCCTTTAAACAATGTACTGTTTTCAAAAAGACTGGATGCTGCTGGTTTTACACCGGCAGCACCGCTGCTGGTGCGGCTTTGCACACTAGAGGTGAATTTATTCGAGTTCATGATTCTGTTACCCGCCCAGCGATACTTTGCCCAAGGATTTCAGGAGAGCCGATTCCCTGAGCTAAATTGGATTCGATAATGTGACGAGGCATGCCGTAGACAACACAGCTCTCTTCGTCCTGCGCCAGGATTTTGCCGCCATGTCGGCTAATTTCCTGGGCGCCTACAAAGCCATCTTTGCCCATACCGGTTAAGACGACAGCCAGGATTTGCGACTTGTAGACCTTAGCCAGACTTTTCATTGTGACATCAGCCGCCGGTCGTACCCCGTTAACGGTGGGTGCATCCGACAAGTGCGCCACTCCCTTTTCGTCGAAGACAAGATGTGATCCCCCTGGCGCCACCAAAAACTGACCCCGTTGGATCTTCGCCCCAGGTGTTGCTTCCAAGACACGATAGTGACAGCTTTTGTCGAGCCGCTCACTAAGAATGGTGGTAAAGCCGACTGGCATGTGTTGTACAATCACACCGCCGATGGGCAGATCCGGCGCAAGTGACGAGAAAAAGCCTGTAAGCGCCGACGGTCCCCCGGTGGAACTCGCGACCATCAACAGGGTATCTGTCGATTGCAATGTGGCGACAGATTTCCCGACGCTGTGCTTCTTTTCGGCACCGGAGGCTTCGGCCAATGCTCTGGACAAACGTCCTGATACACGTACAGGGGCTTGCGCCGCATGGCGAATTTTCTCGATCAGGACATTCACTGTATCGGCCATGGTGACGCCTGGTTGGGGCTTCACCACAAAATCAAAAGCGCCGATCTCCAGCGCATGGAGCGTAACCGCAGCACCTTCAGAGGTTAAGTTACTGAGCATAATCACCGGCACCGGGTGGGTGCGCATCAACTGCTCCAGCGCCTCAATTCCGTTCATTTCAGGCATTTCGACATCTGAAACCACCACATCAGGCTTCAGTGTCGTTACAAGAGCCAGCATTTCGCGACCATTGCTGGCCTGCCCCACAACTTGTATATCAGGGTAACGATTTAGGTAACGATTCAGGGTAAGGCGGATCAAGGCAGAATCATCGACCGTAAGCACACGAATGGGCTTGGTTACCTGTTCTGTCGTAGATGGCGGCGTACCTGAAGCGGTTCGCAGTGGTTGGCGATAGTTCATGAAAAGCCTCGTTCCTAGACGGTCGCATTGTTTGATGAGAGCCCAGACCTTGATACTCCGGCCCGGCTACATCAACAGTTTGCCCAAAGAATTTAACACCCGCTCCGGCTCAAACGGTTTGACAATGAAATCTTTGGCGCCGGCCTTGATGGCCTCGATCACCACATTCTGTTGCCCCATCGCTGTCAGCATCGCCACACGTGCCGCCGGATCCAATTCTCGAATGGCACGCAGTGCGTTCAACCCATCCATTTCCGGCATACTAATGTCCATCAACACAGCATCCGGCGATTCGATCTGATACTTTTCCACTGCCTGAATGCCATTCTCAGCTTCGATGACATCGAAACCCTGCTCGCTCAAGATTCTGGCGCAACGGACACGCATAAATTTGGCGTCATCCACAATCAAGATTTTTTGTGACATTGTTTTCTCCTATGCCTCTGCGGCATCCACTGAGAGGTGAGCAGTTGTGACATGCTCCTGACTAAGCGCCAGCCCAACCAGCGCTGCAATATCTGCAATCAACCCGATTCGGCCGTCGCCCAGTAGCGTTGCACCAGACAACCCACGAACATTGTTGATTGGATAGCCTAATGATTTAATCACTACATCCTGTTTGCCCAACAACTTCTCTACAACAACACCAAACCGGCTGTCGCGATGATTCAGCGACACCACAAACTCACCACTGTTCTGATCTTTTGCAGCATTCACCTCAGCACTGGCCGAGGGTAGTTTGTCTTTGCTCGTGCCAAAGATACTGGCTAGCCTGAAGATGGGCAGGATCTCACCACGAACATAGACGGCCTCTCTGCGCCGAACGGTGCTAATCTGGTCAGCCTCAAGTTTGAAGATCTCCAACACATTGTGCAACGGCAAGGCAAAGACTTGATGGCGCACTTCCACCAGCAGCGTGGGAATGATGGCCAACGTCAACGGCAGGCGCAGTTCAAAAATGGTTCCCTCGCCCGGTGTGCTGTAGGCGACCACTGAGTCATTCAGGCGCTGAATGTTGCTGCGCACCACGTCCATACCCACGCCACGGCCAGAGAGGTCGCTCACTTGGGTTGCAGTGCTTAACCCCGGCAAGAAGACCATATCAATGGCTTCAGCGTAGCTCATGGCGGCGGCCTGGTCTCTGGTGATCAGGCCCATGTTAATGGCCTTCTGTTTCACCCTTTCGCCATCAATGCCATGCCCATCGTCAGAGATGGTAATGATGATGCTGCCTTCTTCTGAGCGAGCGCTTAAAGTCAGGCGGCCCACCGGCGATTTGCCGTTCTCAATCCGTTTTTCCACCTTTTCAATACCGTGATCGATGGCATTGCGCACGAGATGTAGCAGTGGATCGCTCACCTGTTCGATCACAGAGCGGTCAACTTCTGTATCCTGCCCCGACATCACCAGTTCGACCTGTTTCCCCAACTCCTGGCTGATCTGGCGCACCAGGCGTGGGAATTTGTTGAAGACATACTCGATTGGTTGCATACGAGCCTTGACGACTTCGTCATGCAACTGATCGGTGATGGTCGACAAATGGGTGATGGTGTCGTTGAGCACCTGAAGTTGCTCTTCGGTCAGCGCATGGCTCAGATCTTCGTAGATCTTGAACATACGATTGCGGTCGGTCACCAGTTCGCCGGCCAGATTCATTAGATTGTCCAGACGCTCGATACTGGTGCGTACGGTGCGACCACCGTTGTTACTGTTCTGACGTTTGCCGGCAGCACCATTGGCACCGCCGCTTTCTTCACCTGAAGCAGCAGAGGGAGAGTCGACAGGGGCCGCCGCAGCCGGGATTTCGGCAGCCGTGGTATTTTCACTCCAAGCAATCGATTCAGGCTGGACGCTGCTGCCGACATCCGCAAACAGCATGTCGGCGGCATTGGTAAAATCGGCCACCTGGACGGAACGGAGATCGGCGATATGCTCAAGTTCATCTTGCAGGGTGGAAGAAATCAGGTCGGTGACCACGATTGCCACCAGCACCTGTTGTCCTTCGCCCACTTCCAGTTGCTCCATGGTTGGGACACAACTGATAATCTGGCACCCCATTTGCTCGATCTGCATATAGACTTGCAGCAAGCGGGCCATGGGGGCTATCCCTTCCGGGTCGGCATCGGCATAGATGACAACGATGTTCTGCTCAGCATTGACGGCTTCCTGCATCATGGCGCGCCCGGCGTCGTCAAGCGGTGGCAGGTCGACGTTGACTTGTTCAGTCTCGGCTTCCACATCGACTTCGAGCAATCGGCTGACACGTTGTACCAGTGCATCAACCTGCACAGACGGCGCTTGATCGTTGACAATGTCGTTCAAAAACTGTTTCAAGCTGTCAACGACAACAAAAAGCACATCGACCATACCCGAAGAGACGCCCAACTCATGTTTGCGTACCTTGTCCAACACAGTTTCCGAGGCATGGGCCAGGTGCGCCATCGGCTCGTGTCCGATGCTACCGGCCGCACCCTTGAGCGTATGGACGGCACGGAAGATCCGGTTGATCAGTTCATCGTCGTTAGAATGTTCGATCAAAACGAGATCACTATCTAACGATTCCAGAAGTTCGTTGGCTTCTGCAAAGAAAACATCGGCCTCATCTGGCGTTAGATCGTAATGTCTACTCACGGCACACCTCTATCCATGAAATATTGGTTTGACTACCAAACGTTAGGCACATCGAAAGGAATCCACCGACTATAGGCTCAGTCGCCCTGGATCTCTTCGATCTCTTGCTGTTCATTTTCATTCAACAGCCGATGCACATCAAGGAGAATGATCAGGTAGCTCTCAAGCTTGGCAATGCCGCGCAGGTAGTTATCTTCGATTAGCGTGGTCAATTGAGACGGTGGCTCAATCACGTCTTGTGAGACTTTGACCACTTCGCGTACACTGTCTACGATGAGGCCTAGGCGGTTGCCCAGGGTTTGAATGACCATAATGCGGGTATCACGATCATAGGATTTGGCGGCAAGGCCAAGGCGCTTGCGCAAATCCATCACCGGGACGATTTGCCCGCGCAGGTTGATCACCCCCTCGATGAAGTCGGGCGACTGCGGAATACGGGTGATATCCAACATGGTGTTGATTTCCCAAACCTCGCTGATGTCTACGCCGTAGTTTTCACTCCCGAGCGTAAAGATCACAAGATGTTCCTCATCCGCTAGGATTGTAGTCTTTTGCGGGCTTGTGCCATACGCTTTGGTACGTGGTTCGCGAATTGCTGGTGCAGCACTCATATTCGTATTCCTTTCCATCCACGGGCATACACGCGAAAATAAAATTGACAGTTTCAAATCTGCATTGGTCGATCTCATCTCGGTGTACAGGGGCTGGACACACACATTTCGTGCACACCGTGCCGATTCTGGATGAAGCGGCAATGACTGACGGATTACTGCTATTACATTTTCGGCAGATTTGGAGATCAAAATTATGGGATATTTGGCGCATACGCGTACAAAAAACATTTCAGAACGCGAGAATGCCTTACATTCACTTAGAAAGGAAGGGGAAATTCGGGCTAACGAATTGTGAGGGTACCCAATAGGAGACGTTGATCACGGATCTGTAGAGCAGAGGAATTGACCGGTAAGCGGATTGCCCCCGCCTGATCTGCGTAGAGGCCGATCCATACTTCGTATACGCCAGGGGCGACGCCGTCAAGAGAAATGGGGAATCGGCTGAGGATGCGATCCCCCGGCTGCCAGCGGCTGGTGGGAAACCGTCCTTGGGCGGGGGGTTGGTCATGACCGGCAACTTGTACACCGTTGCTGTCCGTCAGGTGCACAAAGGCGGTATAGTCGTTGTTGGGTGCGGTCACCACATCCCAGGCGAGCAAGACGGTTACATCTGCTTTGCCGGCAGATGCAGCAGTATCCATTTGCACGGGGAATTGGTAGCCACTCAAGCGTATTTGATCACCAAACTGCGCGTCCGCCGGCAGTAAGTCAGGCGCAGAAGTAGACAACATCGCGTAGGGGAGTAGATCGAGGGTTGCAACCACGCCGTACTTTGCGTCCTCGCCGTCGGCGGTACGGACGGGCAACCGTTCCTGTGTGCGCGCATCGAAGAAGCCGACAGCAACCGTTGCGGCCACAGGTGATTGCGCGTCAATTATCCCGTCCACAGGCAGGCGGTACTGATCCACATAAACCTTGTCCACTTCCCAAAGTGTGGTAGGGAGGCGTCCCCAGCCGGGGTGGCTGGTAATATTGCCCAGCACCTGCTGATCCGGCGACAGGAGTTGCACAAACAGTGGGTAGTCTTGTGCGATAGGGCTCTGAGTTCGCCAGTAGAGCGTCACCTCAATGACATCGCCGGTTACAAAGCGCCCCTGAGGTACATCCACAGCCATCAGTTCAATCTGCTCACCAAAGACAACCTGCCGACTTTCTGCGCTGATGGGGGGTGTTGCCACCGCCGGCAATACCTGATAGCTCCTGGGCAAAAGTACAACAAGGGCATAGAGCGAAGCAATCAGCAGCCCCCCAGGTACCGACAACACGAGGGCGTAGCGCAATTGCCATGCAAAACGCCTTACCCAGACGTCGATGCCCATCACCAGGCAGACGCCCACGGCGCCCAGTGCCGGGAAGAGGAGGCGTCCTTGTCCACTCGTAGCGAAACTAAGCCAATAGAGGAGCAGGGCTACAAGCATAGCGAACCACACCAACACCAGCAAGTGGACACGTCGCGCCGTTTGTTGCTTGGGGAAGCTGTCTTCGCGCCGCCACAACGAGTATTGAGTCACCGCGACACCGGCAACAGCGATCAGTGAGATCACATCAAGCACTCGGTAGATAAACAGCGGCATCAAGATACTAAACCAGCCGAACAAGCCCCAGAAAGAGTAGCGAACACCACGCAGTTCACCCCAGAATTGAGCGAGTGTATGTGGATCAGAACGCATACCGTTGATGCTCAGTAGCTGATCGACACCCAGCCAGTCACCGTACAGCGTGAAATTACGCCAGTACCACCACCCGGCAATCAGCAAAACAGGGAGTGCAACCGGTAAAAAGGCGCGCAGCAACAGTCTGAAATCTCGGCGTAACCAGGCAAGCCATAGAATCGTCATCGCAGCCAGCCCCAGCAACCCCAGACCCTGCAATTTGCTCAGGGCAGCCGCACCCAGCAACACGCCTAGCACACCCCATTCATACCAAAGGATCGGACGTTCTGACGGCAGCGAGAGCAGACGCGCCAGCCAGAAAAGCACCGCCGAGCCAAACAGGATCACCGCATTGTCGTTAGAGACCGTAGCGCTTATGAACTGAAATTGTGGAATGGCTGCAACGGTCAAGAGCGCCGCAAGGGCCGCACCGGTTGACCCTGGGAAGGCAAAGCGTGCAATTCCATAGCAAAACAACAGAGTGCCAATTCCCATAAGCAGCGAAAGCCAGCGGCCAATGGAGACCGCCAGCACAGTGCCGCTAAGTGGGTATGCCACAGCGCTGTACAGCATGTAGTTTTTGTTGCCGGGGAAAAGTGGGTTGCCCAGATTGGCATAGGGGTTCACCTGATCAACCAATTCAAAGTCACTTTGGTCGATACCGGCGATAAGGCGCCCCAAGATGAGGTAGTAAAGCGGCGCCTGTGTTCCTTCATGTTCCCAGCGCCCGTGATTCTCTACTGTCTGCACCGGCAGGGAATTCCCTTGGGCAAGATGCCGGGCAAAGGCGTAATGATGTACTTCGTCAGGGGTTTCAAAAGGCGGTACCTGCACACTGTAGGCAAACCCCAAAGCAGCAAAGACCCCTATAATCAGGACAACCGCAATTCTTTCGGCCCATGTTGATGGCCACCAACGGCTTTCAAATGTAGTAAACAGCGATGAATCCGCTCTGCCGGAAAATGGAATGCGCATGGACCCAATCCAAAAAGAGAGTAGGCACGGTATGCGCACATTATCGGCGCGGTTGATTCTCACGGCAAATTAGGGGGCGGAACAGGGAAATCGAAAAGCAACCGGTGCCCCTCTGCAGCGATTTCACCGTGGGTGGTACTAAGAATCGGCAGCGTGTCGAGTGTAGCCGCATCGTAAATCTGTAACACCAGCCGCAACGTTCCGTCCGCGACCGTTTCATAGATGTGCGGCGGAAGCAGAACATCGCTGTACTCCACTCGCAGTTGATCAGGCAACCACTGAGCCGTAGGTGAAAAGCCGTCGTAGGGTTCACGTTCCGTCACGGGCAGCCGCGTTGTTTGCCGATCTGCACCGGTCATCTCCAGGTAAAGCAAGTACTTGTACTGAGCATCCAGCGGTCGCATTGCTTGCCAATACAGGGTTACCGGAATCACCGAATTTGGGGTCAGTGGTTGCGCCACATGGTAGCCGACTAGATTGATCTTGTGATCGAAACTGGCATTGACCGGTGTCACATCCGGCGGCAGTGCAGGCACTTCGGGGAAAGCAGGTAGATAGAGATCGAGTTCTAAGAAAGATTGGGAACTGAAGAAATTCACGTCGCGGATCTGAAACGCGTTTGTATCCATCCATGAGCGCACCGTACGCAGCGGATCAACAAATGGAACCATACCAGACGAAACAACCCAAACTCGGCGATATCCCGGTATTAGAGCAGACATCCGTTCCGGCGTATCTAGAATATTGAGCGTAGGAACCCCATGCCAATCAATCTGTATACCCTGTTGACGAGCTTCTTCGATTCGATCGACAGGCAGGTAATAGCGATAAAGACGCAACATTTCAGGCGGACTCAACAAAACAAGATCGCCAGGCGACAATTCACGCTGCAAATACACGCCAAGAGAAGCGAAGTCGTCTTTGCCATAGATCGGCATCGTATAATAGTTAAAACTGCTGTAGACCATTCCGCTAAGGAACAAAACCATCAAACCAACACCAACGAAACGAAGCCACTGCCACACCAAGGCAATGCCTGCTGCCAACAAAAGCAGATAAAAGCCACTAATAATAGCCAAATGCCGTGCGTTCATGTACGCCGGCTGAAACAAGTTGATTATCAGCAAGAGCAGTACAGGAACAAGTAGCCCAAACAGCCAGATCCATCCACCAACTTTTAGTCTAGACCAACGGCCGACCGTCCATACCGCACCCACAAATGCGGTTAAAGCAAAGATAACATTAAGCCACCAAACCTGCTCGATATTTACACTCAACCCCAGGCTGAATGCGTTTAACAAATCCGGCACCAATATCTGCAATGAAATCGGATTAAAATTTCTACCACTGAGGGGCTGTCTCAAAATAAGCCAAGACGCCGTTAGACCGATCAAGAGACATAGGCCAAGTAGACCGGCAGCGATTCCCCATGCAAGACGTCGGCTCCGTTTATACAAGAATTGTAGAAACAATAGCGCGTGGATAGGCAACACAAGGACAGCAAAATAGTGGGTCACCAGGAAAAAAACCGTAGTGCCCCCATAACCAATCAGCAAACGCCGACGGACTGCACCTGGCTCTGTATTGAACCAGCGTAAAAGTAGATAAAGAGGCAATATCGACAGAAGAGGCAACAAAGTGTACATTCTTGCCTCTTGACCATAGTAGAGGAAGAATGGACTAAATGCTGCCAGAGTCGCCACAATCAGCGGTGTAGCAGGCGGCAAGATCGAGCACCGCGCGCCATAGCGGGCCATTGCCCAGATAACGGGTACGAGTAAAACAGTGCCCATCACAGCCGGAAAACGCAAGACAAACTCATCTTCCCCAATGAAACGAACAAGTATACCAAGTAAAACAAAAAAACCAAAAGGATGTTGATCAATACTTGCCACGCTTTCAAGACCATCAAACATTACAATCTTGCCGCGCAACAATGTCCACCAATCAGACTCAGCACGCTGGAGGCTCAGGCTTTCATCCCACCATAAATTATTGGCATTCAGCCGCCAAACGACTCTTGCAAAACTGAGAAGAATGAGGAGCAGCAACGCAACACGAACAAAAGAGGCGGAACGGAAGAAGGCCGCGCCAGGCAGTGGTGAGAAAAGACGAGTGATCATAAGGTGCGATTATCTACGACGGTAGGGAAAGTTGGCAAAAGTTCGGTAGAGCGTTCAATCGGTAGAGCGTTCAATCGGTAGAGCGTTCAATCGGTAGAGCGTTCAATCGGTAGAGCGTTCAAGTCGACAAGCTTCACTGTGCATACAGATCATAATGTTCCTGGGCAATCACCTGCCAGGAAAACTGCTGTGCAGCTTGGCGCGCATTGGCACGCAACAACAGCGCCAACCCGTCTTCGGTTACGATTCTTGCCACAGCCGCCGCCGCAGAAGACGGATCCTCAGGCGGTACAAGCAACAAATCGCGCCCGTCTACCAATTCGGTAAGGGGAGACTGCGGCATCGTGGTGACAATGGCGCAGCCATTGGCAAGGCCGGCCATTAGCGTTCCCCGGCGCAAGCTGACGCCGTCGGTGTAGGGCATGAGCAGCACATCGGCGGCATTGAGATCAGCACTCACCTCGCTGTCAGGCTGATGCCCCGTCCACTTGACACGTTCGCCGAGGCCAAGTTGACTGATACGCGCTTCCACAGTGCGTAGGTAAGCGTCGTTGGTTGTGTCGCTGGCACCCACCCGCTCGCCGATCATGAGCAGATGAGCGTTGTATCCTTGACGTACGAGCAAATCCAGCGTGTCGATCAAGGTCAGCCCACCTTTACTACGATTCAGAAAACCGAAATAGGCAATTACCAGCGATGATGCATCGTAGCCTCGCTGCATTCGCCGCCTCTGCCTGTCTACGCCATCGAGGAATTGTCCTTGAATGTTGCTGCCGATGGGAATTTTCCTCAGGCTGGAGACACGTCCACGCAATTGCTGAAAGTCTCCCTCATTTGTCACGATGGTGAGATCGGCGGTGTGGGCCGGCCGTTCGGTGACCCAGCGCCGCAGCCACGCCCCCGCCTTGGGGAAAAGGTAGGGGACCAGTAGATCGTGGTATGTCCACGCCACACGCAAGCCCCGACGTGTCCAAAAAATCGGTGCAAAATTGATGGCAGGATGCATGTGAAACGCTGCTGTTTGATACTGAACGTGCAACCAATCCGCGCCAATTTTGCGTGCAACATCAGTAATTTTCCCCACTTCGCGCCATCCCCACCGGTAGACCTGGGGATAACTCTGGGGATACACTGGCGAGTTTTCCCCAGCTTCCGCCATTTTGCTGGTAAAAACTGATACTTCTATCCCCAAAGCTTGCAAGGCTTTCCCCAACTCGGCGGTGTAGGCCCCAACGCCGCCGGTCATCGGTGGGTATTCGCCACTAACAAAGAGGACATGCATCACAGTCGCTTTTCCAGCGTATAGCCGCGATAGTTGATCTCCTCAAAACCAGCCTGGTAGAAGAGAGCCATCGCCGCTTCGGCATCATGATTAACGTGGAGAACCAACTGACGACAGCCAAGCAGGTGAGCGTCGTTGATCAATCGGCGCACCAACCAACGCCCAATACCACGCCGTCGCCACTTCGGTGCAACCTCGAGATCGCTCAAATAAGCAATTGGGTTGACACCGGCCGGCGTCAGCACTTGTCGACGCACAATGCGCGCCACCGCCACTCGCGCATCACCGTCGAAAATCTGAAAGCCTCCATCCGCCTCCGTATAGGACGGCCAATAGGTGTACGTACCTTGAGGAAACGTCTCCACCAGAAGGCGTTGCAGTGGATAGCGTAGACAGTAATAGCGCTCTACCATGCGGTAGCCCGCCTCAGAGAGGAACTGCATATGTTCCTCCCAGGAGGCGGGCAACATGCCGGCCCCACATTGAAAAGACGGGTAGCCTGTACTGAACGAAAATGCCCGCACCTGCCCCACATCCGCTTCACGCCAGAAAGTATCCAGTTCCCGCAACAGCAGTCGCGCCACCCGCCCGGCCAGTACATAATCGGCAGGCAGCGCCAGAAAACGTAAAAGCCCGAGCGGGCGGCTCCCGTCTAAATGAAAATTTGTATGATCGTAGCCGATGCCTATATCGGCAAAGCCAAGCAGATTTTCCTCGTTCCAGACGCCCAAAAGATCATGCTTTAGCCAACGCACAGGGTGCACCCCAGGCGGAGACGGTTGCAGACACTCGGCCAAGACCGCGGCATCGTCCATATCGCTACTGTAGGGAGCCTTCTGTAAAAGGGTACGCAAAAACGCCAGTAGCTGGGCGCTTTCCGACGCGTAAACACGCCGCACAAACAGCGAGTCGCGATTCACTGTCACCGGTTGCATAGGATTTACTCGGGGATTTCGTGTTGCAGAACAGTCAGCAACTCATCCTGGTTTTCCAGGGCAGGCAAGAAGAGAGAGCGAGGATCTTCCATGTCGAGCAAACCATCTTGCCCCACAGGATAGTAGACGATGCTCACGCCGGGAAACATGCGCCCCGCTTCGTTGACCGTTACCATCCGCCGAAAATCAACATGGGTGGGCTGGATCAACGGTTCGTAGAGTGTCACCCCAGACGGCGTCAGTTCGATACGGCTTAACGCCCAGCGCAAGTTAATGATGGCAAAAATCGCAGCAAACGTCAGAAAGACAAAGGTAACCCAGTCAAATTGCTGTGTCAGCGTCCACACAAAGAGCAACGTCACCAGGACGCCAAGCAAGGTGAACACTTGGTAGATTCGACGGGCCTGATAGCGGTGGGTGTCGGGTTGCATCAAACACTTTCCAATCAAAGGGGAATCTTCACAGCCGTTCTACCGGCGTTTCGGTTTCGGTTGCCGCTTCGGGTTTGCTTTCCAGCGTCGTTGACGGCTGCTGTGTCTTTTCCAACCTGTTGAGCACTGCCAGCGCAACAAACCCAAGCACCGAAGCCGCCGCAGCAGATAGGATCAACACACGCAACACAAAACTTTCCCACACCGTAGGCACTAGACCGGCAAAACCACCCAAAATCCCGGCCAGCGGTACCGTGGCGATCAACATGAGGCGCACCATCACCGTCGTTGGCCCCAAGGGCGGCAGGCCGGGCTTGTTCATGCGCAGTGCCATGCCCACCATTGCCGCCAGCGGGTAAACAGCGCCGAAGATAAGGAGCAAGATTGCGCCAACTCTGATCAAAGTTTCATTCACAACAGCATCCTCACGAATGACCACACACTTAGGTCATTTTTCATGGGGCAGTGGATAGGACAACAAAAACGTTGTTCTAATCATATCAACGACTTAGGGGATCGTACAAAAGGGGGAGGAGAGGGGGAGATTGGTGATTGGTGATTGGTGATTGGTGATTGGTGATTGGTGATTGGTGATTGGTGATTGGTGATTGGTGATTGGTGATTGG
>WGMT01000021.1 GCA_016124945.1 bacterium | reverse complement strand
CCACCTAGCATGTAAAGCAGCCACAGAGCCACCACGCCAAGCACTACCGATGCCACAGGCCCCAGACAGCCGTTTAATTTGCGCTCTTGTGTTATCGACCACCACGCAAACGCCCCGACAATGGCAACCGCTACAATCAGCGACGGCCCGCCGATAGTCTGCCCTTGCAGTGTGCGTATCGTCGTCACCACTACGTCAGAATCTGTTGACGTTGGCTGTGCGCCCAGGTGCGGTTTTGCCCACAACGCCAGCGCAATCAGCACGCCAGCCACCACAATGAATGTACGGTCTGTTTGGCGTCTCATATCGCACCTGTGGCCACGGCCCCGGCCACCAACGCCAACAGGACAACGCCAAAGGCAAGGGTGATAGTAATCAGCCCCGACACCAGCGCGCAACCGCTACCGGGTGCGCTCGTGTTGACTACATCGTTGGCAACTTTATCAGCTGCCGGTATCAACACCCACGTCAAGACAGCCACAGGTAGCAGGAACCACATACCAGCCAGGACAGCCGCAGCGACACAAAACACAATGAACATAGTTAGCAACACTTCTGGTAAATCCACGGTACGCACCCACTTTCTTGATTGTGGCGCGGGTGGTATGATCTACCCGCGCCGTTTGCCTCACCGGTTAAATTGCGCCGGGTGAGAGTGTTCGTAGCACTCTCACCCAACCCCAACCCGTTCTAAGCCGTTTTAAGGCGTTTTCACGGGCAAAAGGTCATCTAGTGTCACTATCCCCTTCGTCGTCAAACAAGCTGCGCAACTCTCCATAGACATCTTCGTCAAGAGTCACGTTGTCGGCATCGCGCTTGCGCCTTTTGTCCATTGCGAACGCCACTTGCCGCGCTCGTGTACGTGCCCGTTTTGCGCTTTCTTTGGAGCCAGTACTACCGGAGTCGTACAGAGCCTGTAGCATATCCAAAAACACATCCTGTTGTTCCGGCGGCATATTCTTGAAGATCTCTCGCATTTCATGTTCTGACATTTCAATTCCCCCCTTATGCTTGGTTGAAAAATAAGATTTTGCTGCCCGGCCCCGCTATTCGTCAGTCGTCACCTAGCATGTTGTCAGCCGGTCCATAACGCTTGTGTGCTTGCGCCAGGTCGTTTTCAACTAGTGCCAGGTAACGCCGTAAAACCTGAATATCTGCATGCCCCATCAATCTCTGTAGTTCGTAGATAGACATACCATTGCGCAGAGACCACAGAGCGAATGTCCTACGAAACCTGTGTGGACTTACCTTTTCCACGCCCGCGGCATCGCCTAGCCGGGTGAGCATTTGCCGCAAACCGTTGTAGGTAAGCCCACGTCCACCACGGAGAGAAATCCACACGGGTTCGACTGGTGAAGGCTTGCCCCGTTCAATGAAGTACCGTAAAAGCGCCTTCAGTGCCTTTGCGCCCATGTAGACAATCCGTTCTTTCCTGTTCTTGCCCTTTACCTTGACTGTGCCTTGCTTGGTGTCTACGTCGCCACCTGTCCACCCTAGAAACTCACTTGCCCGGCATCCTGTATCCAGCAGGCACAGTATGATCGCCTTGTCGCGGTCATACCGGGTAGCAGACAAGAGCCGTTGCACGTCGGCAGGTTCAAACGCGGATAGAATGGCGTCATCTACTCTAGGCATTCGTACACCCTTCATAGGTGACACTTCGATCCATTCCTCACCCACACAGAAGAAACAGAACGTTTTGATTGCGCGTGCCATTGCATGTTGGGTGTAACCCGACAATTCACGGTCTGCCAAGCTGCCTAGATAAGCGCGTATATGGTTACGGGTGAGTGATTGCAGGTGGTGAACGTCGGCAGACTCTAGCCAGTCAAAGAACCAGCCTAGACGCTGTTGGTAAAACTCGATAGTACGCGAGGATAGACGCCTAGATTTAGCGTCTAGCAGGAAGATTTCAAACGCATCTTGAAACGTAGTACGCCGTTCTTGTGGCATGAAAAAGCCCGCTTCCTGTCCGATAGAATGAAGCTTCTACCAGAGAGAAACGGGCCATTTTTGCGACGGTTGCCAGGGGTGAGCGGGTTTAGAAGACCGTTGCTCTATCCACTGAGCTAAGGGGGCAGGGACCACCAAACATTCCGATTTTACCTGAGTCGATGCACAGAGTCAAAGGTATGGGGCAAACTATGTAAAGGACGAACCGCGGGCGGCTCGTCCTTTTGCTATGGAGATTTTCTATGGAGACGTCGGCATTGGGGTCTCAGGCGCTGTGTCGGTTGGGAAGAAACCAGCGCCGCTTTGGAGCAGCGTCCCCAGCCGCACGCGCGCGATGACGGCCAACTGTGGGTTGCTTTCAGACGCATACTCAAAGGTGCGCTCGTAGTTTTCCACTGCGCCCAAGAGATCGCCACGGCTTTCGGCAATGTTGCCAAGCAAGAAGTAAGCCTGCCCCTCTAGTGGATCAAGGGCCAGGGCCGCATCGGCAGCAACCTTTGCACCGTCGAGGTCGCCAGCCATGACGCGGGTGTTGCCTAAGGTCACCCAATAGAGATCCTCATTTTCTGCTTCGATGAGCCCACGCGCCTGGGCAAGTACCCGATCAGCACGCTCGGCCAGGCCCAATTGTTCGGCGATGACGCCTTCCCATATCATGAGTTCGACGTCGGGCGCGCTGAGTTGCGCTTGCGACTGCTCGATAAGGGCAAGCGCCTCGTCCCAGCGACCTTCCATCGCCAGATCGGGCAATCGGTTGGTGGCATCGTTGACCACAAGGACATCGGGACTGGGCGGGAAGAAGGTGTAGACGACGAAGTAGAGTGCTGCAAAAAAGAAAATGATGCCACCAACGGTGACGGTAAAGCGACGGGCCGCTCTGCTTCGCTGGGCTGCCAGCAGGGCATCCAGCCGCCACCAGAAACCGTCGGCGCCAGGGTTCCGGTCGCGCAGTTTGGCCATGCCACCAGCGCGCCCCGCCGCCGCCGCAACCGGTTGTGGGTTGTTTTCGATACGGCTGAGTAGACTCTCCTGCCTTGTCTTTTCGGGGCGAAGATCGAGCCCACTGTTGGCAGAAAGTTCAGTCAACTGAATGTCAATACGGTCGAGCAATTGCAAAAAACGTTCGACATTCTCGCTGGTGACACGCACCACAAGACGTTCAGCTTCTTCCAAGTCCTCGCGCAGTTGGGTAACAGGATTGCTCAGTTTTTCGTTAATTGAGTAGGCCATGTTTAGTCTTGATCGTCATCATCGTCATCGTCGTCGGCGCTACGCACAATGGTTTTACCGCTGGCAAGGGCGGCGGCAACCTCTTCTTCGCGCTGGATCTCTCGGTAGACTCGGTTCAGCCCCGATTTGATCTGGCTTTCGATCTTGGCCTTGCGTTCCGGCGGCACGGGGAACCATTCCACCATCTCGCCCACAAGGCCGCTCTTGGTTTCGTTCTTGGTTTTGCCCTGACGGTAGTAGTCGCGCACCCGTTCACGCATAAAGGCAATATACTCTTCGACTTTGTGGGTGACGTCGGGCGTGCAGACAGGCCCATGCCCTGGGACAATCTGCTCCGGATCAAGTTCACGCACGTAACGCAGCGCTTCGATCCATTGCAATGTATCGGCCTGCGCCATGTACGGATGCTGATCCACCCAGACGACGTCGCCGGCGAAGCAGATGCGCTCTTCGGGCAACCAGGCAATGCTGGTGGCCGGTGTGTGACCGCCCAAGAAGATCAGGTCTACCTGGCGACCACCGTAGAGCAACTTGATACTCTCTGTAAAAGTGACATGGGGCGGCACGATCTCAATATTGGTCAATTGCTGCTGAATATCCGGTTCGCGCTTGAAACTGTTGTATACACGTTCTTTGAAATTTTCGGTGTAACCTGCCATCTCTTTGTGTGCACGTTCGTGCGCGATGACTTTGCTGGGCATGAAGTATTGATTGCCCAGGGCATGTCCACGGTGGTGATCGGTGTTGAAAACGTAGAGAAACGGCAGATCCTGACACTCATCTTCAATCTGTGAACGCCAATCTTCAGCCTGCTCGGGGATCAAGGGTGTGTCAATGAGAATCACCCCCTCATCCGTCACCACAAAACCCGGTGTACAGCCCCGATAGAATGTGTTAATGAAGACATCCGGCCCAATCTCCTGCCGTTGTCCCAGCCCTGTCACCCCAATCTTTGCATTCGACCGACGTCTGGCAGCCATGCCCGTTCCTTTCTTCAAAGACAATTGTTCGCTCATGCACGTTAGCCTACTCTTAACCAGATGCGGTGTCAACAAGGTGGATATTATGTCAAGTGATTGGGGATTGGGGACTGGGGATTGGACTGAGTTTATTGTTGTGTAGTAGGGCGCTTGGCTGTGGTTGTCGGTGATGCGGTGATGCGATGATGCCCTTTACGTTCAAAAACTCATTCGCCGCCAACATACTCAACCCAATCCCTAGTCCCCAGTCCCTAGTCCCCAGTCCCTAGTCCCCAATCCCCCGATCAATTAACACAACGTTGACATATCCCTCATCTCACCCAGGTTGTTTTGTCTTGACATAGTGCTATAATTTGGTGTGACTTTTTACCTGTCAACGTTTTCTGTTGGATAAGGAGTTTGTCCACTTGAGCAAGAAACGGCTTGGAGTACTCACGAGTGGTGGCGACGCCCAGGGCATGAATGCGGCTGTGCGCGCCGTGGTGCGCGCTGCTTTGGGCAAGGGCGCCGACGTTTACGCCATCTACGAAGGTTATCAAGGCATGATCCTGGGGGACAATTACATCCGTCAGGTCCAATGGGATATTGTGGGCGGCATTTTGCAGAAGGGCGGCACCGTCTTTGGCACTGCCCGTAGCCCCGAATTTCGCACCCGTGAAGGACGGCGCAAAGCTGTGCGCAACCTGATTGTCCATGGCATCGACCGGCTTGTCATCATTGGCGGCGACGGTAGCCTCACCGGCGCCAATCTACTGCGTCAGGAATGGACCGATCACCTGCGCGATTTGGTGGCATCAGGCGACATCAGCCAGGAAAGCGCCGACGAACACGCCTATCTTTCTATCGCCGGCCTCGTCGGCTCGATTGACAACGACATGCTCGGCACAGACATGACCATTGGCGCAGACACGGCGCTCCACCGCATCACCGAAGCGGTGGACGCCATCACCAGCACGGCAGCCAGCCATCAACGCGCCTTTGTGGTGGAGGTGATGGGGCGCAACTGTGGCTACCTGGCCCTCATGGGCGCACTGGCTTCTGGCGCCGATTGGGTGCTGATCCCCGAAAGCCCGCCCAATGTACAGGATTGGGAAGACAAAATGTGCGACATTCTGCGCAAAGGCCGCCAAATTGGCCGCCGCGACAGCATTGTGATTGTGGCCGAAGGCGCACAGGATCTCAACGGCAACCCCATCACCAGCGACTATGTGAAGAAAATCCTCGAAGAGAAGATGGGCGAAGACGTGCGCGTGACGGTGCTCGGTCATGTGCAACGTGGCGGCGCGCCCAGCGCCTACGACCGTGTCCTTGCTACCCTGGTGGGCGTGGCTGCCGCCGAAACCGTGCTCAATGCCGGTCCTGGCGACGAGGCGCTGCTCATCGGTATCCGCGACAATAAGGTGACGGCCCTACCCTTGATGGAATGCGTGGAACGTACCCACGCCATCAACCGCGCCATCCGCGAACGCAACTACGAAGAAGCGCTCGAACTGCGCGGTCGAAGCTTCAAAGAATCGTTCCGCATGTTGCGCACATTGGTGCGCGCCACACCGCACCCGCCGCGGCCCGGGCAGAAACGCTTTCGCGTCGGCATCATGAACGCAGGCGGCCCCGCGCCAGGGATGAACGCTGCCGTGCGCGCCGCCGTCCGCCTCACCATCGATCGCGGACACATCCCCCTCGGCATTTATCGCGGCTTTCGTGGGCTGATCAACGACGATGTCAGAGAATTGGAATGGATGTCGGTGAATGGCTGGTCGCCCACAGGCGGCTCAGAACTAGGCACAAGCCGCAAACTGCCCAAAGGCAGCGATCTCTACGCCATCGCCCGTACCATTGAAAACCACCACATCGACGCGCTCATGATCATCGGCGGGTGGACGGGCTACGAAGCAGCCCTGCATATGCACGAAGAGCGGCGTAACTTCCCCGCCTTCAACATCCCCATGATCTGCATACCCGCCACCATCAACAACAATCTACCTGGCGCAGAGCTGAGCATCGGCGCGGATACAGCGCTCAACAGCATCGTCGAAGCCGTGGACAAGATCAAACAGTCGGCAGTGGCCTCAAACCGCTGCTTCATCGTTGAGGTGATGGGCAGGAATTGCGGATATCTGGCACTGATGAGTGCAATGGCCACCGGTGCAGAGCGAGTCTATCTGCCCGAAGAAGGGATCACGCTTAACGATCTACAGGCAGACGTACACATGCTCGTAGACGGCTTTCAGCAGGGCAAACGGCTGGGCCTTATGATCCGCAACGAAAACGCCAATCCGCTCTATACCACCACCTTTCTGGCTGCACTCTTCGAGCAGGAAGGCGGCGATCTCTTTGATGTACGGACTGCCATCCTTGGCCATTTGCAGCAAGGAGGCAATCCCACGCCGTTCGATCGCATTATGGCCACGCGTATGACTGCCCACGCCGTGGAATATCTGGAGCAAGTGCTCAACGAGAACGAAGAAGACAAACCTGCCGTCTGTATGGGCATGACGCAAGGACAGATGCGCCTCACACCACTCTACGAGGTGCCGCGCATCATGGACATGCGCAACCAACGCCCCAAACATGAGTGGTGGATGGATCTGCGCTCGATTGTACGCATCCTCGCCCATCCATCCCGCAGCACGGCGCAATATGGCGATGACCTATTAGGTTCGTAGGATGGGTTCCGACTGCCGAACTTAACGGGACGACTCACGTGAATTCACGCAGTCGGAACCCATCCTACATGGTGTTGCGGCACCGGTATTTGGCAAGAAAACCATTAAGTAAAAGAAGGAGCAGGGCACAACGAACGGTGTCCTGCTCCTTTTTCTTTATATCTGTGAGCTTCTTTATATCTGTGAGCTTCTTTATATCTGTGAGCTTCTTTATATCTGTGAATGTGTCCGTATGCCGTGCACAGATGCATGGATCGGTCAACAAATTTGGACTATCTTGCAAAAGAACTAAACCGCATTCACAGGAGTGAAATCCGTGCTTGTAACCACTGCGCACTTGATGCGTCTGATTGATAAACATCCGGTTTTGACAGGTTGCCTACCCCAGTTGAACGCCGCCTACGATCTGCTCACAGCCACCTTTGAGGACGGCGGTAAGTTGCTTGTGTGCGGCAATGGCGGCAGCGCGGCAGACAGCGAACACATTGTGGGCGAGTTGATGAAGATGTTCTTGCTGCCCCGCCCACTGCCTGAGCGCACCCGCCAACGGCTCATCGACGCCCATGGACGCGCCGGAGCGCGCCTCGCCGACCGGCTACAAGGTGTCTTGCCTGCCATTTCCCTGGTCAGCCAGACGTCGTTGATGACGGCCTACGCCAACGATGTAGACGCCGACATGGTCTTCGCGCAACAGGTGTACGGCTACGGAGAGCCCGGCGACGCGCTGCTCTGTATCAGCACGTCGGGTAACTCGGTGAATGTGCTCAATGCCGCCAGTGTCGCCCAGGCACTTGGGTTACGCACCCTCGCCCTCACCGGTCAACATGGTGGGCAACTGGCCGGCCGGTGCAACGTTGTCATCTGCACCCCCAGCGTCATCGTAACAGACATTCAAGAGCATCACCTTGCGATTTACCACGCACTGTGCGCGGCGTTGGAAGAACGGTTTTTCGGATAAAGCAAGTGAATAGATAGCCGGGTAACATAACGAAGAGTGGCGATTAAGCGATTAGGTGATTTCAGATCCTGTTTAGGATCTGAAATCGCTTAATCGCTTAATCGCCTAATCTCATTCTCATAAATGATTTCTTCCAACTCCCCAAACGTCTCTACCACATAATCCGGATCCGACACGGCGATCTCTTTGGCCGCGTCTGCATAGCGCGCAAAGAGGATGGTATTGCATCCGGCGCGACGACCGGCGTGGATGTCGGCGGCGATGTCGCCGATCATCCAGGATCGGGCCAGATCAAGATTGAGCGTTCGGGCAGCCTTCAGGATCAACCCGGGCTGTGGTTTGCGACAAGCACATTGACGGGCATAGGCGGCCACTTTCCCATCAGGGTGGTGAGGACAGTAGAAGAAGCCGTCTAGATGGACGCCATACTTGCTTAGTAGATCCTGCAGCCGCGCGTAGACGCCGTCAATCGCGGCTTCGCTGAAATATCCTCGCGCCACGCCTGATTGATTGGTCACCACCACCAGGGCAAAGCCCTGCGCCTGCAACCGCTGCAACGATTCCCCGGCCCCAGGCGTGAGGGCGATCAACGCGGGATCGATATTGTAGGGGATGTCGGGGATGAGGGTATTGTCTTTGTCGAGAAAGAGGGCTGGTTGCATAAGCGTTTAAGCGTTGGAGCGGTGGAGCGTTGAAACGTTTAAACGCTCCAACGTTTCAACGCTCCACCGCTCCAACGCTTCTCCTACGGCCAAGACGTCTCCTGTAACGGCAGCACCATGATCTCCGGGATCACCGATTCCGCCGGCGAGGTGAGGACGTGCAACACCGACCGGGCGACGCTGGACGGCTCCTGCAGGGTGTCGATGTCCACTTCGGGGAAGCGATCGAGGATGAAACCGGTGCGCATGCCGCCAGGGACAACGGCGGTGACTTTGACGTTGTGCTGCCGCGCTTCGGTGAAGAGGCCACGGCTAAAGCCCAGCAGCCCCCACTTGCTGGCATGGTAGACGGAAGCATTCGGCCAGGCTCGTTTGGCCGCCGTAGAAACAATGTTAACGATGTGCCCAGACTGCGCCGGGTACATCATCGTCGCCGCTTTCTTCGCCATCAACACTGGACCGCGCAGGTTGACGTTCATCACCCGATCCCATTCGTCCATGCTCATTTCTTCGATAGGCTTAGTGACGTCGATGCCGGCACTGTTGATGAGAAAGTCGAGGCGGCCAAATTCATTGTTCAGGTGCTCAAAGAAGCGGTTGACGCTCTCATCGTTGGCCACATCAAGGAGGAAGGCACGCACTTCGCCGTGGTGTCCGTTCGTATGTTGATTCATCGACGATACCGTTTTCTCAGCGCGCTTGGCGTCCACGTCGCCGATGACGACGGTAGCCCCGGCTTCGGCCAGCACCTGGACAACTGCCTGTCCTAATCCCTGCCCCCCACCGGTGACAACGGCTACTTTGCCGGAGAGGGATGTGTTTGTGGTTTCGAGGGCGGTGGTTGAGGGGTGCATTGGGTCTCCTTTCGGTGTTTTTTGTGCGCGCATTGCCTGTACACGTACTCAAGCTTGTCTACGACTTTCCCCCATGTGAAGTAGGTGTTGACACGTGCGATGGCGCGACGGCTGCATCGTTCGCGGGTGAACTCGTCGTTAAAGAGGGTGTGCAGGGCAGCGGCAAAGGCAGGTGGATTCTTGGGCGGCACGAGTAGGCCGGTTTTGCCGTGGGCCACAGTGTATTGGATACCGCCGACACGCGATCCGATGACGGGTGTACCACAGGCCATCGCTTCCAGCGGTGTGATGCCGAAGGGCTCGTACCAAGGTGTGCTAGCGAAGACGTATGCGGCATTGTAGAAATATTTGAGCATCTCGCGGTCACGGCGGCCAACGAAGAGAACGCGGTCGGCAATACCTTCGGCGGCGGCAATGGCTTGCAGGCGACCGATTTCAGGCGTTTTGGCCGGGTCGGGTTCGGCTGTTTCACCGCCGACAATGAGCAGATCGACGTCTTGGTCGTGGCTGTGGTGTAGGAAGCAGGCAAAGCCGTGGATTACGTTGGCGACGCCTTTGCGCGGCACCATGCGCCCCAGTTGAAGCAGGTACCGCCGTTCTGGATCAAGCCCAACGGCGCGACAGGCAACGCTTCTGTGCATGGGATGAAACTCTGCCGGGTCGAAACCGCAGGGCACAATGGAAATGCGCTCATCGTCGGCGTTGTACAGGTTGATCATATCGGCGCGATCTTGGGGACATTCGGCGATCACCTGAGTTGCGGCGCGCATCACACGGTCCTCAATGGCGAAGCGCGCCACGGGGAAACGGTCGGCGTTGCCTTGATGCTGGACACGAACCTTACCCAGGGCGTGAAAGGTGACTACGAAAGGGATGCCGCGCATTTCTTCCAGATTGGCTGCCACCAGGCCGGACATGAAGAAGTGGGCATGGATCAGATCATAGGGCCTGGGCTGCCGGTCGATGAAGCAGATCATCTGTTCGGTGAAGGCATCCATGAAGGGCAGGATGTCCTCTTTGGGCAGGGCGCGTCGAGGCCCGGCGGCGATGTGGACGATGCGGATGCGCTCGTCACAATCCACAATTTCGGGCAGGTCGGGGTTGTCCCAGCGGGTGAAGATATCGATGCTGTGGCCGCGCCGGGCCAGGTGACGGGCGACCTGGGCCACATAGACGTTCTGTCCACCGCTGTCGACGCCGCCCAAGGCGGCCAGCGGCGATGCGTGTTCGCTGATAAAGGCAAGGTTCATGGTGTCCTCGATTGTGCTTCTTTTTTCGCCAAGGCTTGCGTGGTGCGTATACTCAAGGCGCTGTGATCTCGTTTTCGGCGCTCCGCACGCAGGTTGCGTGCGGCTACGGTCGGCCATCGTCCATCCAATCGTCCGTCCATCGTCCATCGTCCATCGTCCATCGTCTACGCCACCGGGACGGCTTCGACATCGCAGTGTTGGATCTGCATGCCTGTATCGGTGACGTGGGCAATGAGCCCGCTCCAATCACGGGCGAAGCGATCAATGTTGAAGTGGCGGGCAATGTGGGCCTGCCCGTGGTACGAGATTTGATCGGCCAGCGATTTGTCGTGCAATAGATCTTTCATGCGGTCGATGAGCCAATCTACGTCGGTGTGGACGAAGCCGGTGCGCCCGTTCTGGAAGGTCATGGCCATTTGGGTGGTGCCGAGGCCGACGATGGGCAGACCGACCATGGCAGCTTCGAGCACTGCCAACCCTAAGCTGGTGTAGCGGATGGGGTTGAAGAAGAAGCGATAACGGCTGATAAATTCGGGCAGTTCGTCGTGGGGCACTTCGCCCAGGCCGCCCATTTCGCCGGCTCCCATGCCGATGAGATCGAGTGGGATCTCCTGGCGCACCCGCTCGAAGATGTCCGCGCCCAGGCGACGTCCGCGGCTTTGCAGGTTATTAATGACGACGATGCCCTTTTTCAAGTCGCCCCGGTAATGCACCCATCTAGGCACCACCACACCGTGATCCACTACGTAGGTGGGGCAGGCGTTGCTGTCCCACATGAGGCGGTTGAACTCCGTCACGTGGACAATGCCCACGTTGGGATCGCCGACGATGTGTTTGGTGTCGGTGGGGTGTTTGCGTGGTGGATCATGTTCGATGTAAAGCCGGGGCAGCATGCGCTGTGCTTCGGTGAGCAAGCTGTATTGGTCGTCGTTGTAGTTGCGCGGAGATTGGAAGATGATCAGATCCAGATCCATACCGGCGATTTCGTTGGCGGGTACGGCGTGGACGTTGTCGCCCCAGGGATGGTGACCGGCGCGCCCACCGTAACCGGCTGTGCCGTCGTCGCGCACGGGCAAGATCCACTGGCACGGCGTCTGTGAGAGATAGTAGAGATAACTGCCGTGCACGTGCCAGGTGAGGACTTTGAGATCGGTGATGGATTTTGTGTGGTTGGGCATTGGGTTTTCCTTTCGGCGAGTTGCGAGGGGCGAATTGCGGATTGCAGATTACGACGATCAGAATCTGCAACTCGCAATTCGCCTCACCGCGCCGCCTGCAAGTCGAGATCCAACACATGCGGCGCGTCGTAGCGACGATCTTCGATGGTGGTAGGCAGTTCCTGATGGTAGGCCACAGTGGGCAGGATGCCACACGCGCCATATTGGGCCATGATGCGCACCTGGAGTAACACGTCCTCGCCGGTGTGGACTTCGGGCAGGTCGCGCCAGAAGTTGAAACCACCGGCGGCGCGGGCCTTGGCGGTGTCGTAGAAAGTGCAGCCGCCGGACCAGGCGATCTTGTAAACACGCGGGCTGTCGTGGGTGAGCCCTAACTGTTGTTGGACATGATAGGCATTGGCTGCACCGTGGATGGGCGCACGTTCCCACTCCAGCGTCCCTGGGCGTACGATTTCGGGCTGCACAGGACCGTCCCAGAACTCGATCTTTTGCTGATTTGGGCGTACGTCGTCCACATAGCTCAACCCGACCATGGCGCAGCCGACAAAACCACAATGTTCGCGCTGGATCACCGTGAGCAGGTTTTCAATGGCCACCGGCTCCAGGATCACATCGTCGTCGCTGAAGAAGGCATAGGGCGCGGTGACCTGATCGAGCAGGAATTGGCGGTGTTCGGCCATGCCGCGTCGGGGTAAATGTTTATGTGTCTCTACGATCTGTCCGTGAGCGCGGAGGACACGAATCGCCGCCTGCACCACCCCCGCTTGCAATGGATCGGCGTCGGGTGTTTGATCAGAAATCACCACACGGAAGTCTGGGAACGTCTGCGCGCAAAGGCTGGTAAGCGTCACCGCCAGCGCATCAGGACGGTTATAAGTTGGGATGAGAACGTCGACGGTGGGCATAGAGAATTTCCTTTGCATTGTAGAAGTACAGGGGTGATACGTGATGCGTAATCCGTGATGCGTAATCCGTGATGCGTGATGCGTGATGCGTAGAGAACAATTCGCTTCATTAGGATCGGATGCTCAACGAGATCTTGGTTACGCATTACGCATTGCGCATTACACTAAAATGCGTCTGAACCGCACCGACACCTTTCCCCCAAGGACGGTTACTTGATGAACTCAACGCTTTTTCACGACGTTTATGAAATCTGCACAGAACGATTTGGTGGTGCGTTTGTGCCGCATGTGGCGGCGAAAATGATTGCTGAACGTAGCGGGCTCGATGCAGCCACGGTCGAGGCGGCGCTGACGTCGCCGAGCGTTTTCCTCTATCCTGATGTGCTGCCGACGCTGGATCAGATCTTGAACCGTCCTGGTGTCGTACCGGTAATCTGGACGGAAGGTCAACTGACCACGGAGGAAGGCGGACCCGGCTACCAGATGCAAAAAGTGCGGGCGTCGGGTCTGTTGGCACGCTACACAGAATGGACGGAAACGACGGCGCTGGGCCTCTTGCCTGTCATCGGTGGGATGACGAAGATCAACGCCTTGCCCCAGTTGGCCGATTTCCTGGCGGCACACGTCGTGGCGCAGATCCTGGTTGTTGACGACAATCCAACCCAACTCGTTGCCGCCGGCACCTGGCTATCCGAAAATGGCTACCCTGTTCAACTCCTCCACATCGACCGCAGCGAAGACGAATACAGCTATCCCCTTGCCGAAATTCGGCGTATCCACACCCTGGCCGAACTCATCCCCCTGCTCAAAGATCCCGGTCCTCACCTGATCCTCTTTGACCTTGACTACACGCTGATTGATCATGCGCAGACAAGGAAAGAGATGAGTGACCGAATTGAACAAATGATGATTGAAGAAAAATGATTGGGTAGAGCAAGCTGGCCTGGCATTGGCATGCTTGTCGGCAGAGTGTGTTGTCGCTGCCCAATCGCTCTCGAATCCCCAATCTTTATTCATCATTCATCGTCTGCCCCAGCAGATCCTCCGCCGCGCCAATCACTTCTTCCACCATCACCCGCGCCACAAAGGACGTGTCGTGATCACACGGCAGTTCTTCGACGTGGGGATCGGTCATGTCGGCCCCGCACAGTGGACAGTGCATGGTCCATGAGAGTTGGGGGCGGTGCTTGCGCTGCTGCATCGGCCCGGCGTTGACAATGTTCGGCCCCCAAAACATGGCGATGGTGGGGCTGCCTACCGCCTGCGCCACATGCATCGGCCCAGTGTCGTTGGTGACCATCAACGCGGTCAACGACAGGAGGCCGGTAAGCCCGCCGATGGAAAGCCGGCCACACAGATCGTGGGACGGGCGCGTCATCTGGGCGTAGACGGCATCAATGAGCGGCTGCTCAGCAGGCACGCCGGTGAGGTAGACGTCGAGGCCGCGACCGGCCAGGTAGTCGCCCACGGCGGCAAAACGTTCGGTGGGCCATTGACGACGGCGATCCGTGCTGCCACAGTGGAGCACAACGAACGGGCGCTGCGGATCAACCAGAGCAGCGCGGGCTTCGTCTAAATCGCTGGGCAGGACGGTGACACAGGGCGCAATCTGAGCCGTTTGCGCGCCGACAAGCGAAACAACTTCAAGCCAGCGCAGCACTTCGCGCTGATAGTAGACGTAGGGGATCCAGTAATCCAGCAGCGGCGCATCGGGGGTGCGCGTGCCCGCCGTGATGCGTGCACCCAGATTCAACGTAAACGGGTTCGAGTTGCGTCCCCCGCCGTGGAGTTGAATCGCCAGATCAAAGTATTCCTCGCTCATCCGCGCAAAGAAAGTGGCCAGCGCGGCGGCGTCCTCGCTTGCGCCGGGTACCTCACGCACACCCCGGCTCACCGGGGCGATCTCCACCCGATCCACCGGGCTGGGTCGGTCCGCCAAAAACGCCTGATGCAGCGGCGTGCCGATGTAGACAATCTCAGCCGTTGGGTAGCACTCACGCAATGCCTGCAATGCCGGAAAGGCAAAGAGCAGATCCCCAAGGCCGTTGGCGCGCACAACGGCGATTTTGGTGATATCGGGGAGCGTTGGCATATCTCTAACCACCAATCACCTGACTTTCCAAGAGGAAGGGCGACACGCTCTGATCACGCAACACGCAACACCCATCCCGTATCACATCTGTCTCCGCCCACAGTTCCACCGCCGCCTGCACGATTTCCTGTGGCTGTACCTCACGCCGCGGACCGCTGTGATCTGCGGCGCAGATGTTGCGGGCGCAGGCTTTGCATTCCACATCAAAGGTGAGGACACGGTGCGGCGTCTGCCACGGCGTGTGCTGTGGGTTGGTAGCGGCGTAGACGTCCACCACCGGTGTGTTCAGTGCGGCGGCCATGTGCACAGGGCCGGTATTGTTGGTGATGAGCATGGGCGCCATGTCCACAAGGTTTATATATTCCTCCAGCGAAAAAACGCCGGCCAACGGCACCGCAGCAGGACCAATGCCCTGGGCGACAGTGTGTACGATCTCGGTTTCGGCAGGGACGCCTGTCACCAGGATGCGGCAGCCAAGGTATTGGCTGATTCGATGCCCGGCAACGGCGTAACTGGCGGCACTGTAGCGGCGGCGTGCTTCGCTGACGCCTGGATGCAGGATCAGCCAGGGCTGCGACAGATCCACGTGACGGGCGGCAAGCATCTGTTTTACGCGTACCTGAACTGCAGGGTTGGACCGCAAAGAGAGCCGTTCGTCTTCAGTGATAGCACCAAGCTCCGCCACCAGATCAAGCTGACGGCGCACTTCGTGACGGGTAAACTTTTGCGGCTCCGGATCCGGCACCCAGTGGGTGAGCAGATCGTAGGGATTTTGGTGACTATAGCCCAGGCGCAACGGAATCTCAGCCAGGAAGGTGAGCATGGCTGCAGGCAGCGGGTTCTGGCTGTAGACGGTGAAGATTACGGCGGCGTCGAAGCGTTCGGCACGCAGCCGTTCGGCCATGGCCAACGTCGAGCGACTGGTGGGCGGCGCAGTGTACGTCTTCACCCACGGCGCATCGAAGGTGATGACACGGTCGACTTCAGGGACAAAGCGGGCGACTTCACTGCCCGCCGGCGATGCCAGCAGGTTGATCTGCGAGCCGAAGTCTTCCTTCAGCGCGCGGATCGCCGGCGTCGTCATGAGCACATCGCCCATGTTGTCGACGCGCACACAGAGGATCTTGCCCAACTTCAGCCCAGGCAAGGCGACGCCGTTGGTGGTGGACATCTTACAGCCTCTCACCCGTCGAGCGGATCGTATCAACGCCGCCGGTGCCGTAGGCTGAATCAGCCCAGGCAGAGCGGCCATTACGTTTTCGCACATTGCGGCGGATGCGGTTGATGATCTGTGTCGTGGAGCGGTTCATCACATAAGGCATGATCTCAACACGCCCCCCCAGTTCAGTCACCAGTGACGCTTCGGGCAGGCTCTCTTTGCTGTAGTCGCCGCCCTTTACGTAGATGTCGGGCCGAATCACGCGGATCAGTTCGTGCGGCGTCTCCTCGTTGAACGAGACAACGTGATCCACCTTTTCCAGCGCGGCCAGCACGGTCAGCCGTTCGGCCAATGCGCTAATAGGACGTTCCGGCCCCTTGAGCTGCATGACGCTTGCGTCGCTGTTGACGCCGACGATGAGCACATCGCCCAGCGCCTTGGCCTGGGCCAGATATTGCACATGCCCGGCATGGAGGATATCGAAACAGCCATTGGTGAAGACAATTCGCCGATTTTGGCGACGATGACGTTCTACACAAGCGGCCAGTTCGGATCGTTCAACCCGCTTCTGATGAATGAGATCTCCCCGGCGCAGATAATCGAGCAGAAAGTCGGCTCGGCAAGGGGTGGTGCCTGGTTCAGAGACCACCACCTGACCGGCATAGGCAGCCAGATCAGCGGCCTGATGGGTGAGACCGCCGGCGGCCAGGCCTAGAGCGAAGGTGCCAATGTAGGTGTCCCCTGCGCCGACGGCGTTGGCGTGATCGGCGGGCTTCGTCTGTGTGCGGTAGGGCGGCCGACCGTCTTCAAAGATCATGGCACCATCAACGTCGAGGGTTACGGCGACGATGGCAGCGCCGGTACGGTGCAGCAATTCGTCTCTGTGTGCTTCGATCTGTTGTAGGCGGGCGTTGCCGCGCAGAGACGGTAGATCCAACAGATCCATAGCTTGCTCGTAACTGGGTTTCACCAACGTTGGGCGCACTGGGCTAAAAAGCGGCAACCGCTTAGAATCCACGGCGACGACCCCCTCGAAGTATGGCCTCAATTGCGCCAGGAAGTTGATCACAGCAGGGGTGAGAATGCCATAGTCATAGTCAGAGACTAGGATTATCTCGCAGTGGGGCACGATCATCTCCAACTGCTCAATAAGTCGCGCCTCCAGTTCACGCCGAATGGGCGCGATGCTACCGTGATCACAGCGAACGAGAATGTGATCGTCCGCGCTGATGCGTTGCTTCACCAACGTCTGGTAATCGCCGTCAACCACCATGTGCTCGGTGTTGACACCATAGTGGTCAAGCCGTTCACGCAAGAGATGACCATTGTCGTCATTGCCGACGATGCTCAAGAAAATGGCGTTGCCGCCCAACGTTGCGATGTTAACAGCGGCATGGGCGGCGCCGCCCGGCGTTTCGTGACGCGCGGCAATATCGATGATGGGCGCGGGCGCTTCTCGGCAAAGGCGGTCGGTGTTGCCCATCAGGTAGCTATCTAATACCGACTCGCCAAGAATCAACACAGAAGTATTTTCAAAGTTTGCAACCAGGTTTTCTAACAGGTTAGATTGCATAGGATCTCTCTGGCATAAAGTCCATCATTAAAGGCCATCCGGCAATTGATCCACGAAGTAGTTGATCCACGAAGCCACACAAAGTGACACGAAGGCCAGAGAAAAGCCAGTAAGACACGTCTTTTTTCTGGGCCATCGAGAATCAAGGATTGGCAGAACAAGGTGCAGGATAGAGTCTGATTGTGCGAAAAGGGGAGTAGCGCTCCCGATGCTGCATTGCAAGAGTAAGGGAAGATTAAGGACCCATCAATATGTCATTGTCTAGGGAGAAGAACTAGAAAGAGTTACAAAGAAGAAGATAGGGGACGTGATTTTGTGACCTTACTTCAACTGCGGCGTGCCAGGCAGACGGGCTGCGGTAGGGATCCCCCTACTTTTTCGTAGTGCAATCCACCATTGAGCTTCACACAGCCCACAGTTACCCTAAATACACCAACAATTGGTTTTTTACGTTTACTGGGTAGGCTCCCCCGTCCCCCCCAGTAGACGCAGAAAGACGAGAAGTAGCGCTGCTACTTCTCGTCTTCTTCATGTGCACATCGCTAGACTAAATCCAGCAAACCAGAGAGCGCATGCCTTCTCAAAGTCGCCGGCCCAAACCAGAGACAAATCCCAAAACGAATCCCCCCAAAAACCCAACGTCAAGTCTCGAAACAGAAGTGGGCGACGAAGATGTCGGTCGACATCTACCCATTGTCGGCATCGGCGCGTCGGCCGGAAGTGTTTCTGCACTGGTCGATCTATTTACAAATTTGCCGGCTGAATCAGGTATGGGCTTCGTTGTGGTGCAACATTTGAATCCGGATCGCGACAGCAATCTGGCTGAAGTGCTGCAACATTGCACCACCATGCCTGTTTCCCAGGTGACAAAGCCCATCCGTGTACAATCGAATCACATTTATGTGATCCCTCCAGGTCGGCGCCTGCGCATTGAGGAAGGCATTCTGCAAGTTGTCGCGCGCCAAGACTTGTCTCCGCGATTTATGCCGATAGACGAGTTCCTGCACACACTTGCAGAGGATCGAGGTGAACAGGCGATCTGTGTGATCCTATCAGGCGCAGGCACAGACGGCCTGCTGGGGCTCAAGAGCATCAAGGAGCGAGGTGGGGTTGTTATGGCCCAATCTCCCGAAAACGCCATACATGCAAGTATGCCGCTCAGCGCCATTGAATCGGGGCTGGCCGATGTGGTTGCAGAGCCCGGGGAACTCGCACGCCGTCTGGTTGCGGTGCAACGGACGGCTCAATTAACACGCATGAACAACGGCGACAGTATCTCTAGAATCAATGAGACCGGAATCAATGAGACCGGAATTAACGAAGATTTGTTGCTGAGTATCTTGGCCGAAGTGCGCGCCCAGGCAAAACACGATTTCCGTTTTTACAAAAGATCGACTGTTCTACGCCGAATTAGTCGGCGTATGCGCGCCAATGGTTTGGCTACGCTTGATGCTTATCTGGACTATATACGCCAACAGCGTAGTGAGATCCACAGCTTATTCAAAGACCTATTGATCTCTGTGACCAACTTTTTCCGTGATCGCGACGCTTTCGCAGCACTGGCAGAAGAGGTGATCCCCAGGCTCTTCGCCGAAAAAGACTCGTACGAGCCTGTACGGGTCTGGGTGGCAGGTTGTGCCGGCGGCGAGGAAGCCTACTCGCTGGCTATGCTACTTGAAGAAGCCGCGCCACCCAACACAACCTACCAGATCTTTGCCACAGATCTGGATGAAGATGCGTTAGCCCGCGCCCGTGCCGGAATCTACTTAGATGCGATTGAGGCGGATGTGTCGGCGGAACGGCTGGCCCGTCATTTCACTCGCCAAGAAAATGGCTACCGCGTCAACGAATCGATCCGCGATGCCGTGCTCTTTACGCGACACAACCTTATTGCCGATCCGCCTTTTTCGCGGCTTGATCTGATTTCATGCCGCAATTTAATGATCTACTTCGACCGCACCGTGCAACAGCGCGTTCTCGCGAACTTCCACTTCGCATTGAACAATGAAGGAATCCTCTTACTGGGCAATTCAGAGACCGTCAACGGCAGCGACCGGTTCCAGCCTCTCAACAAGAAAGAGCGCATCTACCAGCGTGTCCCCGGCCCAGGGGCGCTGTACCCGAGCGCGCCGCCCCTCTCGCTAGACGCAGCCGCTGCACTCGGACAACCCACAGCGCCACAACATCGAGTGCCGATAAGCGATCTCCATCGCGATTTGATGCTGCAACGCTACGCACCGCCCAGCCTGCTCGTAGACAGCAACTACGATGTGCGCTATCTTTTCGGAGATGTTGGGCGCTACTTTCACCCTGCGGAAGGGGAGCCGAGCCACAACCTGCTCCAGAACATCAACAGCGCTCTACGCATAGAACTACGCGCCGCGCTCTTCCGCATCTTTCAGAAAAACGAACATGTCGATCCGCGACGGATCACCCTTTCGCTGCGTGAGCCTTCACCGCTTGAGGAGATTGAAACGATCTTGTTGCGCGTGGAAGCCGTGCAGAGCACAACGTACGAAGGCCCACTTGCCCTGGTGATCTTTGAACCGGCGGCACAAACGGTGGATGCCCATGCCGTTGCAGAAAGTGTCCAAAACGAGAAACATCACAACAGCGCCGTTGCCCAACTGGAAGACGAACTCCAGCGTACCCGTCAGCGCATGCAGACGGTGGTTGAAGAATACGAAACCGCCACCGAAGAGTTAAAGGCATCCAACAACGAACTTCGATCCACCAACGAAGAACTCTGGTCTACCACCGAAGAGTTGGAGACAAGCAAAGAAGAATTGCAGTCGACCAACGAGGAATTGCACAGCGTCAACAATGAGTTGAAAGCGAAGATCGACGAAGTAATCCATGCCAACAGCGATCTACAAAACCTGATGGCATCCACACATATTGCCACCCTCTTCCTCGATCGAACGCTGCGTCTACAAAGATATACGCCCGAAGCCATATCGATCTTCAACCTCATTCCCACCGACGTAGGGCGTCCTTTCGCGCACATTTCGCACCGGCTCCTTTACGACAATCTGGTAGCGCTGGCAGAGCGTGTCTTGCAAGAGACGAGCATGGTGGAAGAAGAGATCCAATCACGCCAGGGGAATTGGTACATAGTGCGCCTGGTGCCCTACCGCTCTCTAGAAGACAAGATCGACGGCGTTGTTGTCACCGCGGTGGATATCAGCCAGTTGAAGCTTTACCAAAACGACATCCTCGTCCGTGAACGGCAGCAGGCGGACGTCTCTGAACTTGGTTTGTTGGCACTTTCGGGGATGGAATTGCCCGAATTGATGGCGCATGCTGTAACGCAGGTGGTGGGCACCCTCAATGTGCCGCTGTGCAAAGTGCTCGAACTCGTCCCCGGAGAACAAGAACTTCTGCTCAAAGTCGGCATCGGCTGGCAAGACGGGTTGGCAGGAACAGCAACGGTAGAGGTGGATCGACGATCCCAGGCAGGGTATACGCTCCACAACAACGCACCGGTGGTGGTAAGTGATCTGGCCACAGAGACGCGCTTCTCAGGGCCATCTCTGCTCACCGATCATGGTGTCGTCAGCGGGATTAGTGTGGTGATTCAGGGCAAAAGGCAGCCATACGGTGTCTTGGGCGCGCACACCACGGCACACCGCAACTTCACTGAACATGATGCCAACTTCTTGCAGTCGATGGCAAATGTATTAGGGGTGGCCATTGAACGCAGCATAGCCGAGGCTGCTGTACAGGCCAGTGAAGACCGCTATCACGACGCGCTAAAAAATTCGCCCGTTGTCTTTGCCCGCATCGATACAGGTCTGCGCTATGAATGGATCTTCAACCCACATCCCGATTTCGATAGCCGCAACGTTATCGGCAAGCGCGACGACGAACTGGATACAAGCGCCGGATCGCTGGCGCTGATGCAGATCAAGAGCGAGGTGCTGGCAGGTGGCAAACAACAGCGTAGCGTCATCGCCTTCCAGCGTAGCGATGGTCTGCGCACCTATGACATCACAGTCACACCTGTGTGTGACGAGTCCGGCCAGGTGATCCACTTGATCACCACCGCATTGGACATTAGCGAGCGCCGACAGGCGCAACAAGCGTTGCGCGCAAGCAAAGCACTCTTTGAAGCAGTGCTCAAGAACCTGCCCACCGGCGTCATCATCGCCGATGCACCCACAGGACGCACGATCCTGGGCAACGAGCAAGTTGCGGCAATCTGGCGGCATCCCTTTTTGCACGCAGATCAAGTGGAGGGCTATCGCGCTTACAAGGGATTCCACAGCGACGGCACACCCCTGGCGCCCGACGAGTGGCCACTGGCTCGCGCCATCGCCCACGGCGAAGTGACACAAGACAGAGAGATCCGCTTTGAACGGGGCGACGGCAGCATCGGTACGCTGTCGGTGAGCGCCGCGCCTGTCTACGACGGCGAAGGCAATATTACGGCAGGTGTGGTTGTCTTCAATGACATCAGCGAACGCAAACAGGTTGAAGACGATCTGCGCAGGCTCACCGAAACGTTGGAAGAACGCATCGAAGAGCGTACAGCCCAGATCCGTGTATTGGCATCGCAGTTGACCCTGGCAGAACAGCGCGAAAGACGGCGCGTCTCCATGGTGTTGCACGAAGATCTACAACAGCTACTTTTCGCCGTACAGTTCCAATTGCGCGTACTCGAGAACGCACTCGAAGCAAGAGATGTCCCCATCGGTATCACTGTAGTGCAGGGGATCAAAGAGATCCTGGAGCGCAGTCTCAAGGTGACACGCACCCTTTCCATCGACCTCAGCCCGCCAGTGCTGCGCGGCGAAGGGCTGGTGGAAGCCATTAAATGGCTTGGTTCGCAAATGAAAGAGCTACACGACTTGCAGATCTCGGTCGAAGCCGATACGCCGATCTTGCTCACCTCAGTGGACATGCGGATCCTGCTCTTTCACCTCGTACGCGAACTACTTCTAAACGTTGTGAAACACGCAGGCGTGGATCAAGCACGCGTTTACCTGCACCAACAAGGCGAGATCCTTACCATCGAAGTTGAAGACAAAGGCAGCGGATTGGCGCCCAACGCCATAGAAGTACCACCACCCGGCGAGATAGGCGGGGGTCTGTTCCATATGCAAGAACGGTTGACACTCTTCGGTGGTCATCTCACCATCCACTCGAGTCAGGCAATCGGGACACGCGCCATCATCCAAGTGCCACTGAGCGACAGTAGGCTTACCGCACCTTCGGAGGAAACCCCATGACCGCAGAAAGCACCGCAGGCCAAAGCAAGCTCGACGAAAACAGATCCGGCAAGAGCAGAATTATGCTTGTTGAGAACCACCCCGTCATGCGTGACACCTGCCGACTTTTGATCGACAGCAACGATCATATAGAAGTCTGCGCCGCCTTCGCTACCGCCGAAGAAGCGCTACAACAGACGCCACTGCTCAGGCCGGATCTGGTACTCATCGACATCTCGTTGCCCGGCATGAGCGGAATTGAGTTCTCTATGAGCGTACGTGCCATTGCCCCCGACCTGCCCGTGCTGCTCATGACCGGTCATGGCGACGAACGCTACCGGCAAGAAGCCGCCGACGCCGGCGCCACGGGCCTTGTCTTCAAACACGAAGGCCCCGTCGCCCTGCTCAGCGCCATCGACGAAATGCTGGCTATCAGGACGTAAACCGGCTCAGGGCAGACAAAAGAATCACCTACGTCCACAACTCGCAATTCGCAACTCGCAATCAATCTCACAACATGGAACATCCCATGATCAAATCGCAACCAGTGGCGAAAATCAGCACCGGCGTCGCCGGGCTCGATGCCGTACTAAATGGAGGACTTCCACGGGGAGGCACCTACCTGGTTCAGGGGGAGGCTGGTACGGGGAAGACGACGCTGGCGCTACAGTTTCTGCTCTCAGGCGTCGCCGAAGGTGAAAGTGCGCTCTACATCACACTTTCGCAGACAACAGAGTGGTTGCACAAAATCGCCACATCCCACGGTTGGGCGCTTGACGGCGTGGATCTGCTCAACGCCTCGGCGATTCAGTCCGCCTCCGGCTCAGGGGAACAAGTGCTCTTGCACAGCGCCGATCTTGAACTCAACGAACTCACCAACATCGTCATTGAAGCCGTCGATCGCCTACGTCCACGCCGGCTGGTGCTCGACGCGCTTTCCTATTTGCGCTTGCTGTCCGGCTCGGCCCTACGCTACCGCCACGAAATGCTGGCGCTCCAGAAGCGCTTTTCGGCCAGTGAAGCCACCGTCATGGTGTTGGACGATCTGGTGAAAGATCAAAATCAAACCGGCATCCACAACCTGGTCGACGGCGTGATCCAACTTGATCAACGCCTAATCGGACACAGCACCCTACGCCGCCACCTTCAGGTGGTCAAATTGCGCGCCCAGCCCTTTGTGATGGGCTTACACGACATGCAGATCCACACAGGGGGTGTTCACGTCTTTCCACAGATGCGAATCTCTGGGGTCAGCCCTGCCCAGTTGCCCGTCAAACACGAATGGCCCCAGGTAAAGACGGATATTGAGGAACTGGATCACCTGCTGGGCGGTGGCCTTGAATCGGGCACAAGTTGCCTGGTGATCGGCGCAGCCGGCACGGGCAAAACCACTTTGGTGACGCTCTATAGCTACGCGCTCACAAACCAGGAACGGCGGGTGGCCGTCTTTCTCTTTGATGAAAGCATCGAAACCTTTTTGAGCCGTTCGGCAGCGCTTAACATGGATTTGCAGCTTGCCGTGGAATCTGGGCGGTTGTTGCTTCATCAGGTGAACGCAGGCGAGGTTTCTCCGGCAGAGTTTGCCCACCTCATCCGCTCCACAGTGGAAGAGAAGGACGTTGCTCTCGTGGCGGTAGACAGCCTCACCGGCTATGTCAGCGCCGTGGCCCAGGAAAGAGAGATCCTGGTGCAGATGCACGAATTGATCACCTATCTCAACCGCCTGGGGGTGCTTTCTATCATCACTGTGGCCCAACACGGCCTGCTCGGTCACGAAATCGACAGCAAGCTCGACATTAGCTACCTCTCCGACGCCGTGGTTGTATTGCGCCACTTTGAGGGTGTCGGCCATGTACACCAATCCATATCCGTCTTCAAGAAGCGACATAGCAGCCACGAAAAGACGATCCGCGAACTTCTCATCGGCGCCGACGGTGTCAAAATCGGGGAAGCAACAGAACGCTTCCGCCAGATTCTGAGCGGGTGGCCAATCATCCAAAACCCATGGAACGTGCGCTTTGACCAAGACAACAACGACTCACACCATGCAGACTAACATGCCGTACACGGGGCGCGCTGAGGAGAGTGGGTACACGGAGAGTGGGTACACGGAGAGTGGGCACACCGGGAACGAACGCACAGGGAACGAACACGCTGAGATCATCATCGTTGCACCACTTGGGCGCACCGCAGATGTGGCGCGCCGAATGTTGGAGAGCGCAGGCATGCCTTGTGTCATCTACACTGACGCCACAGAGTTGGCCGCCAATCTCAACAGTGCAGGCGTGTTGCTCCTGCTCGAAGAGGCGCTAACCACTGCCACAACGCCCATCATCGCCGCCTTCCTCACCTCGCAGCAGGTCTGGTCGGATCTGCCCGTGATCGTGTTCAGCGGCGAGGAACCGACCCAGTCGCGCTACGAATCGACCCTGGCGCTCTTGGGTGGGCGGCGCAATGTATCGCTGTTACACCGCCCTGTGCCGGTGGGGACGTTGATTTCGGTGATGCAGTCGGCGCTGGCCGACCGTCGGCGGCAGTTCGAAGTGCGCGATTTGCTGCAAACAGAACGGGAAGCACGGCAAGCACTGCAAACAAGCCGGCAAGAGATGCGCGAGATACTGGATCGCATCGGCGATATCTTTGTGGCGATGGACAGTGAAGGCAAGATCACCTATGCCAATCGTCACCTGCGCCAACTTATGGGCCGCCGTATCCAAATGGGTCGGCGCATTTGCGAGACCATCCCCGAACTAGAGGGCATGGACATCGAACCACTCTTCACCGAAGCGCTCACGGAACTGCGCCCTGTACACGGCGAGGTGCAAGAGCCGGGCAGTGGGCGCTGGTTCGAGTTCAACCTCTACCCGTCCACCAAAGGCATGTCGATCTATGCGCGGGAGATCAGCGAACGCAAACGCGCCGAGGCCGAAATCCAGGCGGCGCGGCGGCTGGCGGAAGAAAGCCGCACACGGCTGCAAGTCGTCTTCAACAGCATCAGCGAAGGCGTTGCCCTACAAGACAGCAACGGCAATCTGCTCATGATGAATTCCGTGGGCCTGCAAATGAACGGCATCGACCCCGCCATCGGCATCCCCCCTGATTTCAAAGAGGTGGACGCACTCCAAGCGGTGTACAACGTCCGCACACTAGACGGTCAAGCGGTCCCCTTCGAAGAATGGCCGGCGATGAAGGCATTGCGCTTTGAGCCGTTTCGCGATCTCGAACTGGAGATCACCAGTCGTCACCATGGACGACGCTGGATCGGGCGATTCAATGGTCGTCCTATTCAAGATGACCCCAGCGGGCGAACGCTCTTTGTCACCTCGCTGCAAGACATTACACGTCAAAAGGAGACCGAGCGCGCCCTGCAAGATCTGACCACCACCCTAGAACAGCGTGTACAACGCCGCACCGAACAGACACGGCGGCTGACGCTGGCGCTTACCCAGGCAGAGCAGGAAGAGCGCCAGCGCATTTCTCAATTCCTCCACGACGACTTGCAGCAGATTCTTTACGGGCTACAAATGCGCCTGCACCTGCTCAACCAGGATTTACAAGATTCCACCTGGCAACAGTTGTTCAAGCACATCGAAACCATGCGCACGATGCTCGACGAAGCGATCCAGCGTACGCGTGTCCTCACTGTAGATCTCAGCCCGCCGGTTCTCAAAGAAGAAGACCTACGGACGGCGCTCATCTGGTTGGCCGAGCAGATGCACCTGCGCCATAACCTCCACGTAGACACGGGAGCGCTTTCGGCGGTGAAGATTGCCGACGAAAGCAAGCGTACGCTCCTCTTTCAGATCGTGCGGGAGTTGCTTTTCAATGTGGCAAAACATGCCGGCGTCGACACAGCCGACATTGTCCTCACTGCGGATGAAAACAACTGTGTGCTCAAAGTCATCGACAGTGGTGACGGTTTCGATCCAGATGCGCTGCACAACAAGCATCGTCACCGCGGTGGTTTTGGTTTGCACAGTGTGCAGGAACGTATCGAGATCCTGGGCGGCACCCTCGAAATCGAATCGACCCCCGGTCATGGCACCAGCGTAATCCTACGCACCCCGCTTAAAACCAAAGCCGAATGAACCGTCACTGATTTGCATCCGTAGCCTCCCTTGCGTATTATTTTCATAGCTCCGTTTGCGTTGGCGCGCCGGATTGCCCCCAATGTGCGCGCTTTGACGCCGGGACCCACCACACATGTAGCCCGATCAACAACGATCCACTGTTTGCATCTGATTCAAATGCACGAAGAAAGTGAGCAGCTATGAAAATTGGTATCCTAACCGGCGGCGGTGACGTTCCCGGCCTGAATCCTTGTATCAAGGCAGTCGTCAACCGCGCCATCGACGAAGGACACGAAGTCGTCGGCATTCGTCGCGGTTGGGGTGGCCTCCTGGAGTTCAACCGCGACGAACCAGAGAGCGCCGCCAAAAACCTGATGAAGCTCGACAAAAACGCCGTACGCACTATCGATCGCACCGGCGGCACAATGCTTCACACCAGCCGCACCAATCCCGGCAAGGTGAAGCCCAAGGATGTGCCCGATTTCCTGCGCGACCCCGAGCATCTCGACGCCGAGGCCAAAGATACCAGCCTGCGCGACTTCACACCCCATGTATTGCGCAATTTGGAGTACCTGGGCATTGAACGGCTCATTCCCATCGGCGGCGACGACACGTTGAGCTATGGCGAACGCCTGCACAGCGAAGGCTTCCCTGTCATCGCGATCCCAAAGACGATGGACAACGATGTCTACGGCACCGACTATTGCATCGGCTTCAGCACCGCCGTCACCCGCAGCGTGCAGTTCATTCACCAGTTGCGCACCAGCGCCGGCTCCCACGAACGCATCGCCGTGGTGGAACTCTTTGGCCGCAATTCCGGCGAAACCAGCCTGATCAGCTCCTACCTGGCTGGTGTGGAACGCGCCATCATCTCCGAAGTGCCCTACGATCCCGAGAAGCTGGCCGAATATGTGCTGCAAGACAAGCGCAACAACCCCAGCAACTACTGTATGGTCACCATTAGCGAAGGCGCACACATGGTGGGCGGCAAAGTGGTGGAATATGGCGAAGCCGACGCCTACGGTCACCGCAAGTTGGGCGGCATTGGTGAGATCACCGGCGAAGCGCTGAAGAAACTCACCGGCGAAGACATCATCAATCAGCGCGTCGCCTACCTCATGCGCTCCGGCGCCCCCGACGCGCTCGACCTGATGGTGGCCGTCAACTTTGCCAACGCCGCCATGGATCTAATCATCAGCGGCGCCAGCGGGCGCATGGTGGCGCTGCGCGACGGCACCTACACCCACATCCCCATGAGCACCGTCACCAGCGGCCTTAAGCGTGTGGACGTAGACGAGCTCTACGACGCCAAACAATATCGGCCCAAACTGCGCCGAGCCCTGGGCAAGCCCATGTTCCTGTACTAAAGCTGGGAACTAGGGATTGGGGATTGGGGACTGGGAACAAACAGGCCGCAGCCAATCGCCAAACGCGCCAACACAGACCCGCGGACCGCTGTCACAGCCGAATCCGCGGGTCTTTCTTTTTGCTTAGTCACCCACTCAGCGAATCACCCAATCACCGCCCATGCCCTGGCAAATCTGCGAATGTACCAATCCAATCTGTGCCCTGCGCTTCCCCGCCGAAACGTTTGATCTGCGAGGGCTACACTGCCCCTTGTGTGGCACGGAGACGCGGCGCAGCCCCGCGCTGGAAAAGCACGCGCCGGCCCACTGGCCTTCCCGCAAACAAGAAATCGAGACGGAGCCACTGTCGCCCCCACTCTACGTGATCCTCGACAACTTGCGCAGTACGTACAACGTCGGGTCGATCTTCCGCACCGCCGATGCCGTGGGCGTCACCGAAATTCACCTTTGCGGGATTACGCCCACACCTGAACACCCCAAAGTGGCGAAGACGGCGCTGGGCGCAGAGACGGCGATCCCCTGGCACTATCATCGCAACGCGCTGCACGCCGCCGACAGCTTGCACGCTGCCGGTGTGGCGCTGTGGGCAATGGAGATCCACCCGTCGGCCCGCCCACTGACAGAGGCAACACAGCCGGCAGGGCCGACTGCAATCATCGTAGGCAGTGAAACGTGTGGCGTCGATCCTGAGTTGCTGGCACGCTGTCAGGCGATCTACGAACTGCCAATGCTAGGCAACAAAGGATCCCTGAATGTCGCCAGTGCTGCGGCCGTGGCGCTCTATCTGGTTCGTTTTGGTGGCTCGCTCCGCATATCTTCAGACTACAGCGACTGATTTGCGCCGCTATGCACTAGGCGTCAAATAAATTCCAGTAAATTTGCCTGCTTGCGACACCGGGTATCTTGCCTGATAATAGGATTGATTACACCAAATCTCTCGCCTTTTGCGCGGTGTGGCCCTCTCCCACAGCAGCCCGCTTAATCCCCAATGATTGCACGTAAATGATTGCACGAGACTTCCCAATGGAGGCCAGAATGATTCGACGGTTCGCGCTTAGTTTGTTTTGCCTGTTTTGTCTGGGTTTGATCTGGCCGGTGACGCCAGCTTCGGCACAAGACGGCAATGGCGTTTTGCTCAACGGCAACGGCATTGTGGCTGGTACAGTAGAAGTTCAGGGAGTGGCAGACCACCCCAGCTTTCGGAAATGGCAATTGGATCTGTTAATTGACGGCAACGCCGCCGATGCCACCTTCATCGCCTGGGGTGAGGATCCACTCAACGCTGCCAGCCGCCTCACCGCCCTCAACAGCACAGACTATCCCGACGGCGATCACCTGTTGCGGCTGCGGGTGGTGCACAGCAACCTCAACTACGACGAATACTTTACCCCCATCACTTTCGCCAATGGCAGTACCTCGGCGCCCGCGCCGGCACAGCCCGCACAGGAGGTGACGGTAGCGCCCACTCAACCCGCACTGATCCTCGCCGGCGACGAAGACGATCCCAACGGCCTGCAACTGGCCGGTGAATCGCTACAGGGTGTTGTCTCGTTACGCGGTATCGCTACACATCCCACCTTCCGCAAATGGCAGATCGACCTTCTGCTCAATCGCGACCCGGCACAGGCACACTTTGTGGCATTGGGAGAATCGTCTATGCCGTCGCCGGGCACCTTCGCTGAAGTGGACACAAGACAGTTCCCAGACGGCGAACATCTGCTGCGCCTGCGTGTGGTACACAGCAACCTCAACTACGAGGAATATTACACGCCCGTCACCTTGCGCAACGGCAACGCCCGCCTTGCAGCTACGATTCCAGAGGCTACACAGGCAGCGGCGGAACCGTCCTTGCGCACGGGGTTGGATACCAGCGCCGCCCCGGCAGACGGCCTGCGCCGCATTGAAGTAGACCTGAGTGAGCAGACGCTGACGGCCTACCAGGGCGATGTCGCTGTCATGCACACGATTGTCAGCACCGGGCGCCCGGCCACGCCGACTGTCTTGGGGCGCTACAACATCCGCACCAAGATCCCGGCCCAACGCATGCGCGGCCCCGGCTACGATCTGCCCAACGTACCCTCGGTGATGTATTTCTTTGCCGGCTATGCCATTCACGGCGCCTACTGGCACGACAATTTTGGGCAGACCATGAGTCACGGCTGTGTCAATATGCGGCTGGACGAGGCATCTGCACTCTACGAGTGGGCCAGTGTAGGGACAGAGGTCTATGTCAAAGAGTAATGGGGGTATGAACAATGGAGACAGAAAATCGAAGATTCTCTTCCTCTGTTCGGGGAACTATTACCGCAGCCGCTTTGCCGAGCACTTGTTCAACCACCTGGCCGAGCGCCGAGGGATCGACTGGGTCGCCGACTCGTACGGCCTGGTGGTAGATCGCCCCAATCACAACGTCGGGCCGATCTCCACGCGTACGCTGCAAGCCTTAACCGAGCGCGCTGTTACCCTGCCGACGGATCCACGTGCGCCCATGCAATTGACAACGGATCACTTGGCCGAAGCCGATCTTGTCATCGCGCTTAAAGAAGCAGAACACCGCCCCATGATGGCGGAACGTTTCCCTCGCTGGGAAGATCGGATCGAGTATTGGCACATCCATGATCTGAATTTAGCCAGCGCAGAAGTGGCAATGGCCGAAATCGAAACGGCCATCGTGTCGCTGATGGAAAGGCTGAGTAAGTTTTAAATTAGAGTGGGGGCACAAACGAAGAAGGCTATTGAAACCCGCCAGAGAGCGTTCTCGGCGGGTTCTCTATTTTTCGGTGTCTTCTTTTTTCTGCACTTCGTGTATCTTCGTGTATCTTCGTGGATCTTCGTGTGTCTTCGTGTGTCTTCGTGTGTCTTCGTGGATCTTCGTGTGTCTTCGTGGATCATCATTTATCTGGTTTCTCCTAAGCAAGCAAAAATTCTACCAGGACACCCAGAATGAACAGATGAAAAATTTGATCCACCACAATCCGCACAAAGAGGACATGACTCTGCTGGAAGACCCGCATCCAGTACGCGGCCAAATTGGGTGCATCGATCAGCCAATGAGAGATAAAAATAACCCCGCCAAAAACGAAGTAGGTATATACCGAGTAAGCTTGTTGCTGAAAAAACAATATCAGCATCAAAACGGCTGTATACACCGCGCAGTGAACGAAGACGGCACGGTTAAGTAAAGCCGATTGTTTGTGGCGGACCATCCACTCATTCTGAAATGCCCAGTCACCAACAAAATGACCAATGAGCAACCAATCAAAAAGCGTCATGTAGGGTCGATACCTTAGCTGAAGAATATATCGCTTTAGTATATAATAGCAGGTACATGTCATTGCCGCTAAGTTTCAGAAAGTATATTTATTCACCAGTATCCTCTGGTTGCTTCGGCGCCTGTAAAAGAGACACCCGGAGAATCCACTGTAAATGTCAATAGAATCGGATGATGTGCGGTAATGCACATCAGGGCAGTGCACCGGCTTATCGACACAATCTTTACGAAAGACAAGAATGGGAAGAGGTTATGCCAGATCGACAGACGGCACAAAGAATTACCCGGTTGAAACAGATCCCGCTCTTTGCAGCGTTAAAGACGGCAGACTTGGAACGTCTCGTCGAAGACTTTCGAGTTCGCGAGTATACCCGCGACGAAATCATCTTCCGCCAGGGCGATGAAAGTAGAGAGATCTACGTTGTAATCAAGGGGAAGGTGCGGATCTTCAAGATCAGCCCATCGGGAAATGAGACGTCGATCACCATCTTTTCAACAGACGACATTATCGGCGAGCAAGCGGCCATCAGCAACCGTCCACGCAATGCTTCAGCCAAGGCGATTGGCAGCGTCTCGTTGCTCACCATGTCACAGGAACGGTTCATTTATCATCTAGAGAATGTGCCGACTCTGGCATTGAGCCTGGCCCAGTTGCTTTCCCAAAAACTCGACTGGACAGCATCCTTCGCCGAGTCGATTGCTCAGTTTGATGCGGCGGGGCGGCTGCTACATATTCTGCTCTACTACACAGAAAGATATGGTCAGAAGACAGGCGAAGGCGAAAGCTACAAAGTCGATCTTTCACTCAATCAGACAGATTTGGCGTCGATGGTAGGCGCCCGCCGCGAATGGATCAACCGGCTTTTGGGGGATTGGCGCAAGCGTGGCCTGATCGAGTACGACCGCGGCATCATCTACATCCTCGATCTCAATCGAGTGGTGGCCGAACGCGACAGTCGTATCGAGGCCAACTACTCCGAAAGCGATTGGTGACCCACTTTCCTAGATGTGCATTGACATCTTACGGTGTCAGTCTGTGGTCCACACACCGCAGGCGCATACCGCAGTGACATACGTAGGAAATCCAACCATTGGTCGGCGCGCCCCGGCATACGTCATTTCACTTCTTCGACAGATGCCCACTTGAATGGAGAATTCGAAAATGCGAAGCATGCGCCCGATTTTCAGGAGAGCAATTTTTGTTTGCTTGTTGTTTTTGGGTTTGTTGACGGGCTTCGTCGCCCTGCAACAGAGCCCGAACGCCGTTGCCCAGAGTGGCCCCTTCATTTCTGCCGTTGAACCCAAAGAAGCAACCGCAGGGACAGTGATCGCCATCGACGGTGGCGGTTTTGCCACAGACAATACCATCGGTTCCCTGTTGTGGGATGGTGAACTCTTGGGCAGAGTCACATTTATCCAGGGTAGTTTCGGCAACGTTCCTCTAGTTGTGCCCAAGTTTGCATCGCCCGGGTCACATGAGATCACCGTCTGCGCCGGCTACCCCTGCTTCGGCGGCAATGCCGCCGAAAGTGCCGCCGTCACAGTGGAGATCAGCGGCCCGATGGCGGTGACCACTGCCGAGGTTGCATTCGTCTTTGCCAAAGAAGACGATGGCGAAGCCACTGCACTACAATTTGCCGACCTGCTGAGTACCTACGGCCTCTCTGTAAAACCTATCTTGATAGACGAGTTGCCCTCCGTTGCACTGGAACGCTACGATCTGATTATCGTGGGCAGCAACACCGGTGAAGGAGAACGGTGGGGTAGGCCGGATCTGGTTGATCTCATGGCCAAAGTGCCGCGCATCCTGGCGTTGGGGCAGGGCGGCTACGCACTCTTGGGCAAGATTGAACCGGCCCTGGGCTACCCAAACGGTGAACTGAATCTTGGTCACCAAGGCATCATTGCACTCGCCAATTCGGGGCTGGACTTTGCCAAAACGCCACACGGTTTCAAGGCATGGTCGCAGCGCGCTCTGGCGCTGGCACAGAGCCGCACCACGGCCATCAACATCCCCAAGCCGCCGTCGGCTGCCATCCCCCTGGCGCAGACCGCGGTTTTCGATCCATCCACCCAGAATGTGGTCCTGAGCCACGGCTGCCGCACCTTTTGGGGCTTCGACATGCCCCCAGCCCAGATGACGCCCAGCGGTCGCGCCCTCTTTGCCAACACCGTCTTCTTCGCCCTCGGCGCCGGCTGTGACTTTAACGTTGAGACGTACTGTAGCCTGCTCACCTCACCCGCAGACATCCCTAGCCGCGCCGTCATCAATTTTGATGAATGGCCCACGGCCACCGTGCTCGGCGATCGCTACCTCGACAGCCTGGGTGTGCGCTTCGACAACAACCAACAGACACGCGCCATCACCTACGCCGATAATGTTAACGATCCCGGCAAATCTTTCTCACCGCCGAACGTCGCCATTAACGACGCCGTTGTTGGGAACAGTGCCGGCATCCCCATGCGCATCGAATTCCCGCCTGGGCGCAGCCATGTTGGCTTTCGACTGGGCAACGGCAATGGCAATTCGGCGCAGATCACCGCATTCGATGCCAACAACACGTTCATCTGCCAATTTCAGACACCGGCCATTGCCGATTCGCACACTACCTTCGCCGGCATCTACGACGCGCAAGGACGCATCGCCGCCGTTACCATCGACTACGGAGACAGCGGGTTGAGCGAATCCATAGACGATCTGGTCTTCGGGCCAGCACTCTACGCCGAGGACATTCGCTTCTGTCGCGGTCCCCAAAGCGGCTGCGATCCTGTAGCCGGGGCCACGGTACACCTGCTACGTAACGGTGCGCCCACCGGCGATCTCCTCACCAGTGATGACAACGGCTATCTGCTCCAACGCGAAAAGGTGCAGTTCGGTGATACGTTATGGGCAAGCACACTGCTCAGCGCCACCAATACCTATTCGTATTACCTGACCAACCCGGCGTCGGCGCAGGTGCAGATCAGCGCTTTCGCCGCCGAAACCGGTATGACCATTCACCTGGATCAGCCGCTTATCTTACACGATCTCGCCATCGCCACACAGTGGGATCTCACAGCCAATACCGGCTATCAGGCAGAGCTGATCCAACGCATCATTGACGCATCAAACCATCTCTACGACTTCACCGACGGGCAGATGGCGTTGGGCCAGGTCACCGTCTACCAGAACTACGACGAGTGGAACAACGCCGACGTGCGCATCTACGCCAGCAATGTGATGCGCCCACAAGCTGAGATTGGCGGCGTCGTCACCGCACTCACCACCGACCCGCTAATGCCCACCGTCCAATACAACCCAGGGTTCGTCTACATGGGCTCTAACTGGGATCGCACTGGCAAACCCGTGGGCGGCGACCTCATCGATCCAGATTGGTCTGTGGCGCTGGCCCACGAACTGGGTCATTACCTGCTCTTCTTGTTCGACACCTACCTGAGCCTCAACGAGAACAACGAAGCCGTTGAGATCGACACCTGTACGGGCAGCGCCATGGGCTTTGCCTACCTGGAAGAAAACACCGAGTTCGTCTTCGACACAACACATTGGGGCAGCGCTTGTGGCAACACCCTGGCCAACCAGACGCTGGGCCGCACCGAATGGGACACAATCAAACTCTGGTATCAGTACGTGCGCGTCCCAACGGTCGTCAACAATGGGCCGTTTGCGCCGCCGGTTCCGCTAACCCAGATTGAGTTTGTGCTGCCGTCCTCGCCGACGACGCCGATCCCGGATCAAACCTTCAGCCTAGGCTACCAGAACGGCGAAACGGCTTCTGCCGCGGCGCGAGGATGGCTGATTGTTGATCAACGTGTGCAGGATCAGGGTAGCCCGATCAGCGGCACCACCACGCTCACACTCAACAACGCTCAGTTGGGCGATCGCTTCTGTCTGTTCGACATCAGCCCCCAAGGATCGAGACGGCAGTTCGGCTGCGAAGTCATCGAGTTCGACGACAATACATTGACCCTGCGCAAAGACGAAAACTGGGCGCCGGTGATCCAATTGTCACCCGTTACCAGCCGCACCATCAACATTTCGGTCACGCAGGCCGTCGCCGCGGGGACACAGCTACAGGCCACCATCTACCCCGAAGATCAGAACACGGCCACCACCATCGATCTGGTCAGCCAGGGCGACACACACACCGGCACCTTTGTTTCGCCTATCCCGGCAACGAGCGCGTATGTCTCTGTCAATGTGGCCGAGGCGGCAAGCGAAGAAGTCCCCCGCAGAGAAGTGATCATCGGCTATGGTGTGGGTGGCAGTGGTGCATACGGCCCGGCGTGGCGTTTGGGCGGCGCGCCCATCATTTCTTCTGACGGTCAGGCCGAGTACGCGTTTGAAGAAAATACAACCCTGACCGATGACCAATATGTGGTGTGGCAGAGTATGGCGGGCAGCCCCGGCGATGAACTGGACGTGGATCTAGCCGGTAATGCCTACCGCCTGCTGGCCAGGCCCGAATCTCTTGCAGAAGGCGGCACCCTCTCGATTCGCTTGCCGGGCACACCACCGCCCACAGCTCGCAGCCACGCAGCTATCACTGATGAACTCGAGATTCACTTCTGGACAGGCAGCGAATGGGTGCCCATCGGTTCGCGGCTGGTCGAAGATCCACAAGGTGGGGCCAAAGTTATCGGCAAGAGCAGGGGCATCGGCGTCTACGCTTTGCTCGAACCCCAACAATTCAACACCATTTACCTCCCCGCGATTCAGCGGTAATCACCACCGGGAGCCAAGGAGAAACCAAAGGGGGCGACACATATGCGTGTCGCCCCCTTTGGTTTGCCGAACTTAGGCTACTATCAGGCGGATTGTAGCGGATCGACATGCTGTGCAACCTCTGACAAAATCTCGGCATTGGTGCCAACAAAGTGTAAAAAGGAGTGTCGCATCCCTGGATCGCTTATTCGTTTGGCCTGTTTGTGCAGTAGACTGTGGGCTTGATCGAGGGCGCGATGGGCTTCTTCCGTTTCCCCCAACGTCATCAGCACTCGGTAACAGTACAGATAGTCACGGTGCGGGAAATCCGGACCTTCACCGCCACACGACGTTAGGAGTGCAAGCGCTTCAAAGACAGATTCACGGGCGCGAGTGCTATTTCCTAGCGCCAGGTAGGCAACCGCCAAGAGCGCAAGATTGGCGGTCGTGCTGACTTCGAGAGAGAGATCGCGCAGAATATGCAATGAGGCCGTGGCATGGTCCACAACGGCGAGATAGTTACCACAGAAATATTCTGTGAGGCCAAGATCGTTGAGATAGAGCGCTTCCAGATGCCGATCTTCCTGCTCGCGTGCGATTTCCAGTCCTCTACGTAGGGTTGCGATGGCTTCTGTATGCTTATGCTGTTCGCGTTGAATCTGCCCCAGGTTGCACAAGGCGTAGGCAATCCCGGCATTGTCGTTGAGTTCCTGGCTTAGCCGCAACGAATTTTTCAGCGCACTTTCCGCTTCATCGTAGGCGCCGACTAACATGTAGACCACCCCCAACGAGTTCAACACCAGCGACTCGTACCAGCGGTCATTGATGGCGCGCTGGATCTCCAACGCCGAACGCAGCATCTTCTCGGCTTCTGCATGATCACCCAGACTACCGGAAGATTGTGCCAGACTGAGCAAACTGGCACTTTCCCCACTACGGTCACCGATGGTGCGGCGAATGGCAAGCGCCTGCCGGTAGGCGGAAAGGGCGTCTTCGTAGCTGCGCCGTAGAAAGTCGACGCCGCCCAACGCCATCAGCGTACGAGCTTCCCCCTGCCGATTTTGCATCACACGTTGCAGATTCAAGGCAACATTCAAGTGTTCACTAGCAGTGGCATACTCTCCCTGTTGACGGTAGAGCAACCCCATGCCATAGCGGACGTCGGCTTCTTCTGACTCGTAGTTGGGTTGATTGGCCAGGGCATCCAGTGCGTTGAGGTAGTGCTGCGAGGCGACGTCGTAATCACCTTGTCGCCATGCGATGATCCCCAACTTCGCCAGCGCGCGGACCCGTCCACGTAGATCGGCGCTCTGTTCCGCCGCCGCCAGCGCCTTTAAGATCGACTCCTCGGCCTTTGGGTAATCGCTAATCGACTCGTAGTATTCGCCCCAACGAAAGCTGACTTCGAAGGGTGGGGCGCTGTGGTGCTCACCCAGTGTAGCCAAGGTGACGGCTTCTTGTTCGCGCCGCCCAAGGATGTGCAACACATCGACTTTGGCCGCCAACCAGTCCCAACGCGTCTCCAGGGAGAGGGCACGATCGTAGTAACTCAACGCCGTCTCATTGGCATAGCGCCGTTTGGCGCGATCACCGGCCTGGCCCAGGTAGTCCAACGCCTTATGGCGCACCGGCGGCAGCGCCAGGTTGGCGTGGCGGTAGTGGAAGGCCAGTTGCTCAATAGCATCGGGCTGCAACTGCTCCAGTTGGTCGGCCACCGAAAGGTGCAGTGCCTGTTGCTGGCTTTCAAGGAGTGTACGGTAGACGACTTCTTGTGTGATGTTATGTTTAAAGATATACGAAAGTTTGGGCTGTGGACGTTCGATACGGGCAAACTCACGGCGGTTGAGCGTTTCAAGCTGTGCAAGCAACGTCGGCTCGTCTACGTCCAGGGGGTGAACCCGTGTGAGCAACTCAACATCAAACACACGGCCAACCACACTTGCCACCTTCAACGTCAACTTAATCGGCTCAGGCAAGCGATCGAGGCGGGCCAACACCAGCCCATAGATCGAATCGGGCAGGCCCAAATTGAGCGAAGTCAGCGGTGTGTTGGGCAGCAGACGCATCGATCCATCGGCGCTGATCTCTAGGCAGTCGGCCCGGCGCAACGCTTGCACCATTGTCAGCGAAAGCACCCAGACCCCATTGTGCCGAACGAGATCACCACTTTCGCGCAAAGTGTCCACCAATTCTTCCACAAAGAAGGGATTGCCCTGTGCCTGCATGGAGATCATAGACAGCGCCAAATCGGCTACCTCGCCGCCGAGGCGCTGCTGTACAAGCGCAGCCACCCCCTCCTCACTCAGCTCGGTCAATTCCACCACGCTCTGGTAGCCCAAGCCACTCAGCTCTTGCAGCAGCGTGTCGTCGCCTGTCCACGGGCGGTGGACAAGCAACAAGAGGATGGGCACATCGGCAATCACACGCGAGAGCGCCGTGAGCAGCCGCAACGACGCTTCGTCGATCCAGTGGATGTCTTCAAAGAGGATCATCAACGGACGCTGGCGCGCCCGTGTGCGTACCACTTCGACGGCGAGGGCGATGAGCGCCTGTTGCCGCAATTGTGAATCAAAGGCGCTGGTAGTGGCGTTGTCGGCAATGGGTAGCCCCAACAGATCGGCCAACAAGGGCACACGCACCAGCCACTCACGATTCATGGCCCCAATCAGCGCGGTGACGTGCTCGATCTGTCCTTGCGCGTCCAACACTTCGGGAATGCCCAACAATTGATGGGCAATCTGCCGCACCGACGAATAGGCCACGGTGGTCTCGGTGCTCAAACAGGTGCCTGCCGCCACTTGAATCGACTGCGCCCGCGCTTGCCCCACAACAGTGGCCGCCAGGTGACTCTTGCCGACGCCGGCACTGCCCACCAGCCGCACAATCTGCCCTTCCCCTGCCAAAGTAGAAGCTGCCAGCCCGGCGATCTGGTTCAATTCTTGATCTCGCCCCACCAGTGGCGTGGCAAAGAGCGTCCCCAGGTTTTCGCTCAACCGTTGGCGTTCACCCACGATGGCAAAGAGTGGGATTGGTTCACTCTTGCCCTTGATGCCGACGGAACCCAACGAATCCAACTGATATTGGTTAACAATGGTGGCGGCGACTCGTCCGCTAATCAGGATCTGCCCGGGCTGCGCCATCATCATAAGCCGCGCCGCCAGGTTCACCTCGTCTCCGAGGACGCCGTAGGTGCGGCGCATTTCACTACCGTACGCGCCGACACGCATGCGCCCCTGGCTGATGCCGATGCGTATGTGCTGAATGAAGGGGAAATGGACAAGTTGGCGGCGAATTTCGAGGGCCACGGCGGCGGCGCGGTGGCTATCGTCGTCGTGGGCAATCGGCGCGCCGAAAGCGGCGTAGAGATAGATGCCTTTGTCGCCGGTGGTGAGCTGGATCAGCGCGCCCTCGTAGCGATGGACGATACGCTGTACTCTGGTGACGAAGGTGTTGAGTTTGTCGCCGGCCTGGGGATCACGCTCAAAATCGATGCCGTCGAAAATAAGGAAAAGCGCCGCGGCAGGCCGCAACTCAGCCAGAAAGCGGGCATGCTCACCTTCCATGCGTTCGTAGAGCGCAGGCAAAATCCAGGCGCGCACTTCGTTTGTGGTAAGCGACCGCAACGGCGGCGGCATCTGCACCGTGTGCACAGGCGAGGTCAATGCGGTGACGGCAAAGTAACGGCGCGCAGCCAGGGTGCGCCACTCACCTTGCAGGTGTCCGTTCACCTTTTGCGCGCTTTCTTCATCCAACAGCAGATCGCCCTTCTGCACCAGTTCCACCATCGCCGCCATGCGTGTCAGCGTATCACCCACAAGGACGTCAATCAGTTGGATCTGGGGATCGCCCACCACGAATCGACGCACCCGCCCGGCAATAATCGATGTCTTGATGGCCAGGGTGACATTCGATCCTTGCGCAATTGGAATCGCACCGAACTCGGCCACGTCGTTCTGCATGGTCAGGCCGGCAGCCACGGCGTACAACAGCGCATCTTCAAAGTCGCCGCCAAACCAACAGGTGATGGCGTCGCCACTAAAACCGATGACACTACCACCATAACTGTGCACTCGGGTAATCAAAGCCCCGTAGACGTCGTTCAAGTGGCGCGTCAACTCGTCGGCGCCACGTAGCGGGCCGTAGGCAAGCGCCAGGGCCTCGGTCAAGGGCGTGAAGCCGGATATGTCGGCAAAGAGAACCGCGCCTAATGCTTCTGCGGGTACGGTTTCATCGCGACACATAGCCAGGCGACGATCGGTTGGGATGTAAGAAGATGGCGTCTCCATAAGCTCTATTACACGCTCGCTTCAACCATTTTGCGGAATGCGTCCATCTGATCCTGGAGCACGCTCAACATCTTGGTGGCAATCAAGTTTTGTAGAAGTCGCACAGACCAATCTGTGCGCGAAATTTGGGTCTGACACAACAGATCAGTCTGCGCCGGGCCGACTTCCACCAGACGATAAAGAATATCTAGCATGAAATAGCGGGAATCCAGGTTCAAGCCCACTGCCTGCCCAGGCACAAAGTGTGTCACAGTGACGGTGTACTGGAGCGTGTAACCAAACTGCACCATATATTGCCGGTAGGATCCACCAACGGGGTTGGCCGGATCAAAAGCATCCGGTATCTCTGTTCGTTGCAGCCCGGCCATCCATTGGGGCAGCCTGTCGACATCGTTCAGGCACTCAAAAACATAGGCCGACGGGGCAGCTATCAGTACCTTGTGCTCAATTTGTGTCACACGTCCTCCCTGGCATCACCGACGCAGCGCAACGAGCAGATCACTCGGGGGTGCATTTCAAGCTGGGGGCAGACAGTGCCTGGCACGGGCCAAACGCAGAGGATCTAGCGAACGATCCGCCGGCCCGTGCCTGGCACTGTCGCCGCGCGCCCCAGATTTGAAATACACCCATCACTCGGCGCGGGCGGTGAAGTCTAAAGCAAGGCCGATTTCTTCTGAAACATCCGTCACGCTCGGCACACTAGGGATGGTCAGTTCAAAATCGGCGCGCTGGATTACCGCCTGACCGCTACCAACAATTTCGGTGGGCGAGATCACTTCCAAACTCAGGTCAAAGGTGACGGGATTGACGAACTGGCGGATCTGAAGATCGCCTGACACCTGGAAGGTGAAACGGTCACCGACGGCGACGCTGTCGGGCATGTTGCCCAGGGTTGTCGGCGTAAAGGTGATGGTTGGGTAGTCCGGTGTCTGCAAAATGAAACGACGGATAGCGGTGTTGCGCCGTTCATTGTCGGTGGCAATTGAATCAGCGTTGATCTCAATCGGCCCGATGTTGGATGCGGCTGGGTTGCTGGGGCTGACACGCAGTTCGCCAGCAATGTCCTGGGTGGCACCCACAACGGTCTGCGGCGTCCCCAAGAAGACTTCGTCGATGCTGAAGCGAGCTTCCGACGATTCAGGAACGATGCGGAAGGTAATGGCGTCGGCAGCGGCACCTTCTGATGTTTCGGCGGCGCCGGATTCGTCTTCACTTGCGCCTGCGTCGGTGGTTTCGTCAGTGGCTTCATCGGCGCCTTGGGTGGCGTCGCTGGGTGTTGAGATCACCTGGGCAGGCAGCGTGCAGGCTGAGAGTGTCAACATCAGCAGCACCAACAGGCCCATCGTATAACCAGAAAAGTGCTTCAGCATAAGAAACTCCTCAAAAATGAAGATAAAGTGAGAAATGAACGAGACAGGCGGCGACGCTCGCAAAAAAGCGTCGGAGGTACGCTATCATACCGCCGACGGCGATTACAACTCTGACTAGGATTGTTTACATGATGGGTCACGCAAGTGTGATGTACCGATAGCGAGGACGCCTGATATTTGCTAAAAATTCGGGCGGAGCGTGACGCCTGAGGTTGTACAATCACCATCACTGTTTTACGCCTACTCTCCCCAGAGCAGTAGATCATCTTGGTCGCGGTCAAGCTTCTTTTCGGCGAAGAGTGCGCCGTCGCGCTCGGCAGCGGCGCGACCACCGCCATCGAACCATTTTTGCCATAGGTCGGGGGCGTCGATGTCCTGGCCGCCGTGGCGGGTGAGACGGGTGCGCACTTTGAGCATCACCGGCGTGTTGACGCTGGCTCCGCTGACGATCACCTGTCCTTTGCTGAGGCTGGGCAGTTCTTTGAGCAGGTCGCGCCCCACACTTTCCACCGATTCGGCGATGCGGTTCTGGTCGATAGGATTGGTGATACGCATGATGCACTGGGTCATACACTGACTGAGGACGTCGCTGTCGAGCTTGCCGGGGCGCTGGGAGATCAGCCCGATGCTGACACCGAACTTGCGTCCTTCGCTGAGGATCGTCTTGAGCACGTCTGAGCTGACGGCGTCGGCGTTGGCCGGCGCGTAGTTGTGCGCCTCCTCCAGCAGACAGAAGACGGGGAAGGGGATGTAGCTCTTGTCGTCGCGGTCGACCTTCTGCTTTTCGGTGTCTACACGCGCCTGGTAGACGCGGCGCAACAGCGTGGCCACGATCACCTGCTGTTCGCGCTGATCCACCTCGTTCAGTTGTAGGATCGTACACATGCCGGGGCGAAAGAGTTGATCCAACTCCAGGTTCTCGAAGTCGTTAAAGACCTTGTTGCCGCGCAAAGACGAGTTAATACGCCAGATCAGGCCACCGGTGGTGGGATCCTCCTCAAAATCTTCGCCATCTTCACCTTTGGCGCCGTCCGCAGTCTGGCGCACGGCGAAAAGCAGTTGCTCCAGCGTGTAGCGGTCGCCATAACTGCGTACAGCAAAGTTGTAGGCGCGGCCCAACTGGTAGTGCATCTTCTCGGAGAGGTTGGGCAGCAGGTAGCGCAGATCGCCGATGGTCAACGTGCTGATGCGCACACGCACGTCTTCGGGGCGGAAGATGCGCACATCCGGCTTGTAGTTGCCGTCGGCAAAACGCTCCAAATTCTGCATATCTTGCAGCGTGCTGTACTCGCCGTGCGGGTCCACAATGAGGACGGCGGCGCGGTTATACGGCATCATCAACTCTTCGAGCAGCACACCGGCCAGGTAACTCTTGCCGCTGCCGGTGCTGGCGATGATGGCCAGATGGGTGCTGGTAAAACCGCGCACATTGAGGGCAACGGGCACTGCCCCAGGGGCGCGGCTGAGCAGATCGCCGATGTAGGCGCTGCCACGTGTGTCCTTATGCCCGCGGCTGAGGACCTGCGTCAGCAGTTCGTCCTCGGCGATGTAGACGGGCGCGCCGCCTAGCGGCGGCACACGCGGGTTGATGAAATCGTGCAGTGTGTTGTCGTAGTAGCCGAGCACGGTGACGGTGATCTCGAACAGCTCGCGGGCGTCGCTGTCATAGCCTAGCAGCAGCGCCACACTCTCGGGCGACACAGCAGGATCGGCCATGAAGCTGTCGGGGAAGAGCTTCACCGGCATCCGCCCTGTGACGCGGCCCAGAATGCGCGTCGGCGCGCCGTCCACGGCAGTTTCGTAGTAGACGAACTCGCCGTGCTTGACGCGCCGCTCCGGGTCCGGCGCGATGAAAGTAAATTCGTGGGGCGTTTCGCCGGGTCCTTTGACGGTGCCGACGCAGTGTTTATGGGTCATATTAGGCGGCGTACTCGTAGACAGGCGCTTGTATCACACGCTTTGGCTTCTGCTGTGACCAGACGATTTCATGAATCCGCTCGACTACGTCAGGCGCAAAGAGTTGTTCACCGGTTCGATTTGAGACACGAGCGGGAACGTTTTCAATTACGATTAACTCTCCATCGAGTTCCACCGTGTAGTTCACCAACTCCGTGTAGAATGTTTCTTGCCAAGTTTCCTCAGACATTAAGATTTCCTCACTCGAAACTCGTCCCATAAATCCGGATTAGGTTCATATACAGTAATAATCTTTAGAATCGGGCGTGAGGGATAACTGCACTGAACATGCAATGGTCTGTTGTGCGCAGTGAAGCCAATGAGTAGACAGCTTGGTCCATACTTATCATTGGGATAGTCTTCTATCACTTCAGCACTGGCGATAGCCTGTCTGATTTCAGACAAAGAAATACGACGATTCAGGGTTTGATCAACGGCGTGGCGAGAAAACTCGAAAGCACCCGATTCTACTTTGCGTCGAATTTCCTCAACCATACGCATTTACCCCGCAGGCTGTACAATGGACCGCCACGCCAGGTTGTTGCGCATCACTTGGAGCTGTCCTCGCTGCTCGGGAAAGCGCTGCGAGAGCCGATCGATGACGTTGATCAGCAACTGCGTCACCACTGGGTTTTGCATCCCCATGAGGACAGACGCATAGCGCAGCGCCAGCCGTCCGCTCTCATCGCGGTGGAATTGCGCCAACTCAGACTCAGAGAGGCGACGCACCGGCGCGTCTACTTCGGCGGCTAAGGCTGGGACCCCCTGCTGCGGATGGCCCTCGGCGTCGTGCCAGCCCACAGCGATGATGCCCACCAGCGTGGCCGTCTCGTTGAGGTAGTCGGGCGTGAAGATCTCCTGCTCGCCACGCGGGCTTAGCCGCGGACCGGTGTTGCCGAACTCAGGGTTGAGCAGCAGCGTATTGTAGATGATGCCCACCAGCAGGTTGCAGCCGTCATCGGTGGCGCCGTTCAGTTCAATCGCCACAAACTCACCGAAGGCGTAGTCGATGGGCAACGGCGGCGTCACCAATTCACCCCGCCCGTACACCTGGCACACGTAGTCGATGTGCGTATTCGATTTCACAACTTTGCCAATTGCGCTGTTTGTCATGCGCACATTAAAGCAGAAAGTTTGTTCGGGGGCAAGAGGAGGGGATTGGGGATTGGGGACTGGTGATTGGGGGGAGAGTGTTGGTAGGGATGATGATGGGATGATGGGGCTTGGCGCTCCATCATCCCATCATCTCATCATCTTCGTTCCCTACGCCGCCACGGATCGCTTTTTCCGCTCCGGCAGGCGCAACTCCTGATCCGGCTGGGCCTGTACAACGTTGAGGTGACGGTAGATGCCGTCGATTGCCATGAGTTCTTCGTGGGTGCCCTTTTCGGCGATGCCCTCGTCGCGTAGGACGACGATCTGGTCGGCGTTGCGGATCGTGGAGAGACGATGGGCGATGATCAGGGTGGTGCGGCCAATCATGAGCCGCTCCAACGCCTGCTGGATCAGCATTTCGGTCTCGGTGTCCACCGACGAGGTGGCTTCGTCGAGGATCAAGATGGGCGCGTCCTTGAGGACGGCGCGGGCAATGGCGAGACGCTGCTTCTGTCCACCCGAAAGCTTGACGCCGCGTTCGCCTATCAGGGTGTCGTAGCCGTTGGGCAGTTTGTCGATGAATTCATCGGCGTTGGCGATCTGGGCGGCCTGGCGCATCTCATCTTCAGTCGCGCCGGGGCGGCCAAAGAGGATGTTGTCGCGCACTGTGCCGTGGAAGAGGAAGACGTCTTGCAGCACGATGCTGATCTGGCTGCGCAACGAGTGCAAGGTGACATCGCGCGTGTCGTGGCCGTCGATCAGAATACGCCCACCCGATACATCGTAGAAACGGGGAAGCAGGCTGGCCAAGGTCGTCTTGCCCACGCCGGTGGGGCCGACCAGCGCCACCACCGAACTGGCGGGGATGTCCAGGTCAATCCCACGCAGCACCGGCTGATCTTTGAGATACGAAAAGTCAACGTCCTCGAAGCGGATGGCCCCTTGCGCACGGCCAGGGAAAGCCAAAGCGCCGGGTTTGTCGTCTACATCAGGTTCTTCGTCCAGCAACTCGCTGACACGTTCCGCACCGGCCAACGCCTCTTGCACCTGTTCCCAGGCGCTGCTCAGGTGACGGACCGGCTGGTAGAACATCTCCAGGTAGAGGAAGAAGGCCACTAGATCCTCAATCGGCAATGTGCCGCTCAAGGCCATGCGCCCGCCAAAGTAGATCACCACGATCAAGCCCAACGCCGACGAAAAGTTGATGAACGGCTCAAAGGTCGCCATCATCTTCAGCGCGTGGAGCAGCGAATCCTTGTAGTTGTCGATGCGCCGGCTGATGCGCTGCGCCTCGGTGTCCTCGCGGGTGAAGGTCTTGATCTCGCGGATGCCCGAGAGATTGTCCTGGAGGATGGCGTTGAGTTCGCCCAGTTCACGTTGACGCACACGGAAGGCAGGCCGCACGTAAATCGCAAACCCATGCATAGACAGCAAGATCAGCGGGATCGGGATCAGCGTGAGAAACATCAACGGCGGGCTCATGATGAAGAGCATAATGCTCACACCAATCAATGTGAGCAAGTTGACCAACACCTCCGGCACCGCATGGGCAATCAACTTTTCCAACAGATCCGAATCGTTGACCATGCGCGACATAAGCTGGCCGGTCTGCTTGTCTTCGTAAAAGCGCATGGACATACGCTGCAAATGGCGATAGACGGCCTGACGCACATCGGCCACCACCCCCCAGCCCGCCACATGCGCCATATAGCTGCGCAGAAATTCCAGACCGGCGCGAGCGATGTAGATCACCAACGCAATCAGCGCCAACCGGGTGACAAAATCCAAATCCGCTGTGGCGGTCTCGCCGGTGCGTACAGCGGCAATCAACTCACGGATCAGCCACGGCGAAACCAACTGTACGCCCACCAACGCAATCATGCTGAAGATGGTCACCGTTAAAGCAAGACGGTAACGTTGTGCAAAACCCAAAAATGTCTTCAGAATCGCCATATTCTTCCTTGCCCGGCCAAAGATTTGAGCCGACGGGATATGCGCCCCAAAAAGAACGCCATGAGATTTACCGGTTTAGTGATTGCATACACTCTATCGTAGGTGACGGCAGTTGTCCATTTGTATGACGAAGGCACTTGCCGCCACAATGGCACCCTCGAAACCGTCCGCGCGGAGACAGTGCCAGGCACGGGCCGGCGGCGTGCCCGTCAAAGCGTATGCGTTTGGCCCGTGCCTGGCACTGTCGGCACCCAGCCAGAGTCTGCACATCTCGAAAATTGTGATATAAAGGTGAGGGGTGCGATGTTGAACATTTAGAAATTATTCCTAATGTTCAAAATCGCACCCTTTGCCTGGAATTCTCTTTGCTGGGAAATTGCCAATATGCAGTGGACCAAAATCAACGCTCAGGGGAGCAACACGCCCCCTCACACAGCATCTTACCCCGCCCTCCGTCGGCGCTACCTGCACCAAGGACTCTTCCTCGCTGCCGCCGCGTTGATCGGTCTCCTCAGCGCCCACGCCATCTGGCGCGTGGACTACCTACCCTTCACCCACGATGGGCTGCATCACATCTTCCGCCTCTACACACTGGATCAGGAGATCCGCGCCGGGAACTGGTTCCCTACACGCTTTCCGTCCATGAGTTTCGGCTATGGATCGGCCATCCTCAACTACTACCCCCCGCTGGCGCTCTACGCCTGGGAGGCGCTGCGGTTGATGGGCATTGGCTACGTGCAAACCTTCCAGGTGGGCTACACCCTTTTCGCGGTGACGGCTGCGCTCTCCAGCTACTGGCTGGGGACCCTGCTACGTGATCGCTGGATGGGCCTGATCACGGCATTCGTCTACACCTTTAGCCCCTACGTGCTCTTTGACCTGTACGCACGCAGCGCGTTGAGCGAGTACCTTGCGCTGGCGCTGGCGCCGCTGCTTTTCGTGTCTCTGCACAAAGCGCTGATCGAAGACCACTGGCTGCGCTGGCTGCCGTTCAGCGCAATCGTGGCGTTGATCGTCTATGCCCATTTCCTCTCGCTGCTGCTCTTTCTGCCTTTCCTGGCGATCTACGCCGCCTGTCTCTGGATCAGCGGACACGGGCGGAAACCGGCAACACTCGTGCGGCTGGTAGCAGCGGGCCTTTTCGGGCTGGCGCTTTCCGCCTTCTACTGGCTACCGGCAGTTATCGAGCGGGGCGGTATCCGCGTCCCCAGTGGCGAGGACGCACTGCTCTCGTACATCGAGGGCATTTTGCCGCTCGCCCAGCTTTTCTCGACGAGTTTTACAATTCTATTAGGCTACTACAGCACCGATTCAGTGCAACTCGTCAACCTGCCGCTGTTGATCGCCCTGATTGGCGCAACGGTGATTGGGATCTGGCAGATTGCCCGCGGCGAGCGCCGCGACCGGATCCTCTTCGGCGGCGCGCTGACGGGGCTTGCACTCTCGCTTGTCCTCGTGACAGTGCCGGGCGAGGCGCTGTGGCGTGTGCTCTCGCCCATTACGATCCTGCAATTTCCCTTCCGCTGGCTAGGGCCGGCATCGCTCTGTTTGGCCCTGCTCATCGGCGGCGCAGCATCGGTGCTGATGACGTCGCCCCGCTTGCGCCTGGGCGGTGGCCTGCTTTCCCTGGCGCTGATGATCAGCCTGGGCGTCGCCGTCTTCCTCAGCTTGCAGACACGCGAAGCCGCCATGCTGCGCTCTCTGGGCGTCGACCGCATTCGCCATGAACACATTGACCAGGCCGGCCTGCTCGCCTACGAGTACGACGAAATTGTGATCCTACGCGAACTGGACTGGGTGTGGGCGCTGGAGTTCATTCCGGCCACTTCAACGCTGAAGGACGTGCAGCAAGTAGCCGAGATGGTTATCGACTTGCAGCCGTTGACCAGTGATCTGCCCGCAGTCGACGCGCAGATTAACGTGCTGGCGGCGTCGGCCAATCGGCTCCACGCCACCGTCAGCCACGACGCACCGTGGCGGCTGTCGCTCCATGCCTTTGCCGTCCCCGGTTGGCGCGCCCATGTGGACGGCGAATCTGTCAACGTGCAGCCCATCTCGCCCGTGGGCCTCGCCGGGATCGACGTGCCGGCAGGCGAACATGACGTGGTGATCTCGTATGGATGGACGACGCTGCGCTGGGCCAGTGCCGTCCTCTCTCTGACGGCACTGATCATCTGGCTGCTGGCCGCGGCGCGGCGACGGCCTTTCTGGCTGATTGCGCCACTCTGCCTTGTGCTTGGGTTTGCAGGGCTTGGCCTCACCCGCCAGGCCGAGATGCCGGATCCACCTGCCATTCAGGCTGCACACTACGAATTTGCAGGCAATTTCGTCCTCAGCGGCTTTGGGCTGGCAGTGGATGAACGTCAGGTGCAGATGGATCTGATGTGGGTGACCCGACGTGCGACGCCTGAAGCGTACAAGATTTTTGTCCACGTGATCGACGATCAGGGCAAGCTGTGGCATCAGGCCGACGCCCACCCGCTTGGGTTCGCCGCCCGCACCAACCGCTGGATGCCAGGACAGGTAACCTTCGACGCGCATCGTTTCGATCTTCCCGCCGACATGCCACCGGGCCGCTACCAAGTGCGCACCGGCCTCTACCTGGAGCGAGATGGCTCGCGCTTGCCGGTGGTCGACGCAGCAGGGCCGCCCATCGACGATCAGGTCCTACTTGGCTACATCGAGGTTGGTTCAGTTGAATAAGCAGACTCTGCCGGCTGGGCGCGCTCGTTTTACCCTGGTTGCGCTACTGCTAGGGATGTTGACACTCTCCCTGGCGCTGCGCTTGTGGCAACTAGATGCCATCCCACCCGGCTTCTTCATTGACGAAGGAGCGTACGGCGTTGATGCCTTGAATGTGCGCAACGGCGAACACAGCCCCTTCTTCCCGCGCAACTACGGGCGCGAAGGCATGATGATCTACGCTATCGCCGGGGCCATCGAGTTCTTTGGCCGCACCGTCCTTTCTGTGCGCCTCCCTTCGGCGTTGGCCGGTGCGCTGGCGCCCTTTGCCGTCTACTGGCTGGCGCAGATCTTCTTTGCCGACGCCAAACAGCCGCAGCGTGCGCGCTGGATCGGACTCAGCGCGGCCGCGCTGATGATCGTCTCCACCTGGTTGGTGTTGATGAGCCGGGGCACGATCCGCGCCAACTTTTTGATGTTGCTGCTGCCCTTGGCGCTTGGCCTCCTCTGGCAGGGGATCGAGTGCAGGTCGCGCCGGCGCATCCTCGCCGCCGGCGCGTTGACGGGTCTACTCGCCTACACCTACATAGCCGCCCGCTTTGTGCCCATTTTGCTGCTCATCTTCGGCGCGACCTTCCTCTTGACCGGCGAAGTGAACCGGCAAAACTGGCGACGTCGGCTGCCTGATTTTGTGGCATTCGGCGGCGCGGCGCTTGTGATCGCTGCGCCGATCTTGCTCTACTTTGCCGTCCACCCCGATCATTTCACCCTGCGAGTCGAGAATTTGTGGGTCTTCGCGCAGCCGGACGCGCTACGCCTCTTTGTGTGGAACATCGGCGTGCATCTGGCTGCGTTCGGCTTTGTGGCCGATCCCTACTGGCGACACAACGTGGCCGGGATGGCGATCCTGAATCTGGGCGAAGCGCTCTTCTTCTGGCTTGGGCTGGGGATCGCCTTCCTTCGCCAGCGGCAACCTGTCTACCGGCTGCTGCTGGTGTGGCTGTTGGTGATGATGATGCCCGCCTTGCTCTCTGTGGAAATGTCGCCCAACGCACTCCGCGGATTGGGCGCAGCGCCTGCCGTCTTCCTGCTCATGGGGCTGGGCATCTGGGAAGTGGGCCAATGGGTTAAAGCGCGCCTCAGCGTGACAGCGCCGTCCATCGTCGCGCGGATGGTGGGCGTTGTGCTGCTCGTCGTGTGTGCGGTGCGTCTTCAGGCGACGGTGACGAAGTACTTCGGCGTGTGGGCAAATGATCCACTGACGGCGTGGGAGTTCTATGCCGAGTGGCGCGATCTGGCGGCGTCCATGAACCAGATCGAGGACGAAAGAGAGACGCTCTACATCATCCCAACCCGTGGCAATTTCGACGATCCCTACCGTCCTTACCACTTCGACTATCTCTATACGAACCAGATGCCGGTGGAGACGATACACACGCTCAACGCGCCCACGGCACAGATCGTCTACGAAACGGTGCGCGACGCCGGGCCGATTCAGCAGGTGAAGTTGCTGGATTGGATCGAGGGCATGCACTGGAACGGTGACGCCGAACGGCGTATCCCTTTCCTGTTGCGCAAATATGGAAGCATGGCCTCACGCACAGATTTGGGGGAATACGCCATCGAAATCTATACTGATCTGTCGGTGGATAGGCCGTGGGTCTACGCCGAGCGGCCCCAAACCGTGGACGTGGCCTACGACGCCGGTGTGCGCATCCAATCTCTCACCTTTGGCGCAGGTGGTGCAGGCTTCGCTGTGACGGAGGCCGACAACGGCTCACTGACGACGCAGCCCGGCGCAACCCTGTGGATCGTGGCCGCGTGGCAGGCCGATCAGACCCCGCAGGTGGATCTGAAAGTCTCGTGGCGCTTAGTAGACAGCAGCGGCGACCGCTTCCAGTTCGACGATACGCTCACCACAGCCAACGGCCTGTTGACCAGCGACTGGACAGCCGCCGAGCATGCGCAGAACTTCTACACGGGCCAACTTCCGCCTGATCTACCGACCGGCTGCTACACGTTGCAATTGATCGTTTACGATGCCGCAAGCCTGATACCCACGGTGCAAATCGGTATCTGGGAACCGCGCTACAATGCGGGGCAGATTTGTGTGGAGTGATTGGTGATTGGTGATTGGTGATTGGGTTATGTCGCAGACTTTGATGGAGGAACAATCGACGGCGGCCGTTCAACGCCGAGGACGCGTGACCTGGCTTGTCCTGACGTTGGGCATTGTCTTTGTGCTGGGCGCGGTGGGCGCGTTCTTTCGCCTCTATCGGCTGGCCGAACTGCCGCCCGGTCTTTTCTACGACGAAGGCGCACACGGCTTGGACGCGCTCAATGTGCTGAGCGGACAACATGCCATCTTCTTTGAACGCAATCAGGGCCGCGAGGGCTTGATCATCTACACCATTGCCGCGCTGATCCCCTTCCTGGGGCGGACGGTGGAAGCGGTGCGTCTGCCTACGGCGCTGGCCAGTGTGGGCACGATCTTCGCCGTCTTCTGGCTGGGGCAGGTGCTCTTCGGTTACACCACCCAGGTAAACGGTCGCCAACACGTGCGCCGGCTTGTCAGCCGTGGGCTGCTCATCGGCGGGGCGGCGGCGTTGATGCTGGCCGTCTCCACCGGGCAGACCATCATTGGGCGCATCAGCTTTCGCGCCAACTTCCTGCCGTTGCTGCTGGCTTTGGCGATTGCCCTGCTCTGGTCGGGGGTGGTGAAGCAACAACGATGGCGCATCGTCCTCGCCGGGATCTGTACGGGGCTGCTGCCCTACACTTACATTCCAGCGCGCTTTGTGCCCTTCATTCTGTTGATCTTTGGGATCACGCTGCTGTGGCCGCGGCGAAGACAGTGGGACGAGCTCAAGCGCTACGTGCCGATCTTGTCGCTGTACGTCTTCGTCACCGCGCTGGTGGCGGCGCCGGTCCTCATCGACTTTGCACTCAACCCCGATCACTTCACCTCACGCAGCAACAATCTGTGGGTCTTCAGCCACGAAATCAGCAACGGACAGCCACTGTCGGCGCTGATCACCAACATCGTCGATCACCTGGCTGTCTTCGGCTTCCGCGGGGACCCGAACTGGCGGCACAACTACGATGTGCAGCCCTGGCTCAACCCAGCCGAGGCGATCTTCTTCTGGCTGGGGCTTTTCTTTGTGATAAGGCATTGGCGCATCCCGGCCTACCGGCTGCTGCTGATCTGGGGCGCTGTGATGCTGCTGCCCGCCATCCTCGCCTTCGACGCCCCACCCAACACGCTACGCATGATGGGCCTGACGCCGGTGATCTACCTGATCTCCGCACTAGGACTCTGGCACGTCGCCGCCTGGCTCATGGAGCGCGCCGGTGGGCAGGCGCGCCGCTGGGTCGCTGCCGGCGCGGTGACGGTGTTGCTCGTCCTCGTGGGGTGGCGCGGCGTCTACACCTACGACGGCTACTTCAACAACTGGGCGCTCGATCCCGAAGTCTACCAGACCCACCGCGCCGAGTGGACGAACCTGGCCAACGAAATCAACGACACCCCACCCGACGCCAACACCAGCTACCTCATCCCTTGGGGCAGCCAGTTCCCGGCGGATTGGCAGGAATTCAGCTTCGATTTTCTCTACCTTGACGACCCACCGGCCCACTTCTTCGTGGCCGCGGCGCCCGATCTGGCGCAACAACTACAGGCGACGATCCAGGCCGACAGCCCCGACACCGTGCGCGCCGTCGACTGGACCAACGGCGTCCACTGGAGCGGGGACGCCACCGATCGGCTGCCCTTTTTGCTGGGGAAGTACGGAGCACCCCTCGCCGCCGAAGATCACATCAACTACCGCACGTTGACCTTCGGCGATCTGCGCATGGACCGTCCTTGGGCGCTCTACGAGTGGCTCGATCCGCCAACCGTCCACTACGACGGGCAGATCCGGCTCGAAGGCAGCGCCATTGGTTACCACGGCGGCGAACAGCGCCCACTGACCGCGCCGCTGCCCGTCCGCGCCGGGGATCGCATCTGGCTGGCGCTCTCATGGCAGGCAGTGACAACACCGGTAGCCGACTATGCCATTTCGCTGCGCCTGCTCGACGCCGGCGGCAGCGCCGCCCAGCAGTACGACAGCCAGATCTGGAGTTTTGATCGCACACCCACCAGCAGTTGGCAGCCCGGCGAAATGTCCGAAAGTCTGGTCAACCTCACACTGCCCACCGATCTGGCCGACGGCGATTACACCCTGCGCCTGATCGTCTACGATGTGGATACGCTTGTCCCCACCGTGCAGGTGGATGTGTGGACGCCTGAAGTTGACCTCGCCCAAATACAAGTAAAAAATTGATGAACGATACAGATACAGGTGCGACGCACTGGCTACATTCAGATGCGAATGCCGAGTGTGCTTGTAGCCAGTGCGTCGCACCTGTAGCGTCATAGAATTGATTTACAAAGGATGGCATCCGCTTTGTGGTCGAGTGAACGCAAGACAGCATTTTTCCTGGCCGTCACCCTGTGGGCGATCTACCTGATCAGCTACTCCGGGCTGATCCATTCGGTGGACGAACAATCGCTGTTGGCGATGGGCGAAACGTTGCTCACCGGGCAAGGCTGGCACGTCAACCAAATCGCGTGGGAACAGGCGTGGAGCCCGCCACAGAGCGCCCCTGGCGTTGACGGCAATCTCTACGTCTACAAACGCGGCTTTCTGCTGGCGATCTTGGCGCTGCCGCTCTTTGCACTGGGGAAAGTCAGCGACGGGCAGGGCGCGGTACAGAGCGCCATGCTACTCGGTCCATTCCTCTCGGCGCTCACCGGCTATGTCCTCTACCGCGCCCTGCGTCGCCTGGCGGTGACGCCGCCTGTCGCTGTCATCGCGGTGCTGGCCTGGGGGCTGGCTACGCCTGCATTCACCTACGCCCGGATGCTCTTCACCGAACCCATGGCGGCGCTCTCCATCATCGTCGCCTTTGCCGCGCTCTTGGCCTGGCGCGGCGACGGAAGGTGGAGGAAGCGGCATCTTGTCCTGGCCGGCGCTGGGCTGGGGCTGCTCTTTGTGAACAAATTGGCCAACGCCGTGGTGATCCCGGTGTTTGGTCTCTACGTGCTCTATGGGTTGGCGCAACAGTGGCGCGGTGGACACTCCTGGCGGGCGCTGGTGGTGAGTGGGTTGGCCTTCGGGTTGCCGATCCTGGCAGGGCTGGCGGCGGCGATTGGTTACAACCTTGCCAGCTTTGGCGCCTTCCTGGCCACGCCGTTCTCCGGTGAAGAAGGTTTCACCACGCCGATCTGGATCGGGCTTTCGGGTCTGCTCTTCAGCCCTGGCAAAGGACTCATCTGGTATGCGCCGCTACTCTGGTTGTTGATCCCCGGCCTGTGGATCGGGCTGCGTCGCCCACAGCACCGGGCCGAACGGCTGCTGGCGTTGGGCGTCTTCGTGACGCTGCTGGGGATCTACGCCGCCTGGTTCGACTGGGCGGGTGGCCGCTCGTGGGGGCCACGTTTTTTGGTGCCCGCGCTGCCCCTGCTTGTGATACTGACGACGCCGGTGCTGTCCTGGTTGACGGAGCCGCGCCGCCTGCGCCGGTGGTTGGTGACGGTGGTGCTTTTCGTTTCGGTGGCGGCGCAGTTGCCCGGTGTGCTCACCAACCCCTCCGTCGAAGAAGCGCGGCTGCTGAGCCGTGTCTCCACCGAGCAGATGTACTGGCACTGGCAGGATTCTCCCCTGATCTTCGGTTGGCAGGCCATTTTGGACGGACGCTGGGAACCGTTGATCACACAGCCCCACTTCTGGCAACAGCCGTTGGCGTGGGGCGTGGTCGTAGCGGTGCTGGCGGCCTTGGCAGGGATCGTTTGGGGGATGGGCAGCGCTCGTCTACGGGGGTGGGGCGTGATCCTGGCGACGGCGGGCGCGCTGGCGCTGACCGTCCTTTTGACGGTGACGGCCAACGGCGATCCGCGCTGGCACGAAACCAGCAGCGATCCCGCCGAAAATCTGGCGATCTGGTCCTTTTTAGGCGAGACTGTAGCCGAAACCGGTAACACCGACGACGTCGTACTGCTCGATCTGATCCCCTATTTCGATATCCTGGGGCGAACCTCGATCTGGATGGATCGCGCGCCGACGCCGCCGGCCTACATCGGCTGGCAGCGCCGTCCGCAGTTGACCGAGGCCGATCAGGCGCAGTTGACCAGCTGGCTACAACCCTACGCCCGTGTCTGGCTCTCGCTGCAAGGGACACCGCCGGGCGCGCCTGATGCCACCACCGAGCGCTGGCTGGACGAATGGGCCTACCGCGGCGAAGAACGCTGGTTCGGCACACAACGATTGGTGCTTTACGCCGTCCCCAGCGAGGACAGCCCAACGCAGCAGATCGGGCCGACAGAATCAGAGGCGATTGGGTTACGGCAGGCGTCGGTGCGCGTAGGGCGAAACGCCAACATTCGGCTGGTCGATCTGGCATGGGCCGCTGCCGACGCGCCGAATCTGCGCTTCTCGCTACAGGTCCTCAACGCCCAAGGACAACTGACGACACAGATCGACCGTCTCCCCGCGGGGGTGACCGGCGGCGACGGCGCCATCGATCGTTTGGGTGTCACCCTGCCCAGCGACGATGCCATCATCATCCTGAAACTGTACGACGCGGCAACGGGTCAGCCCATTCCCTGGCAGGTAGACGGCACGACGCAGGAGTGGCTGACGCTCAACTGAACAAGAGGATAGAACGCGGATTAAGCGAATTTCAGCAGATGAGAAGAAAAATCCGCCTTGATCCGCCCAATCCGCCCAATCAGCGTTCTATTCTGGAAAACCTGAACTGGAGCAATATGCGAAGTAAAGCAATCATTGCAGGCACAGTCAGCGGCCTCATCACCTTCGTCCTCCTGGCGGCGACGTCGGCGGGGGTGGGCGTGGTGTGGGATGAGCCGATCTACATCGAAGCCACAGAACGGGCGGCGCGCTGGTTTGGCCTGATCTTCAGCGGTCAATTTGGGCAGGCGTTCGAGCAATACACCTTTGGCACAAGTTGGGGCCTTGTCCACGAACACCCGCCATTCTTTCGTTATGTCAATGCCCTGGGGTGGGCGCTGACCCGCGATTGGTTGCCTGCGCCGCTGCATCACCGCTTTGGATCCATTGCCGTGGCGGCGTTGGCCGTGGGTGTCCTGGTCACTGTGATCTGGCGCATGCGAGGACCGCGTACCGCTCTTTTCGCGGGGGCGGCGCTGCTTTCCATGCCGCGCATCTTCTTCCACATGCACCTCACCGTGCTCGACTTTCCGCTGGCGGCCATGTGGATCGTGGGGACGCTGGTCTTCTACCACGAAGTGAGCAAAACGCCGCCCGTGGGGAGCGCATCTGTGTGGCGACCGTCACTGCACAGCGCTTTTGTCATCGGCACGTGGATCGGGCTGGGCCTGCTCACAAAGATCAACGCTGCCCTCTTGCTGCCGTTTTGGGGGCTGTGGCTGCTACTCTACCGGCGCACCTGGCGCATGATCACCACCTTCGCCTTAAGCCTGTTGATTGGGTTGGCCGTGCTCATCGCCGGTTGGCCATGGATCTGGGGCGATCCGGCGGCTGGGCTGTGGAATTGGGTGCAATTTTTCCGTGTCCACTTCGAGATCCGCCAATGGTTCGCCGGTCAACTCTACGTGGACACGCCCTGGACGCTGCCTTTCGTCCTTGTGCTGATCACCACGCCGCTGCTTGTCTGGTTGATGGGGCTGATCGGCGCTGTGATTGGGCGCCGCCGCGCCGACTTTCGGCGCGGCGGCGTCCTCGACGAGTGGATTGGCCTGCACCTGTTGGGATTGGTGGTGGTTGTAGGCTACTATGCCTTCTCGCCCACCCCGATCCATGATCAAGATCGGCTGATGCTGCCGGCCTTCGTCCATCTGGCGATTTTGAGCGGAGAAGGGTTCAACCGGCTGTGGGGATGGCTAAGTGTGCGGCTGGGTCGTCCGTTGCGGGGGACGGTTGCACAAACGTCACTGGCGATTTTGCTCTTGCTGCCGGGCATCGTGCAAAATGTGCGTCTGCATCCCTACCAGCTTGCCTACTACGGCGAAGCAGTGAGTGGGGTGCGTGGGGCGGCCCGCCTCGACATGGAGACGATTTACTTCGCCTCTACCTACGTCCACTTTCTGCCTACGCTGAACCAACTGCCGGCCAACGCGCTGGTGTGGGTGATGCCCAACTCTTGGGATGTGCTCTACTACTACCAAAGGGTGGGCCTGCTGCGCACGGATCTGGTGATCTTGCGTCCGCCGGGCTGGGGAAGTTTTTACGACGATCAAGGCGTCCCCTCGCAACAGGGGACACTGGCCGACGCCGACTTTGCCCTCATCGAACGGCGACAGACCACCTTCAACGATGAGCTTCTCGAGCACGTCATCCAGTTGACGTGGGCCGCAAACGCACCTGAATTGGATCGATTGAGCCGCAACGGCGTTGTCCTGGCGACGCTGCACCGGCGGCCAGAATAACTTACCCAACCCACAGGTGCGACGCACTGGCCAGGAGAACACCCGGCATTCGCATCTGATTTTGGCCAGTGCGTCGCACCTGTGCTGTACAGTGATCGCCTACCTACTGAATTGACTAGGATCGCATGAACGAAAGTCGCTCTGCCCAACGGATGGCCGCAACAAAAGTAGATCGCAACAGCGCGCTCTGGCTCGCCCTGGTCGGGACGGCGCTGATCGGGCTGATCTCGGCGTGGATTGTGGTGAGCGACATCTTTCCGTTCTTGCGCGGGCCGGGTACGTGGCCGCCCTCGTGGCGATGGCTGCATGTGCCCGTCCCCGTTGAGGCATGGCCGCGCCTGCTAGGACACGGCCTGCTCTTGCTCGCCTACGCCGTCGCCGTCGTCTACTGGACAAGGCCGGCGGGGAAAGTGCGCCATGCTCTGATCGGGGCCGGTCTCTTTGTGATCATCTGGCAATTGGCGCAAAGTTGGCTACGCGACCCCAATGTCCTGGACACGATGATCTTTCGCACCTATGCGCCGCCGCTGAACGGCTACTTCCTCGCGCCGGCGCAGGTGGAAGACATCGGCACCACGCTGCGCAACTATGTCGCCGCCATGCCCACCTTTTTCAGTGACAAACCACAGACCCACCCGCCGGGTCTTTTCCTCTTCTACGCGCTCTTTCAGGTGATCTTTGAAGCGTTGCCTGGATTGACAGCCTGGTTCGCGCCTATGGCGCGCGGATGGGCCAATCCCGGCCAGGATTGGGTGCAGTTGAGCGAAGCGCTGATCACGTCGGCGTTCGTCACCACCGTGATTCAGACGCTGATCATCGGGGCAACGCCTGCCTCGGTCTACCTCTTCTTGCGTCAACTGCGCGCCCCCGACGAGGAGCGCAGCCGCACCATCGCCCTGTGGGCCGCGCTGCTGGTGCCGCTCATCCCGGCGCTCACCCTCTTCTACCTGCAATGGGACACACTCTTCCCCGCGCTAGGCTTTGCCGCCTGGTTCTTCGCCCTGCGTGGGCAAAATCGGCTGTGGCAGATCGACGCCGAAGGCTGGGGGCAATGGCTGGATTGGCTGTGGGCGGGTCTGCTGCTGAGCCTGCTCACCTGGATCAGCTTCGGCACCCTCGTCTTTGGGCTGATGATTGGGCTGCACGTGCTCTGGCGCGAGGCGGTGGCGTTTGTGGAAAACCGCAACCGCTTCGATATCTGGCTGCTGCTGCCGGTGGTGGGCGGGCTTGCCATCATGGGCGCAGGGGTGGTAATCCCCTGGTTGGTGGCCTTTGTAGTCTGGGGGATGAACTTTTTCGAGCTGATGCAGGCGGGGCTGGACGCGCACTATGGAATTGTCACCGCGCACCGGGCTTACGCCGTGTGGGTGTGGATGAACATTGTTGATTTCGTCCTGTGGACGGGGCCGGCATTGATTTTGCTGGGGATGGCGGGCAGTGCGCTGATGCTGACCGGCGTACGTCGGCTGCGCCCGTGGCGTGATTGGGGTGGATTGGCGCTGATCGTCTGGTTCGTCTTCATTTTGCTCGATCTCAGCGGCACCACCCGCGGCGAAATCGGGCGGCTGTGGATCTTTTTGATGCCCTTCCCGATTTTCTTTGCACTGCTCCTGCCGTGGACACGGGGACAGCGTATCGCCGTCCTTGGCCTCGTGGTAGGGTGGGCGTGGGTAATTGCCTACACGATCCCGCCGTTCCTCTGTTGCTAAATACTTTATTCTTCGTTCATCGCTTTTTTCTGCTCCAGATAACAGGTAACACTCTCCGCCACGCCCGTCGCCACCCTGTCTGCGTCGTTGACCAACAGCGTCTGATCGCCACCGAGGAAACCCATTTCGAGGATCGCTGCCGGTGTACTGGGCAAGATGCGGCGGAAGGCGTGATAGCGGGTCATGTCGTGGGTGATGGTATTGGGGTGCGGCAGCAGACCGGTGGCAGCGGCGTAGTGCTGTTCAAGGCAGGCCAGCAAAATCCCATCTTCCGCAGGGACGCTACTGCTGATGCGCCCAGCCGCTTTGTAGCCGCTCAGCTCAATACAAGAATCGGCGTGCAGGCTGAGCAGAAGCAGTGTATCAAGATTTTCGAGGCGAGGATCGTACTCGTCCAGGATCAACACGTCCACCCCCGCGCGGCGCAGACGTTGCGCTGCCAGCCCCGCCACCCGTGCATTGATCTCCGCCTCGGTAAAGGTGACATTACCGGCGGCGTCGGTGCAGACGGCGCCGGAATCAAAGCCGGCGTGTCCGCTGATCAGCGCGATCTGGGGCGGGCGCGGCAAGAAGCGAGCCGGATCGGCAAAGGCCAGTAGATCCTGAGGGATCACGCCCAACGACTGACCGGCAAGCAACACAATCGCCGTTACCAACAGGAAACTGATCAGGGCAAAGAGACGTTGAATCTGGCGGACAGTACGACGGCGCACGGGCGCATCCTTTTTCTTCAGGCGAAGACACATCTGCGCTTGCATTGTACCCCAACAAAGGTGCAGGTCAACTTAGTCACTTTTCAGACCATTTCGCACCGATAACAGGTTGTTCGCAACACGTTCTGTTTCGATAGGCAGGTAAGTCGAGTTTGAGCCGGGTTCCACAAGTGCACCTTGCCGATTTCAAATTAGATGGTAGCAATTGGCTATGATAAAATAATCTTACGACGCGGCTTTGCACTGGATCAAAGGCCGCTTTTGTCTATTAAACTGCCGGATGCTATGAATCAGACTGAATTCCAAGACTATTCTTCATATAATCAAAGCGGCTATACCAGCCGGGGCGGCACAGGTATCACCAGCAACGGATCGCCGGCGAACGGTGTAAGCGGCATGTCTGCCATGCAGACCATCGGCGCTGTACTACGTGAGCGCCGAGAATCGGCCCAGGTGACATTGGCCGAAGTGGAAAAAGCCACCCGCATCCGCCAGAAATATCTGGCTGCTCTAGAAGCAGACGAGTGGCATCTGCTGCCGGGCGAAGTGGTGGGTCGCGGTTTTCTACGCAACTACGCCAATTACCTGCGTCTCAACACCAACGACATTATGGATCGCCGCCGCGCCATGACAGACGGCGACCTGGCCCGTGTCCTCTCGAAGACGAGTGCGGGCGCGGCGCTGCCGCCTGTCCGCGAAATCGACTATCGCCCCAAAGATGTCGATCTCGAAGAGACGCCCATGAGCAACCGGCTTTCTGAGTACGTGGCAGCAGGTCGCGACTGGTTTGGCCCAATTGTCGCTGTGATGGCCGTTTTGCTTGTGGCTTTGCTCGTCATCTGGGGTAGCCGCGAAATCGGCGGCGAACTCACTCAACTCTTCACCGGTCTCCAAGATCGGGCGACTGAGATGGTAAACCAGGATCGGGGTGGCCTGACAGCGTTGCCTGCCGCAGATGCTGCCACAGTGCCAACCGATGTTGTTGCCGTTGCCAACCCGCAAACCGAAACGCAGCAACCACTGACAAATGGCGTTGCAGACAACAATGCCGGCGGCGAAGGGACAGGTGGCGATTCCTCGATCAGCGGGACGAGCGGCACTGAGCCGCAGCAGCCTGCTGTAGTTGCGCCGCTACCGACCAATACACCTACGCCAGTGCCGCCAACACCGACGCTTGAACCACCGACTGCGACACCGGTGCCGCCTACTCCCGAACCACCAACGGCCACGCCGGAACCACCGACGCCGGTGCCGCCACCCCCAACCCCTGAATTACCGACGGCCACGCCGGAGCCACCTACGCCGGAACCACCGGCACCGGAACCACTGATCGTGGCGCCTTCATGCCCTGATGGACGGTCGATCATTGCATCACCTGGGGTGAATCAGGTGGTTAGTGGCATTGTGCCAATTGTTGGCAGCGCCACACACGAGGCATTTAACTTCTACAAGTTGGAGTTTGCCCCGGGCGCCAGTGCAGGCGGCGGCTACGTCTACTTCGACGGCACCTCACGTCAGGTGACAGGGGGTGTGCTGGGGAATTTCAACAGTACAAGCCTCGCCAACGGTGTCTACACGATTCAACTCGTCGTTGTGGATCAGTCAGCGAACTATCCCCCACCGTGTCAGGTCACCATCACGGTACAGAATTAACCATAACACGACCAAAATCAATCCATTGATACAAAAAGCCGGACTTCCACTAAAGAAGTCCGGCTTTTCTTTTTCACCTTATGTGCAACGTCATGTGCAACGTCATGTGCAACGTCTTACCAAACCTAGCAGAGACGCCAACCGCATATCGTCCGTCGTCGGTCGTCCGTCTCCAGCCTACTTCCTCGTCTCAGGAAACCCTGCCGACCGCCATGCATTCATGCCGCCGACAAGTTGCTGGGCTTCAAAGCCCTGTTGCTTGAGTAGCCGAACCCCCGGCACCGAGCGGTGCGCCGTCTGACAGATGACGATCACAGGTCGTCCAGGATCGAGTTTGAGTTCGGGCAGTTGCTTCTTTAACGACTGGATCGGCGCAGATTGCGCACCCTTGATGTGTCCTTGTGCGAATTCGCCTGTGGAGCGCACGTCGACGAGTTGAATACGGCGATCTTTACGCAACTGCTCACGCAGCGTCTTCGCCTCGATTTGCGGCACCTTCCCAAATGGCCACCACCAAAACATTGCTTGCCTCCCGGCCTTGCCAATGATAACAGAATGAAGGAGAAAATTGCTTGCGCAGAGGCACTGCAAGGCATCTACGCATTATGTCGATAATAGCGCGCTTTTGACAGGTGAGCAACAAATTTCGTACAGATTTGTACACTTCACTCACCAGAAAGAAAAACAGGGGGTACAATGCAGGTGGAGGGCGCGCTCGCCACAGTGGATGGTACGGGCCAATGAGGCACCCGTTAAAGTATGTGCGCTTGGCCCGTGCCAGCCTCTGTTCGCCCCAACTTTGACTTATACCCAGAAAAACCCCTCAAGTTGACAGAACATAGAGCGGATGCTACCATTCTTTACGCTATGTTAAGACTCTGATCGCTGTTGTTCCCCCCAGCAGCCGACGGAGCGCCCAGGGACCTTCTCGTACCCCTCCGCGTTCGCCTCTTGCTCAACGCCAACAGCGTGCTGTACCACGTGACTTGGTGGGGCCTCACCCGATCAGATCATCCTTCCAGTTTTCTGCGAATAGGGATCGTTTGTGCTTTGCACGGCATAGACCGGCATAGTGGTCCTTACGTTTTTCTTTCCCGGGGACTCCCCCCCCACCGAATCTATAGGAGGCATTACATGTTCCAAAGACGTACATGGTTAATGGCCGTTGTGCTCGTTGCATCGTTGCTGTTAGCAGCGTGCCCGCAGCCCGAGCCGATTGCGCCAGGCAGCGAACCGGCAGCCGAAAGCGGCGCGCAGACAGGCAGCGGCGATGCGGCAGCCCCGGCGGCAGAGACGGCAGCCCAGCCCGGCGGCATCTTTGTGGAAGGTACGAGCGACGACCCCTCGATCCTCAACCCGGTCCTCGCTTCGGGTACCAACAGCTCTGATGTCAACACCAAGCTCTTCCCCTCACTCATCGGCCAGGACCCATTCTCAGGCGAGTTTGTACCCACCGAACTGGCCGAAAGCTGGGAAGTCTCAGATGACGGCATGGTGTGGACCTTCACCCTGCGCGACGGTGTAATGTGGAGCGACGGCGAGCCTGTCGATGCCGAAGACTTCAAGTTCACCTTCGACGCCATCGCCAACGATCAGGTCGAGTCGCCTCGCAAGTATTTCATGGACAACATCGAAAGCATCGAAGCACCGGATGCGCAGACGGTGGTGATCACCTACAATCAGATTAAGTGCGATGCACTGGGCAACCTGACCCAGCCCTTGCTGCCCAGCCACAAATTCGCTTCGGACTTCAGCGACATTATGACCAGCCCCGAGAACGAGTCGCCCTCGGTCAGCGCTGGGCCGGTGATCTTCCAACAGTGGACGCGTGATGAGAGCGTCACCGCAGTGGCCAACGAGAACTACTTCAAGGGCGCCCCCTTCATGGAAGGCTGGATCTACAAAGAAGTGCCCGATGCAGGCGCTCGCCTTGCCCAGCTCCAAACCGGCGAAGTAAGCATGGTCACCTTGCAGCCGGAGCAGTTGGCCGCAGTGGAGTTTGATCCTAATCTCTCTGTCTACCGATTCGAAGATGACGGCTATGATTACATCGCCTTGAACCTGGCCAATCCCGAAAACCCACAGCCAGGCCTGGACGAAGAAGGCAATCCCATCGAACAAGATCCCCATCCAGTACTGGGTGACAAAAGCGTGCGTCAAGCCATGGCCTATGCCCTCGACTATGACGCCATCATCGATCAGGTCTACCTGGGCCAAGGTTACCGGATGGCGGCCAATGTGCTCCCCGCCATCGAATGGGCATACAACAACGATCTCGAGCCGTACCCCTACGAGCCGGAAATGGCAGCACAGTTGCTTGAAGAAGCCGGTTGGGTAGATAGCGACGGCGACGGCGTCCGTGAAAAAGACGGCGTTCCGCTGGCACTGACACTGATCACCAATGCCGGCAACACCACCCGCGAGGATCTGGGTGCGCTTGCACAGGATCAGCTCAACAGCATCGGCTTCGACATTACCTTCGAAGCCATCGAGTTCGGTACGTTACTCGAACAGCTCGACACACAAGTTTTCGACATGATCATCATCGGCTGGACGGGCCTGGGCGCCGATCCGAACGACGATGCCTTCTGGCTGCGTCAGTACGACGAGCCGGGCAGCGGCTTTAACGCCGTCAGCTTTGCCAACGACCGCGTTGAGGAATTGCTGGCTGCCGGTGTCTCGGTGCCTGGTTGTGATCCGGCAGAGCGTGCGCCGTACTATCAGGAGATTCAAGAGATCATGCACGACGAGGTTCCCTACATCTTCGTGCGTGGCCGCATCAGTAACTTTGGCTATACCGACAACTGGCAGGGCATCAATCCTGGTCCATGGAGTTTCTACTACAATATGGAACAGTGGTCGCGCGCTGAGTAACGGCGTCTCTCTTTCCCTGACAACATGGGCCGGTGCCGATGTTGTCTCCAGCCGTCTTGACAAGCTTTTTTCAAAGCAGTTTCCTGCAACGTGCAGCGTCTTTGTAGACGCTGCACGTTGCGCGTCTGCCTCTCATTCTTCTTTGCCAGACGGTCGTCAATCCAATTGGACAGGAGAAGACATCAGTGCTACGATTTGCGGCACAAAAGGCTGGGTGTGCTCTCTTCCTCTAAATTCAGTCGTCGTCACCAGCCATCTTCCACGATAAGTGTTTTACTTGCTTGTGTTACTGGGTTGTCTTTATTCCCCCTTCTGCATCTTGTTGGAATCATTCTCTGATCCGACAATCGATTGCGACAAAAGCACCGAATCCACGGGTCGGTACTACGCCAAAGACGTTCCATAGGAACCGGTGGCGTTTTATCTTTTTAAGTCCTTGGGCATTTGCCCTAACAAAACTCCATGGAGGTAGAAGATGCACCAAAGAAGGTTGGCAATCCTGGCATTTCTGCTGATTGCGTCCATGCTGTTGGCCGCGTGCCCGCAGCCTGTGCCGGTGGCGCCGGTTGCACCGCCTGCAGCAGAGAGCGGCGACGCAGCCGAAGCGGAAGCGACGGCAGCCCCAATGGCTGAAGCGCAACCTGGGGGGATTTTCATTGAGGCCACCAGCGATGATCCGTCGATCCTTAATCCCATTTTGTCGTCGGATTCTACCAGTTCCGATGTACACAGCAAGATTTTCCCTGCCCTAATCGGTACCGATCCGTTCTCGGGCGCCATTATACCCAGTGAACTGGCCGAGAATTGGGAAGTCTCTGACGATGGCCTGGTGTGGACATTCACACTGCGCGACGACGTCTTCTGGAGCGACGGCGAACAGGTCGACGCCGAAGACTTCAAGTATACCTACGACGCCATCGCCAGTGACCTGGTGGAAACCCCGCGTAAGTCCAACGTCGAGCTGATTTCCAGCATCGAGGCACCCGATCCGCAGACTGTGGTTGTCACCTTTACCGAGGTCAAATGCGACGGTCTTAGCGACCTGGGCTTGGGCCTTCTGCCCAGCCACATATTCGCTGCCGACTTCAGCGACATCATGACCAGCGCCGAAAACGAAGCACCTTCGCTCAGCGCCGGCCCACTGATCTTCCAAGAATGGACCCGCGACGAGCGCGTCACCGCTGTGAGCAATCCCGACTACTTCAAGGGCGCTCCGTTCATGGAAGGCTGGATTTACAAGGAAGTGCCCGATGCCGGCGCTCGCCTTGCCCAGCTTCAGACCGGTGAAGTGAACTTGATTGGCGTGCAGCCTGAGCAACTCGCCTCTGTCGATCTGGCTCCGAACCTCAACGTCTACAAATTCCAGGATGACGGCTACAGTTACATCGCCCTCAACCAGGCCGATCCCGCCAATCCACAGCCGGGTCTGGATGAAAATGGAAACGTTGTCGAACAGGATCCGCATCCGATTTTGAGCGACAAGAATGTGCGCAAGGCGATTGCACATGCCCTCGATTATCAGACCATTATCGATCAGGTCTATCTGGGCCAGGGTTACTCGCTGGCGGCCAACGTGCTGCCTGCGGTGGAGTGGGCATTCAACGATGCAGTGACACCCTACGACTACAATACTGAACTAGCAGCCCAACTGCTAGAAGAGGCCGGCTGGGTCGACAGCGACGGTGACGGTGTACGCGAGAAAGATGGCAACACCCTTAGCCTGTCACTGCTCACCAACGCTGGGAACACCACTCGCGAAGATCTCGGTGCGCTTGTACAGGACCAGCTCAACTCGCTTGGGTTCGATATCACCTTTGAGGCGATTGAGTTTGGCACCATGGTGGGCCAGATGCTTGGGCAGACCTACGATATGGTCATCATCGGCTGGACGGGCTTGGGCACCGACCCCAATGACGATGCTTTCTGGCGCCGTCAGTTCGACACCCCGGGCAGCGGCTTTAACTTCGTCAGCTTCAGCAACGACCGCGTCGACCAGTTGTTAGAAGAAGGTCTGCGTATTCCTGGCTGCGATCCTGCCGAACGTGCGCCGTACTACAAGGAGATTCAGGAGATCATCCACGAAGAGGTTCCTTACGTCTTCGTTACTGGTAGCATCGGCAACAGCGGCTATACAAGCAACTGGCAGGGGATTGATCCCGGCCCCTGGAGCTTCTACCACAACATGGAAAAGTGGTCGCTGACGCAATAAGCGCAGTCGGCGATCTGCTAATCCATGACTTTCGCTTAAAACGGAGTGAGGGGAGCGCGGGGAGTATCCTACGCTCCCCTCACTTTTTGTGTTCACCCACAGATTCCAAGAGGATGATGGAGAGGGGATATTTGTCAGATCGACACTTATCTGGTGTAATATAACGATTTAGATCGTCTTGTCCGTGCGTGCCGTTAACCACGCTGGCTGCATACGTCCTACGGAGGATGACAGTGACCCGATATGTAATTCGTCGCCTGTTACAGGCCATTCCCACCTTACTTGGCGTTAGCGTCATCGCCTTCTTTTTGGTCAACTCCACCCCCGGTGATCCCATTCTGATTCGCACATTTGATCCAAATATTACAGAAGAGACACGCGACATTTTGCGCCGTCAGTTGGGTCTCGATCAGAGTTTACCACTACAATACATTCGCTGGTTCACAGGCTATTCGATTCGCCCTGGCAATGTAGCAGAAGAATTTTCGATTAATGACACTACCTGCAACTTTGTAACAGCAGTGAATTTCACTTTTTGTGATACAGGTGGGGGCATTATCCGTGGCAACCTGGGCACGAGTATCGAGACCAAGCAGCCTGTATGGGATCGGATTAGCGAGCGGTTACCCGCTACGATGGAACTGGGCGCAGCCGCTCTCTTTGTTGCCATTCTCCTGGGTGTGCCCCTAGGCGTTTTAAGCGCCGTCTATCAAGGATCGATCTTCGATAATGTGGTGCGTGTGCTGGCTGTTGTGGGCAACGCCATTCCCATCTTCTGGCTCGGCCTTATGTGTATCTTCTTCTTCGGCGTCTATTTGGGCTGGCTGCCCACTGGGGGAAGACAGACAGTATCGCTCACCAACGAGTTTGATCTGTTGGATCGACTTCATCATTTAATTCTGCCCACGATTATCCTCGCCTTCGGCAACATCGCCGGCATGAGTCGCTTTATGCGCACCGAGACGCTGGAAGTGATCCGCACAGACTACATTCGTACGGCGAAAGCCAAAGGGCTTCCGGGTGGACAAATCTGGTTTATCCATGCCATGCGCAATGCCATGGTGCCGCTGATGACGCTTCTTGGCCCGGCAGTGACAGGTGTGCTCACCGGTGCCGTGATTACCGAAACCATCTTCGCCTGGCCGGGCATGGGACGGCTGGCCTTTAATGCCGCTATTCAGCGTGACTACCCCACTGTACTAGGAACAGTCATGTTCTTTGCAGTCTTGACGATCCTTGGCAATCTGCTCTCGGATATCTTCTACGGAATTGTCGATCCACGTGTGCGATTGGCCTAGCAGAGTAGAGGTGCTACTGCGCACTGTAATTTCAGGATAGAGACTTAGTTTGAGAGGAGTTTCACAGCATGTCCGCTCCACAAGCCCAAGCATCTACTGCCAATATTGCGACAAACCTGGCGGCCAATCCACAGCTACAGCGCAAACCTCAGACATTCTGGGGCATGGCGTTACGTACCCTGCGCAAAGACAAAGTAACGCTCACTGCGTTGGGATTTCTCTTCGTGCTTGGTGTACTCTCGCTGCTGGCGCCGGTGATTACCAATGTACTTGTTGGCGTCGGCCCCAACGACACCAATCCACAGAATGCTTTTGCGCAACCCTATATCGGACCGTACATCAACTGGATTGTGGGGATCGATCCTGTCACCGCGCCGACAATGTTGGGCAAGTCGGACGGGGTCACCCATTGGTTGGGCACTGATCAGCTAGGACGTGATCAACTGGCGCGTCTGCTTTACGGTGGGCGGGTCAGCCTGCGCATTGCGCTGGTGGCGGCGGCGATTACGCTGGTGCTGGGTGTCACTGTCGGGGCCATTGCGGGCTTCTTTGGCGGTGTCATCGACGATGTCATTATGTGGATGATCAACACACTGGTTTCCATCCCGGGCATTTACCTGCTCATTATCGTCACCGCGATTTTTAAGCCCAATCCAAACACGTTGACGCTCTTTCTCGGACTACTGGGTTGGTTTGGCACGGCACGCCTGATCCGGGGGAATGTCTTCAAAGTACGTGAGCTTGATTTCGTTCAAGCTGCCCGTTCTATCGGCGCCACGAATATTCGCATCATGCTTCAGCATGTAATCCCCAACAGCTTGCCCATCATTATCGTCAACGCCGCCATTGACATCGGCGTCCTGATTCTGGTGGAATCGGCGTTGAGTTTCTTGGGGCTGGGCGTACAGCCTCCGACAGCTACCTGGGGCAGCATGCTCAATCGCGCCAACAATCTGCTCTTCCTGCGCGATCCACAGACGGGCGCATACGTGGCGCTGCATTTGATCGTGGCACCTGGCCTTCTTATCACCCTCACTGTGCTTGCCCTTTACCTCATTGGCGACGGCCTGCGCGATGCGTTGGACCCGATGATGAAGAATTCGAAGTAGCTGGATACTATCGAAACAAAAAAAACGCCGCCCACTTGGGTGGCGTTTTTTTTAGTGTTCAGAAGACTAAACGGTCACAATCTGACCAGTCTTCTCGTCGACAGGCTTGACGGCGTCGTGGAGGAAGCACGCCACATAGTGGCCACTACCGACATCGGTGAAGGCCGGTTCGTACTGGCGGCAGATGTCCATGACACGTGGGCAGCGTGTGTTGAAGTTGCAGCCCTTGGGCGGGTTGGCCGGGCTGGGCACATCACCTTCGAGGATGATGCGCTGGCGCTTCTTTTCAATCTCGGGATCAGGAATCGGCACAGCAGAAAGCAATGCCTGGGTATAGGGATGCATTGGGTTTTCGTAAAGCTCATCACGATCAGACAGCTCTACAATCTTGCCCAGATACATCACGGCGATGCGGTCGGAAATATGACGCACAACAGAGAGATCATGGGCGATGAAGAGATAGGTCAAACCGAGATCACCCTGCAAATCTTCCAACAGGTTAATCACCTGCGCCTGAATCGACACGTCGAGCGCCGAAATCGGCTCGTCGCAAACAATAAAGGATGGGTTCACGGCCAGGGCACGGGCAACGCCGATACGCTGGCGCTGGCCGCCGGAGAATTCGTGCGGGTAACGATTGATGAAGTAGGGATTTAGCCCCACAATCTTCAACAGTTCCTGTACACGTTCTTGGCGCTCTTTGCGGTTACTGCCGATGTTGTGCACTTCCAACGGCTCACCCACGATGCTGCCCACCGTCATACGGGGGTTGAGCGAAGCGTACGGATCCTGAAAGATCATCTGCATACGGCGACGCATGCGGCGCAGATCGCCGCTCTTCATTTGCGTCAGATCCTGCCCTTCGAAGATGACGGCGCCATCGGTTGGATCGTACAACTGCAAGATGGCGCGCCCTGTGGTGGATTTGCCACAGCCGGATTCACCGACCAAGCCGAGCGTTTCACCACGGATCAGATCGAAGTTGATGCCATCGACAGCTTTGATGCTGCCAACCTGGCGTTGGATGATGATGCCCCGAGTAATCGGGAAATGCATCTTCAAATTGCGCACGCTGAGCAGAATATCCTGCTTCCCCGCCTGCGCCCCCCCATTGGTGGTTGTCTTCAGTTCACTCATACGACTGCCTCTGCATCTGCGTCGGTTTTGGGATCGTACACTTTGACTTCAGAGATGTCCACCCAACAGGCGGAACGGTGCCCGGCGCCAACATCCATGAGTGGCGGATTTTCCTGCCAGCACTTTTCTATTTGGAAGGTGCACCGTGGCGCAAAGGGGCAGTGGCTGGGCGGATCCAAGAGATCCGGCGGCAGGCCCTCAATGGGGATGAGACGTTTCTGGCGGCCCAAGTCGAGGCGAGGAATCGAGCGCAACAGGCCCAATGTGTAGGGATGGCGAGGCTGTGCATAAAGCGAATCGACATCGGCCTCTTCGACAATGAAACCCGAGTACATAACGATCACCCGGTCGGCCATACCGGCCACCACACCCAGATCATGGGTGATCCAGATAATCGCCATGCCCAATTCTTCTTTGAGACGTTCCACCAAGTCGACAATCTGCGCCTGAATGGTCACATCGAGGGCTGTTGTCGGCTCGTCGGCGATGAGGAGTTGCGGATTGCAACTCAACCCCATGGCGATCATCACACGTTGACGCATACCACCCGAGAATTGATGGGGGTAGTCGTCGAGGCGGGAACTGGCGCCCGGGATGCCCACCAATTCGAGCAATTCCACCGCACGTTTACGCGCTTCGTCGCGGTTCATACGCAGATGGAGTTCGATGGCCTCAGTAATCTGACGACCAATGGTTAGGACAGGGTTTAGTGAAGTCATAGGATCTTGGAAGATCATGGCGATACGGTTGCCGCGAATACGCCGTAGTTCTTCCTCGTTCAGCTTCAACAAATCCTGACCGTCGAACCAGACTTCGCCGTCGACAATTTTGCCGGGCGGTTCTGGAATCAAGCGGATGAGCGACATAACACCCACGCTCTTACCGCTACCCGATTCCCCCACAATCGCAACGGTTTCGCCCTGGTCAACCTCATATGTAATGCCATTGACCGCGTGGACGACACCATCTTGTGTGAAGAATTGGGTTTTCAGATTCTTGACTTCGAGCAACTTCGCCATTGAGGCCTACTCCTCTGAAAACTGGTCGATGAGGGCACAAGGACAGAATGCCACTTTACATAAAAACTCATACTGGGTTGATTCCTCTAAAAATCGGAGCGTTATTGCATCAGCCAACTGTTAACAGCAAACCCGCCTGTCAAATTGGAGATGGTAGAAGGAAGCATCTCTTTTCCAGATGAAGTAGGAAAATGTACGTCCAAGCTGCTGATGGTAGAACGGATTTCAGGGGGGTCCGCTCAATGATTGCCAGGACGGAGAAGATTCAGACGTTTTGGGCTTGGACAAGAACAGATAAGCCTGGAGGCTTGTTGTTCACCTGGCTACATTGCCCGTGACGGTAGGTATGCCGTATCCTAGCAAGCTTTAAGTGCTTTGTCAATTTGTTGTACAGGCGCCTTCGGTTGTCTAGTTTTGTCTAATTTGTTGCCAACCATTGGCGTAAACGGCCAATTTGTGCCAGCACAGCTCGACGGCTGGTACCACCTTCAGCATCACGTGCATCGACGCTGCGTTCGTAATCCCACACCGAAAGCACGTCTTCACCGAAAGCGGGATGGAGCGACTGCAACTGCGCCACTGTCAGTTTCGTCAATGGCAGACCACTCTGCTCCGAAAGACGTACAGCAGTTCCTGCCACATGATGTGTCTCGCGGAAAGGAATGCCCTTGCGCACCAGGTATTCGGCCAGATCCGTCGCCAACATTTCGGGCACCAACGACTGGGCCATCCGCTGGGCGTTGACTGTAAGCGTTGAGAGCACGCCGGTGGCAATCTGTAACGAGCTCGACAGGGTATCGACAGCATCAAAGAGCGGTTCTTTGTCTTCTTGCAGGTCTTTGTTGTAGGTGGCGGGCAGTCCTTTTAATGTCATCAAGAGCCCGCTAAGATCACCAAAGACCCGGCCTGATTTGCCACGCAACAATTCCATCGAATCGGGATTCTTCTTTTGCGGCATAATGCTGCTGCCTGTGCTGTAGGCATCAGCCAGGGTGACGAAACCAAATTCACGGCTGCTGTAGATGATCAGATCCTCGGCCAGGCGGCTCATGTGGATCATGGTCAACGACGCCCAAAAGAGAAACTCGGCGATAAAGTCGCGGTCGCTGACGCTGTCCATGCTATTGGCGGTGACACCTTCAAAACCGAGTGCTTGCGCCAACGCTGCACGATCAACGTTGAAAGGATTGCCCGCCAACGCGCCTGCACCCAACGGCAACTGATTCACCCGTCGCCGTAACTCGACGAGACGCTCTGCATCTCGTTGCCACGCCCAGGCATGGTTGAGCAACCAGTGACTCCAACGGACAGGCTGTGCCGGCTGCAAATGGGTGTAGCCAGGCATTAGGATGTCGATCTCTTGCTCCGCCCGTTCGATCAGTGTTGTAATGAGTCCATTCAAGTAACCGCGCAGGACATCCACTTCTTCGCGCAACCATAGACGTATATCGGTGGCGATTTGATCGTTGCGGCTACGCCCAGTGTGCAATTTGCCCGCTACGGTGCCGATCAACTCGGCCAATCGCCGCTCGTTGGCCGTGTGAATGTCCTCATCGCCGGCGTTGACGGCAAAACGCCCTTCCGCCCATTCCACAACAACTTCGTCCAGCCCGTCGACAATTGCCTTGCACTCAGATTGGGTGAGCAGGCCACTGTCAACCAATGCCTGGGCATACGCCTGACTGCCGGCAATGTCCACGCGCCAGAGACGCTGATCAAAGGGCAACGAGGCGTTGAAGGCTTCCATCAACGGATCGGTTTTGCCGGTAAAGCGCCCACCCCACAATTTCGTCGACATATACATCCTTCCTAGAGGATTGTAATTGATCTCAATCTACTGTTCATTGTAAAAACCATCATAAATTAGGACAGATTCATTGTGAACTTTGTCTAGTTGTGGGGGAAGGGATTGGTGATTAGGGATTGGTGATTGGGAAGAGATCGTCCTTTGCGTCGATCTTGTCTCTCCCAGTCCCCAGTCCCTAATCACCAGTCCCCAATCACCATCCTACGCAAAGAGAGACGTCATATGCTCTTCGCGCAACATCTTGCTCATGTCCTCTTCGTTGGGGGCTTCGCCGGTGAAGCGGCTGGCGGCGTCGAGCACCTTGGGCAGCACATGAATGTCGCCCACCGTGTTGAGGAAGACGTCGCCACGGGCCAACACCCAGTGGACGGCGCGGTCGATGTCAGCCTGTTCTTCCAGCGGCTGATACCAGGTGGCGCGGCTGCGCTCTTCAGTGGCCCACGGGCCGCGGGTGATGGATTTAATGGTCTGAATAGCGATGCCCCGTTTTTTGGCCAGATCCACCACACGCTCGAAGTCAGACGCGTAGCGGCTATTCTGTTGCATAACGTAGTTCCACGGCAGCAGGATCGAGTCGAAATCGAACTGTTGCAGGCTGCGGTAGTGGAAAGACGGGATGTTCAGCCCATGACCGGTGACGCCGATGAAGCGGACAAGTCCTTCGTCGCGTGCTTCAATGGCGGCTTCCAGCGCGCCGTTTTCACCAAGGGCGATCTCCCAATCGTCGGGATGGCCCAGGTTGTGCAGTTGGATCAGGTCGAAATTGTCTACGCGCATACGCTCCAGCGAGCGGTGGATCTCTTCGCGCGCCTTTTCGTAGGTACGTTCGCCTGTCTTGGTGGCGAGGAAGAAATCGTTGCGATACTTTTCCATCCACGGGCCAAGGCGCTCTTCGGCACGGCCATAGCTGGCGGCAGTGTCGATGTGATTGACGCCGTATTCCATGAGCAATTCCATGGTGCGGTCGGCTTCGGCCTGGGTTACGCTTCCTAGCGCAGCCGCGCCGAAGAGGGTTACACTACTGTTATGGCCGGTACGGCCAAAAGGACGTCGTTCGATGCTAGGCATTGTACTTTTCCTTTCGTTGATTAGGGGATAAGCAACATGATACTTTAACGACGGACGACAACGAATAGAGCGTGAAGATACTTAACGTTCGTCGTCCGTCGTCCGTCGTCCGTCGTCTCTCTCCACAAACGCCCCATGCGCCGCTGCCTGTACCGCTTCGTAGACCCGCCGCACAGGGACATCTGCATTGGCGGCAAGGCGGCGGCAATCTTCGTATTCGGGCGCTGCCCCCACGAGATCGTCGCCCACCCACTTCAGCTTTACCTGCGCCGAGCCATAAACTGTCTCCACCGATCGGATCTCACGGCGGGCAATGTGTCGCCGAGCCGTACGCACACGTACGCCCAACGTTGTGGTTTCTCTGAGCAGTAGTTCGGCCAGGGCAGACTCTAGATCCACCACAGCGAGGACGCTCAAGAGCACCGCCGGACGGTTCTTTTTCATGCCGATGGGCGTCGTCCACACGTCCAGCGCGCCGGCGGCGAAGAGCCGTTCACTCACCGCGCCGAAGAGCTCCGCCGGCATGTCGTCGATATTGGTTTCTAGCACCACCACTTCATTTGGAATAGAAATCGGAATAGAACGCGGATCGAGCGGATTGGGCGGATTGAGGCGGATATTAGAAGCAGATTTTATCTGCTCAAATCCGCTCAATCCGCCTGATCCGCGTTCCATTCCGGTTCCAGTGGCGACAATTTGGCCAATCCACAGCCGGGCGACGTTGGGCCAATCGAACTGCTTTTGGCCTGCGCCCCAACCGATGTGTGAGAGCGTCATGGGTGGTTGGGTGAAGAGGGCCAACTCGGCCAGTAACGCCGCGCCGGTGGGGGTGACAAGCTCCCCCGGCCCTGGCGCGGGACGGGTGGACGCGCCTGCTGCGGCCAACAGTTCCAGCGTGGCCGGTGCAGGCAGCGGAATCTTGCCGTGCATGGTGTTGGCCCAACCATGTCCCAACGGCAGCGGGGACGCGTAGAGTTGCGCAATGCCCAGTTCGTGCAGCCCGGCGCAGACACCCACAATGTCGACAATCGCGTCCAGTGCGCCGACTTCGTGGAAGTGGATCGATTCCATCGTTGCACCGTGGACACGGGCCTCCGCCTCGGCCAGCCGCGTGAAGACGGCAATGGCCCGTTCCTTGACCACGGCGGGCAGGTCACCGGCTTCGATGATGGCGCACACGTCGCTCAGGTGGCGATGGGCATCGCCTTCAACGACTTTCACGTTCACCAGTTTGGCGCGCAGAGGACCGCGCATGACGTCTTCGGCGTCGATCTGCCACGTCCCAGCCGGCAGCACCATCGCCGCCACCACGGCATGTAATCGTTCCAGCGGCCAGCCGGCGTCCACCAAACAACCGAGAAAGATATCCCCCGAGATGCCGGAGGGGGTGTCGAGATAGGCGATGGTTGACATTGTTGTCTTTATCTTTTTAGCTGACCAATTCCGCGACTGAGATCACAGCCCCATCGGGGGCTCCGTTCGCCGCGCTGTTCAGCGATCCACTGCGGAAGCCGGCCAGGTCCAGTGTGACGAAGCGGTAGCCGCCGGCTTTGACGCCGGTTGCAATGGCTTCGTGGTGCTCGATGGCTTTGGGCAGATCTTCGGCGGGGACTTCGATGCGGGCGATGTCGCCGTGGTGACGCACACGGAATTGACGGAAGCCCAGGTCCACGAGGACATCCTCTGCGGCTTCGATCTGGCGCAGGAGTTCAGGCGTAATCGGTGTACCATGTGGCACACGCGAAGACAGGCAGGCCATCGCGGGTTTGTCCCACACAGGGAGGCCGAGGTAGCGGGCGATCTCGCGCACTTCGGCCTTGCTGATGCCAGCTTCGATTAACGGCGAGCGCACCCCACGTTCCCGCGCCGCCGTCATGCCGGGGCGCACGTCTCCTAGATCACTGACATTGGCACCGTCGACCACCATGCCCCATTCCTCAGCAGAGAGGATCGTCTTGAGCCGGTTGTGCAACTCCGATTTGCAGAAGTAACAGCGGTTGTTGGGGTTGGCCGCATAGTTTTCGTCGAGATATTCCTCGGTGTTGACGAGGCGATAGGGCACACCCAGTTCCTCGGCCAGTTTCACCGCATCGCGCATTTCACGGGTGGGATATGAAGGTGAAACGCCGATACAGGCCAGCGCCCGATCGCCCAGTTCGCGATAGGCCACCGCCATTACCAACGCGCTGTCCACGCCGCCGGAGTAGGCCACCAATACCGATCCAAAATCGCGCAGAAGGCTGCGCAAGTGTTCGAGCTTTCCAAGTACTGCGGGAGAGATTGATTCTGTCATGTTCGTTCCTCAAATTGGTGATTGGTGATTGGTGATTGGTGATTGGGATTATGTTCAGTCGCCAAATCGCTTAGTCGCCTAACCTCGGCTAGACGGTGATGGGACAACCAGGACAGTTCACAGACATTACACGATTCCCAATCCCCAATCACAAATCACCAATCCCCTGCTTCTTCACAATTCGCTGATTGATCAGCGCCGCCATGTGGCCGCCGCCGAAGCCGTTGTCGATGTTCATGACGGCCACGCCGGAAGCGCAACTGTTGAGCATAGAGAGCAGCGCAGCCACACCGCCGAAGCTGGCGCCGTAGCCCACCGACGTGGGGACGGCGATCACGGGGGCGTCGGTCAAGCCGCCGACGACGCTGGCGAGGGCCGCTTCCATGCCGGCCACAGCCACGATGACGTTGGCATTTTGCAACGTAGGAACATGTGGGAGCAGACGGTGCAGCCCCGCCACGCCGACGTCACAGATACGGGTTGGGCGATGGCCCATCATTTCCAGTGTCAACGCTGCTTCTTCGAGGACGGCCAGATCGCTTGTCCCCGCGCAGATGACGACGACGCCATCATGGCGCGGTGCGTCGGGCTCACGATCCAGCCAGACACAGCGCGCCAGTTCATTGTACCGCAGGTCAGGGACGAGTTGCGAGGCGGCGGCGTAATGCTCCGCCGACGCCCGTGTCCCCAGCACACGGGGGGATCGTTCCGCCAGCCGCGCCGCAATCGCCGCCACCTGCGTCGGCGTCTTGCTCTCACAGTAAATGACTTCAGGGAAGCCGCTACGCAGGCTACGATGGTGATCAAGCGTGGCGAAGTCGTCCACCGACTCAAACGGCAACGACCGCAACGCGCCCAGCGCATCGTCCACGCGCACTTCGCCAGAGGCGACACGAGATAGAAGGAGTTGAAGTGATTGTTGGTTCATAGTTGTGATTAGTGACTGGTGATTGGTGATTGGTGACTGAGGATCGCGTAGAGGATCTGAAATCGCTCAATCCCCTAATTTCGTATTGACGGCGATTAAGCGACTAGGAGATTTCAGAAGCTTTACACGATCCCCTGTCGCCAATCACAAATCCCCAATCACCCTAACGCGCTAAACTGATTCGGGCCGAAATCGGCTTCATAGAATGGGCTGACCGTACGGCCAGGCGGCACAAGGGCGTCGACGGCGGCGCGGTCTTCGTCGGTGATGGTGACGTTGAGCGCGCCCAGGTTGTCTTCGAGCTGTTCCATGGTACGCGGACCGATGATTGGGCTGGTGATGCCGGGCTGATGCATTGCCCACGCCAGGGCGAACTGCGCCAGCGTGATGCCTTTGGCGTCGGCCAGCGGTTGCAGACCTTCGATGACGTCGAAGATAGCATCGACCATGCGGCGCTGAAGGTGCGGGCTGTTGGCGACGTTGGCAAAGCGGCTGTCTTCAGGCGGTGTGGTGTTGCGCTGGTACTTGCCGGTGAGCAGGCCCCCGGCCAGCGGGCTCCACGGGATGAGACCGATGCCGTAGGTGCGCGACATGGGGATCAACTCGCGCTCGATGCGCCGATCCAGGATGTGATAGGGCGGCTGCTCAGAGACAAAACGATTCAAACCCAATTCCTTCGAGATCCAGATTGATTCGGCCACTTGCCAGGCAGCGTAGGTGCTGGTGCCGATGTAGCGCACCTTACCGGCGCGCACCAGATCGTCTAGCGCACGCAGTGTCTCATCGATGGCCATGTCCGACTGTGGACGGTGGATTTGGTAGATGTCGATGTAGTCGGTCTGCAAACGGCGCAGACTCGCTTCGCACTGCTCAATGATGTGGCGGCGGCTGTTGCCTGCCATGTTGGGATCGTCATCGTCCATGCGGCCGTGCACCTTCGTCGCAAGGACCACCCGAGCGCGCTTGCCGTTGCGTTTGAGCGCTTCGCCGGTGACTTCCTCACTGCGGCCGCGGCTGTAAACGTTGGCTGTGTCGAGGAAGTTAAGGCCGGCTTCCAGCGCCCGGTCGATAATGGCGTAGGAATCGTCGGGTGTGGTCTTGCCGCCAAACATCATACAGCCCAGGCAGAGTGGGCTGACTTTCATGCCGGTACGTCCAAAAGAGCGAAATTCCACGGGGGACACCTCCTTGGGATAGTTTGATGGGGAGAAGAACAACAGATTACAGGTCCAGTATACTATAATTTTCGTACTGGCTGAACTTTCGGCTGCTAAAACCGGTAAAGACTGGAGAGAACCATGAGTGACAAAAAAGTGATCATCGTCGGTGCAGGGCTGGCCGGACTGAGCGCCGCCCGCGCCTTCACCCGCGCCGGCGTGGCCTGTACCGTCCTCGAAGCAGGGGACGGCGTGGGCGGGCGCGTACGAACCGACGTTGTAGACGGCTACAAACTCGACCGTGGCTTCCAGGTACTGCTCGACGCCTACCCCGAGGCGAAAAAGCAACTTGACTACGCCAAACTGGATCTACATGCGTTTGCCCCGGGCGCGTTGGTACGTTTCAACGGTGGATTTCACAAAGTATCCGATCCCTTACGCAAGCCCGGCGACCTGATCGACACACTCTTCGCCCCGGTGGGCACGCTCGTAGACAAAGCGCGTATCGCCCAACTACGCCGCGATGTGACCCAGGGCAGCGTCGATTCACTCTGGCAGCGCCCGTCGACTTCTACCTTGCAACGGCTGCGTCAGGCCGGCTTTTCGGACACGATGATCGACCGCTTCTTCCGTCCGTTCTTTGGCGGCATCTTCCTGGATCGCAACCTGGGAACCTCCAGCCGTCTCTTTGACTTTGTCTTCCGCATGTTCTCCGAAGGAGACACCGTGCTGCCCGCCGGCGGCATCAGCGCCATCCCTGAACAACTGGCCGCAGGCTTGCCCGCGGGAACAATCCGACTGAATACGAAGGTGGAGACGTTGGTGGAAAAGGGTGTGAAACTGACCAACGGAGAAACGTTAACTGCCGACGCCGTGATTGTGGCTGTGGAAGGCCCCGAAGCGGCGCGCCTGCTCGACAATGTGCAGGATCCAGGTGTGCGTAGCGTCACCTGCCTCTACTTTGCGGCGGAGCGTGCGCCTATCTCCGCGGCCATGCTCATCCTCAACGGCGACGGGCACGGGCCGATCAACAACCTCTGCTTCCCCAGCCAGATTGCGCCGTCCTATGCGCCGCCGAACCGTGCGCTGGTGTCGGCCACCGTCCTCGGCAACCCACACGAAGATGATGAACTCCTGCGCGCCCAAGTGCAAGGACAGCTCATCGACTGGTTCGGCGCACCGGCCAAGGCATGGGATTTCCTACGCGCCTATCGGGTTCACTATGCGCAACCGGCGCAACCCCCTAGCACGTTGGAACCGGCGAAACGTCCTGTGCGAGTGCGGCCCGGCGTCTATGTCTGCGGCGATCACCGCGACAATGCATCAATCAACGGCGCCATGGAGTCAGGGCGAAGGGCGGCGGAGGAGGTGATTGGGGATTGGTGATTGGGGATTGGATTGCTAAGAGATGATGGGATGATGCCTTGACAGTCTTTTGGACATCATCTCACCATCCCATCATCTCACTCCCGCGTAAAGGGGACGAACGCCACCTCGCCCCACTTTTGGGCATGGAGGGTGCCGCCGGGGGCTTTGTCGTAGACCCAGAGGTGCTGGCGTCGTTCGGGCAGGCCGATGGGGACGATGATACGCCCACCGACGTCGACTTGATCCACCAGCGGCGCGGGCAGTGACGGCGCTGCCGCCGTGATGATGATGGCATCGTAGGGGGCATGTTCGGGCCAGCCGTGATAGCCGTCGCCCAATCGTATTTGGACATGTCCACCGTAACCGGTAGCCTGTAGCGTCTGCGCCGCCTGTTCGGCCAACGCCGGGATAATCTCCACGCTGTAGACTTCAGCCCCCAATTCGGCCAACAACGCCGCCTGGTAGCCGCTACCGGTGCCAATTTCCAGCACCCGCGCGCCGGCATATAGTTGCAGCAGGTCGGTCATGATTGCCACCATCGTCGGCTGCGAGATCGTCTGGCCGTAGCCGATGGGCAACGGCTGGTCCTCTCGGGCAAGGTGGGCGCTCTCGTCAGGCACAAAACGATGGCGAGGCACGCGCCGCATGGCGTTAATCACGTCTTCTTTTGTCCACACAGAAGGAGACATTCTCGCCCCTTTCGTACACGAGCCCCATTCGAGAGGCGGGTTTCCCGTATGGTTATTCGCTTGGTTATTCGCTTGGTTATTCGCTCACCTCAGCAAAGAGACGGGCGGCAAAGTCGAGGAGGGCCTGTTGCTCGGCCTCGCCGACCTGCTCACTTCCTGCGCCGGAAAAGACAAGGCGAATGGTCATGGCGTCGGTGACGGCGGGAGCAGTTTGTTCAAGCTCGAAATTGTCCAGTGTGTCGATCCAGGTATAAAGCTGTGCCCCATGCAAAGGCCAACCCCCAACTTGCCCCAGAACGGCCACCCAACGCTTCAAGGTGGACAAGCCGTGCCCATTCTGCGATCATGCGCTGCTGAGCGGGTGTGGCTATTTGGTCACCTTGCCCGCTGAAGACGATATAACCGGCAGCCGTGTCCGCTTCGAACGGCGCAAAGATCGACAAAAATTCAGCCAATTCGTCCTGACGATCGGGATTGGCAAAGCGAGTTGGCAGCAGTGTTTCATCACAAAGGCCGAAAGCAATATCGCCTAAGCTTACCTGAAGTGTGCTGCACACACTTCCGTCAGTGGGCGATGTCCACTGCATCACAACGTCGCCCAATTGCGCCATCGGCGCTCCTTGCAAGCGGATTGAGCGGGCGTCACGATCGGTGCGGTAGATGTACTCTTGCCCGTCTACGTCGAAGACGACACGATAGCCAGGCACGATCGCCATCGTGCACATCTCGTTGATTGTTCCCAGCCCGAGGCAGCCATCGGGCCATTCCATTGCTTCTACCGACACCAGGGTAATTGCATCAAAATCGGCCTGAATTTGTTGCATAAGCATCTGCCGCACCGTCATCACCACCGGCTCTACCTCGGGCGACAACTCGTAACTTTCCACTGGCGTGGGGATCGCTTCGGGCGCAGGTGTCACCGAGGCGGGGGCCGCCGTGAACCACGCTTCAACCAATCTTGGCGCAATGACTGAACAGCCAGAAAGCAACGTCATCACCACAGACAAGAGACCAACCAACAAAAATCGCTTTGAAATCATTGTAACACCTTTCTAACAGGGGGAAGGTTAGATTTATCTGCCCCATTTGGGTAGCGATTCTTAGACGAACAAGCGTGAGGGAAAGTTCAATCATCCTCAATTAACTATGATACAATGCCTCTCGATCGGACATACTCATTCTCGACAAGGACATGGAGATGCCTTCACGATTTTGTACGGAATGTGGAACAGCGCTGCAAACTGGGCAGCGCTTTTGCCCCGAATGTGGCACTGCGGTACAGACAACAGCGTCGGCGGCACAGCCGGCAGCGTCTCAGCAGCCCATATCAAAGCCTGCGAGTCAACCCGCTGCGTCAAGACCGAACCGCCCACCGATGGCGCTTTTGCTCGGCCTGGGTGCCTTGGCAATTGCAATTGTACTGGTGACCGCGTACTGGGCCACGGCGCAACCGCCTGCTATTGTAGGCAATTTCCCCGTAGAGACAAGCCCAGACGGCATCCCTTTCCCCGATGTGCAGCGCATTTCGGTGGTAGAGGCCGGAGTCGCAGCCGGGGACGGCAACGCCATCATCGTAGACGTACGCAGTCGAGGCCAATACGCAGCCTCTCATATCATCGGCGCTGTGCTCATCCCCATAGACGAGTTTGAAACACGCTATAGCGAACTACCGCAGAACACACAGATCATCACCTACTGCACTTGACCGGCAGAAGAAACAAGCGCCCGTGCGGCGCACATTCTGATGATGAGCGGCTACGAAGACGTTAAAGCCCTCCGCGGTGGATTCGAAGCGTGGCAAGAAGCGGGCTATCCTGTTGCGTCAGGAGAGTCGCTGTAGACGGTTTGACACAACTTTGAGACGCAACAAAATTCTGTGTATACCAAGCAATTGGGCGATTAAGCGATTAGGCGATTTTCAGAGGTTAATTCTGAAATCGCCTAATCGCTTAATCGCCCAATCTCATCTTGATACTGGAGCAACCCCATGCCCACCCCATCTGAACTTGCCGACAATCTCGAACGATCCTACGCCGATTTTTGGAAGACCCTAAGTTTGCTCGAAGCCGAGGAACGCGACCGTCCTTGCCTGCATGAAGGGTGGTCGCCCAAAGCGCTGCTCGCCCACGTCGCCTTTTGGGACAACTACCAGACGCAGCGCATGATGGCGGCGCTAAACGGTGAATCCGCCACCCACGGCTTTGCTCGCCCCGACGAAGACAACGACGAACGCGCCGCCGCCGATGCCGCCCGTAACTGGGATGAGATCGCCGCCGACGCCGACGCCTACCGGCAACGCATGATCGACTTTGCCCGCTCCCTGCGCCAAGATCAGCTCACCAGCTACGCCGAGGGCGAACGTCACCTGGATCTGGCCAAACTCCTGGCCCACATGACAAAGCACGTCCGCGAGCATGAGCAGGAAGTCTATCGTTACTGCGCCTCACTCGACCGCTGGGGGCGGGACGGATTACGGCGCTTCGTGGCCGCCCAATCCAATCACCTGCTCGACAGCATCGGCGCGCTAGACGAGACGACGCTCACCACTGTCCCCGTGTGTGGGGTGTGGACGGTGCGAGATGTGATCGCCCACGTCACCGCCTGGGACGAGTACACGCTGACCATCCTGCGCCAGTGGCCCAACCTCGATCTGGCGAGCCTGACCCGCTGGACCGAAAGCGGCCGGTTGGAGGAGATCAACCAACGCCTCCATACCGAATCTGCCCACCTGGACATGATCGAAGTCCTCGATGTTGCGGCGACGGTACATCGACGGCTGCTGCGCGCCTACGACCGTATTCGCGACGAGGATCTGCGGCGCGAGGGTGATTTCGGCCTGGGCTTGCGCGGCCCACTGAGCCATCTGCTTTTTTTCATGGCGCAACACACAGCGGAACATGCAGCGGAGATTTGGGAATGGCGGGGAAGGTGACACCTTGTCACCCCATCACCTGCGCTTGAAAGTAGAGCACACGATGGCTCTCGTCGCGCTCGTTAGGAGAAAGAGGCGACACAGGAAGGGAGATGGCAAGATCCGCTTCGGTCAATTCAGCCCCCAGCGGAATAAGGCCACGGTACGCCAGGACTTTCAGGAGAGGAATCCGCTGCAGACTCTGGGCGAGGAACGGATTTTTCATCACCAGGGCGCGCAGGCGATTGCGTAGTCGATCTGCTGCACGCTGCTGAGTGGCAGGTAGGATGCCGTTGCACTGGATGTTGTCAAAACCCGATGCATGCAATGCCTCTGTCATCTCAGGCAATACAGGATAGTGCGTGGTCAGCACACCGGGTACAAAATTCGGCCAATCGGGGTTGCTTGTCGAAATCAGGAGCAGCCCGTTGGGGGCCAACACGCGCTGACATTCACACAGAAAACGTCCTAAGTCGGCCAGGTAGTAGATCGCCTCGAAACAGAGGACAAGATCAAACACATGGTTGGCGAAGGGAAGATCTTGCGCGTCTGCGTGCACGAACGGGATCTGCGCGCCGTAGTGGCGCTGTGCTTGCTGTAACACCGAAGACGAGTAGTCGACGGCCCAAAGTTGTTGCGCTCGCCGCTGCAACAGCCCCAAACCAATCCCCGCGCCACAAGCGATCTCCAGCACACGCCGTCCTTCGGCCAGATCTGCCGCCACCCGATAGCGATGGGCCATCCGCAGAAACTGTTCCTGGCTGAGTCCGCTGTCGGGCACTTCGGTGATGGCGGCATAATCGCGCCGGTTATCCGATGTGGGCATAGCGTTGCGCCACGTCTTGGTTGCTCAGGTGTGATATGTCGGCGCTGCCCAGGAGATCCCAGCCCTCGCCGCTACGGGCAAGGGTGAAGATGGCGCACAGCGGCACGCGGATCTTTTCCTGTGTGCCGCTAAGGTGACGCACGATCCCGACCACCGGCGAGGCATGGGTGACGACGACAAAGTTCTCGTTGGGGTATTGATCCGCCAGACGGCGCACGGTGCGGGCAGCGCGCTGGTGGGCCACATCTTCGGGCTCAGGGAAGATGGGTTGGTAGTAGGGAACATGCGAAGGATCAATACGGGCGAACTGCTGCAAGCGTTCCTCTTCAGAAAGAATTTCGGGTAATTCCGACACGTTGGGCAGGCACTCGCCAATGCCCGGCTCCAGCCGGATCGACTGCCCCAGCACGTCGGCGATGTGGCTGGCCGTCTGGATTGTGCGTAGATAGGGCGACGCATAGATGCGATCAACCCGTTTGTTGATCAGGCTCTTCCCGGCCTCGCGCGCCTGGTCGGCCCCGTCGGGCGAAAGGCCAGGATCATAGGGTCGCGCCGCCGTCTTGCTCCACTCACGGTTGTGAAAGTCCTCACGGTTGCCGTGCCGCACCACCCAGATCAACTGCGTCATCCCTTGCTCCTCGTTACTGTTTTGGTGTTGCTGTCTCAGTTTGCCGAAAACCAAGTGCAAATTTAAACCAAGTTTGAGGGAGAAAGCAAAAGCGATCCCCTCTGACAATAGGAAGTGGTCGAAATGATGTGCTGGTGAAATAGTGTGCCGGAGACGCGTGTTATAATATTTTCCCGTAGGAGAAGTGCAAACCCCACCCAATCCATTCAGCCCGGCAATCCACGGCTGAACGGTACACTTCGGAGCGAACCACTCATGACAACAGCAACAGAGCAGAGACCCATGCGCGCCGTCCCCGGCTACTATTCGAGCACGCCGGGCATTCAAATCGCCATCCAAACCAACCACGACGCCACCGACGAAGACCTGCAATTCTTCCAGCAACTTGGGGTGGAATGGGCCATGGTTGGCGTGCGCGATCGTTCCTTGCATGGTGCGGACTTTTACAAGCACCTGGTGAAGCGCTTTGCAGATTACGGCCTCAAGATCTACCGTATCGCCAACCTGAGCGTACACAACGTGCCCCAGATCACGCTCAATTTGCCAGGTCGCGACGCCAAGATCGAGGAATTCAAGCAGTTCATTCGCAACCTCGGCGCGGCGGGGATCAAGTACAACACCTACGCCCACATGGCCAACGGCATTTGGACGAGCACCCACGTCGAAGGGCGCGGCGGCATGAAGGCGCGTATGCTCGACATCAACAACGCCAAAGGCTACTGGGACGGTGAAGTCTTTGAAGGTGACCTTACCCACGGGCGTGTCTATACCGAAGAAGAACTGTGGGACAACTTCGCGCACCTGATGCGTGAGATCGTCCCCGTGGCTGAGGAAGAAGGCGTCTTTATCGGCGTCCATCCCGACGATCCGCCTGTCTACGCGCTGGGTGGCATTCCGCGCTGCATGTTCGGCACCTTCGACGGCTACAAAACCGCGATGGAGATCGCCGACAGCCCCAACATCGGCGTCTGCCTCTGTGTGGGCTGCTGGCTGGAAGGTGGCGTGCAGGGAATGGGCAACACGCCGGTGGATGCGATTAAGCACTTCGCCTCACAGAATCAGCTTTTCAAAGTCCACTTCCGCAACGTCTCCAACCCCATGCCTGAACCGTGGGTGGAGACACTCATCGACAACGGCTACCAGGACATGTACGACGTCATGAAAGCGCTGCGCGAAGTCAACTTCGACGGCTGCATCATCCCCGATCACATCCCGGCCATGTTGGGCGGCCCTCGTGTGGGGACGGCTTACTCCATCGCCTACATGCGGGCGCTGATCCAGGCGGTAAACAACGAGGCCGGCGGGCCGGCGTAGTTGGCAGACGGTCGGTATTTACGAAATTAAACGATTAGGCGATTGGGCGATTGTGCGATTTGAACCGCCCAGGCTCCTAACTTTTGTAAAGAAGTTGGCGCTGTCCATCACCCTAGAACAGGGCAGGGCAAATCAGTCGCTGAATTCTGAAGTAAAGAGGGAGCACGTGGGCGTGCTCCCTCTTTACTTCATGGGCTTATTTTAGCCATCGTGTACTAGTGGACCTTAGGATTCCCCATGCGCACTGAACAGGAGATGTTTGATCTGATCCTCGGCGTCGCCCGCCAGGACAAACGCGTGCGCGCCGTGATCATGAATGGATCGCGCGCCAACCCCAACGCGCCGAAAGATCCGTTCCAGGATTTCGACATTGTCTACGTTGTCACCGAAATTGATTCATTTCGAGCGCAGCCGTCGTGGATCAACTGTTTCGGCTACCGGATGATCCTGCAAATCCCCGACGACATGGAAGGCGAGGAACCGGACCGCGACAAAAGTTACGCTTATCTCATCCAGTTCGCCGACGGCAACCGCATCGATCTTACCCTCTTCGCCGCCCACCGCCTCGCCGAGATGGACGACGACAGCCAGAGCATCCTGCTCCTCGACAAAGACGGCATCGTCCCGCCCTTTCCCCCGGCTAGCGACCGCGACTATCTGCCCAAACCACCCACAGCCAGGCAATTCGCCGACTGCTGCAACGAGTTCTGGTGGGTGAGTGTCTACGTGGCCAAGGGGCTTTGGCGACGCGAGATCCTCTACGCCCTGGACGTACGCGAATCGTACGTACGACCCCAACTGATGAAAATGATCACCTGGTTCGTCGGCATCCACACCGATTTCGCCGTGAGTCCAGGGAAGTCAGGCAAATACCTGGAACGTCTGCTTCCGCCCGAAGAGTGGCAGGCGCTGCTGCGCACCTGGTCCGACGCCGACTACGAGCATGCCTGGGATGCCCAGGAAGCCATGAGCGATCTTTTCCGCGCCAAGGCGCTGTCCGTCGCCGAACACTTCGGTTTCGCCTACCCACACGAGGACGATCAACGGGTCTGCGCGCACCTGCGTCATGTGCGGGCGCTGCCGGGCGACGCCAAGAAGATCTACTGATGCTTGGCAGTTCAGCAAAATGAAGGTACAATCCTAACCGTATGACGATCCTGCTATCGATAAGGAGTTCGTATGGAGACGGTAACTGTATCCCCAAAGTATCAAATTGTGATTCCACGACGAGTACGAGAGGCATTGGGCATCGAACCAGGGCAGAAAGTCCAGGTGATTGCCTATCAGAACCGTATCGAACTGGTGCCGGTACGCTCGGCTCGCAGTCTACGCGGTTTCCTGAAAGGTATTGACCCATCGGTTGAACGTGAAGCGGATCGAATATGAACGTTGTTGATTCATCAGGCTGGCTCGAATACTTTGCCGATGCGCCCAATGCAGACTTTTTCGCCGCTGCAATTGAGGATACGGAGCAGTTGATTGTTCCGGCGATCACTCTATACGAAGTATTCAAGCGCATCTGCCAACAGAAAGATGAAAACGAGGCACTGCAAGCCGTGATGGTGATGATGCAATCGCAGATTATTGATCTCATACCAAGCATTGCCTTCGATGCCACAAAGCTTTCTCTGGAGTTCAAACTACCTATGGCCGACAGTGTCATCCTTGCCACAGCGCAGGCCCACAATGCGCTCCTCTGGACACAAGATGGTCACTTTGAACACATAAAAGGTGTCAGGTTTGTAGCTAAGTGAATAAATAGTGACTGGCCTCATCAGGACGCAAGAACAGTTTAGAACAGGAGATCTCATTGCAAAACGACGAGATCCCACTGGCCGGCGGCAACGTCAACACTGTCGTCCGTGTCGGTGACACCGTCCGCCGCGGCTTGACGCCGAACAGCGCGACGGTTCACCGCTTGCTGCGTCACCTGCAAGACAAAGGATTCGCAGGCAGCCCCCGTTTCCTGGGGCTCGACGAGCAGAATCGCGAAATACTCTCCTTCGTCGAAGGTGAAACCGGGATTCCGCCCTCCATCTGGCAGTCCGACGAGGCGATCATTGCCACGGCGAGCCTGCTCCGGCGCTACCACGACGCCACCCTCGATTTCACGCCCCAGGACAATGCAACGTGGGCGTATTGCTATCCCGAGCCGGCGCGCCACGAGGTGATCTGCCACAACGATTTTGCGCCCTACAACTTCGTCTATGCTGATGGCATTCCCATCGCCGTCCTCGATTTCGATCTGGCCGGGCCGGGCCCCCGCCTCAAAGACGTCGCCTACGCCGCCTACTGGCTGGTGCCGCTCTCGTTCAACAGCGCCGATCAGGTGGAATTTTCCACAGCCGACGTGAAGCAAGGCAGTCGACGTCTGCGCCTGTTCTGCGACACCTACGACATCGCCGCGGACGGCAACCTTCTCGACATGATCGGCGAGGTCCTCGCGCTAATGGGCGACGAAGGGCAGATGCAGCAGATTGTCGGCCATGCCGTCGCTGCCAGGCTAAAGAAAGAGGGGCATTTGGCGCACTGGCAGCGGGAAGTGATCTCTTTTCAACAACATCGTGCGCGGATCGAAGGCAATTGGCCTGGTCCGTAATGCCGTGGAAGCCCGCGGGCTATCTTTTAAAGAGACGAATTAGAGAGACGAAATTGAGCGATTAAAACATTGCAACCAAACAGTCGGAAAACAGCGGGCTTGCGGATGCCGACGGCGCGATGGGAGGCAAGCGACATCATCTACTTCATTTAGGTGGAGAATTTACGGGAACTGAGTTATTGGGGTAATCTATGCCAACCCAGACATCAGAAGAGACTGGGTAACAAAGTTTATCCAACGTATATTAAGAAAGGACAACGGGATGAATCGGCATGACATCCTAGTTTTGCAGCAGATCAGTGGTTACCCTTGTGTTACGATAACGCTCCCTACCCACCGCACTTCGCCTCAAAACCGACAAGATCCGGTACGAGTGAAAAACCTGCTCAAAGAAGCGACAGATCGGCTCCTGAGCGAATTCGACAAACGAGAGATCGACCCACTGCTCGTTCGGATGGAAAACCTGGCTGAATCCATCGATTTCCGCCATGTGCATGACGGCCTGGTCTTGTGTGTAAACCAGGATGTAGGCCACTTATTTCACCTGCCCTACACAATCCCAGAACGTGTGATTATCGACAAGTCGTTCTTCACACGTGACCTGGTCTATGTCATGAACCGGCATTTGCGCTATTGGACATTGGTGCTCAGTGAACAACCGACCCGCCTCTTTGAAGCCACCCGCGACGATCTCATCGAAATTCGCGAAGAGGGTTTCCCATTGACACATGAAGGCCCCGGCGGCGCGCAGCCCCTGCCCGGTGGTTTCGGCGTTCAGCGTTCAGCATATCGCGACGAACAGCATCGTCAATTTTTCCGCCAGGTAGACAGTGCGCTCAGACCATTCCTCGTCGATGATCCGCTGCCCTTGGTTGTAGTCGGTGTTGATCGATTCCTGTCTTTTTTCAACGAAGTCTCAGAGCACAAAGACGCCATTGTGGCTACACTCAACGGCAGCCACGATCGCACCTCTCCCCACGAACTGGGCAAATTGGTGTGGCCCTTGCTCTCCGACCATTTCGCCGAACAGAAACAGACAGCGTTATCAGCGCTGGATCAGGCGGTTGGGGAGAAGAAATATGCGTCGGCTATCGGCGAAGTGTGGCATCTTGCCCAACAAGGCAGGGGGAAGTTGCTTCTGGTGGAAGAAAACTACCATCAGCCGGCGCGATTGGACGAAAGCGGCATGCACCTCATCCCCACAGATGAGGCCACCGGCCCTGAGATGATGGAAGATGCTGTCGACGAAATCATCGAGATAGTCTTGCGTAAACAAGGTCAGGTTGTCTTTGTGCCCGATGGAGTACTAGAGGCACATCAACGGATTGCACTCGTTCTCAGGTTCTGAGACCACGGGTCAGGTAAGCTTTGGGGTTCGTTCTGTGTAGTGCGTCTCCGTACGGGGACGCACTACACAGAACGAATAAGCCCATTTGAACAGAGGTTATTGTATGTTTCAAGGCAGACGCGGACGGCAAGTTCGCCGTTCCACCGAAGATCGCCCCACACCCGATACGCCCGTCAATTGGCGGCGGCTGTTGAGTTACCTTAAGCCTTATCGTGGACGCATGGCGCTGGCGATTGCTGCGCTCTCCGTCTCTAGCGCGATGGGGTTAACCTTCCCACTGGTCATCGTGCAGTTGCTCGATTCGGTGCTCAAAGAGCAGAATTTGGCCCAGCTCAACTGGCTCACGTTGGCGCTCATCGGTGTCTTCTTCGTGCAGGCCAGTTTTTCGCTGGTGCAGAGTTACACGCTCAACTTTGTGGGCGAAAATATTGTCCTCGATCTGCGCGCCCAGCTTTATCGCCATTTGCAGAATCTGTCTTTGGGCTTTTACGCCAACCGCCGCACCGGCGAGATCATTTCGCGCATCTCCAGCGACGTGACACAGGTACGCACGCTGCTCACCAACAACGCCACACAACTGTTGAGCAACGTCGTCTCACTCATCGGCTCAGTGGTGATTGTCTTTTTGCTCAACCCGCGGCTGGTGGTCTTTGTGTTGGTGCTGATGCTGGCGATTGTGGGCATTGCGGTTTTCTACGGCCGTGCGCTGCAAGGTATGAGCACCAAAGTACAGGATTCACTGGCCGATTCCACCGTCGCTGTCGAAGAAGGGCTACAGGGCATTCGCGTGGTTAAGAGCTTCACCAACGAAGGCCATGAGGTGAACCGCTACCAATCTGCCCTGCGCGTCACTTTGCAGGCATCGTTGCGCCTGGCGCTCTACCGCTCCGTCTTTGGCGGGCTGATGGCTTTCCTTGGCTTTAGCGCCGTGGCGGCCATTCTCTGGTTCAGCGGGCGCGAAGTGCTGGCCGGGCGGCTGGAATTTTCCACGATCAGCGGCTTTTTGATCTACTCGATTACGATTGCCAGCAGTTTGGGCGGGCTTTCCAGCCTGTACGGGCAGTTTCGCGAGGCGGTAGGCGCCATCCAGCGCTTTTTCGAGATCATTGACACAACGCCAGACGTGGCCGACGCCCCCACCGCGGGGACAATGCCCGCAGTGGCCGGCGCGATCCGCTTCGACGCCGTCTCCTTCGGCTACGAAAACAACGCAGCGGTGATCAACAACGTCTCGCTCGACATTGCGCCGGGAGAAATCGTGGCGCTGGTCGGCCCCAGCGGCGCAGGGAAGAGCACGCTCTTCAACCTCATCCCCCGCTTCTACGACCCCACCGCCGGCGTCATCGCCATTGACGGTGTAGACATTCGCACGGTGACGCAACAGAGCCTGCGCTCCCAGATCGGCCTCGTGCCGCAAGAGACGATCCTCTTCGGCGGCACGATCCGCGAGAACATTGCCTACGGTCGCCTCAACGCATCCGAAGCGGAGATCATCGAAGCGGCAAAAGCGGCCAATGCCCATAACTTCATCATGGAGACGCCCAAGAGCTACGACACCATTGTAGGCGAGCGCGGCGTCAAACTCAGTGGCGGGCAGCGCCAACGCCTCGCCATCGCCCGCGCCATCCTCAAAGATCCGCGCATCTTGCTGCTAGACGAAGCCACCAGTTCCCTCGACAGCGAATCCGAAGAATTGGTGCAAGACGCCCTAGATCGCCTGATGCAGGGGCGCACGTCGGTGATCATTGCGCACCGGCTCAGCACCATCAAAATCGCGCACCGGATTGTTGTCCTCGATCAGGGGCGCATCGCGGAGATGGGCGATCACGAGACGTTGATAGCGCAAAACGGGCTGTACGCGCACCTGTATTCACTGCAATTTCGCGGCAACGAAGTGGCAAAGGAGCTTGCACCGATCCCCACCTTGCAGTAAACTCCCCACATGACCATCGATACAATTCTCTTCGATCTAGACGGAACCCTGGTGCAGCACAGCCACGTGCTGCTGCCCGAAAAATTGACCGAGTGGGGCTATCGGCGCTCGCCCGAGGACGTGCGCATCGCCTTCACGGCACAGATCCACTGGTTCTACGACTATGCCGCCCGCATCAAAGGCACGGCAGAGGACAACCCCGCCACCTGGGACGCCGTCTGGCCGCGCCTGTATGGACGGGTCACCGCGCAGTTGGGGATCGACGATCCCGGCATCGCAGCGCAGATGGTCGACTATTTCGCCGACGATCCCACGCCGCCGCTCTACGATGACGCCCTGCCCCTGCTCGAAACCCTGGCCCAAGGACCGTGGCGGCTGGGCATGATCACCCAGCGCGGACGGCGCGGGGCGCTGCGTTTCCTCAGCGATCACAATTTGAGCGACCGCTTCCGCGTCATCATTGCCGGGGACGACGGCCACGGGCGCAAACCTGATCCGACGCCCTTTCAGCACGCCCTTTCCGTCCTCAAGAGCGACGCCCGCCACGCAATCTTCATCGGAGACCGCATTGATGACGACTGCGGCGGCGCATACAGCGCCGGCCTGCGCGCCTTCCTCATCGATCGATACGGCATCCACGCCGACGGCGAACAGCAGGGCGAAGCAACCTACATCCGCATCGAAAGCCTGCTCGATCTGCTCCATCACCTCAACGCCCACCCCGAGGAAGAAGCCCAATGGCCGCTGCCACAGTGACACTCAAAATCAAAATCTGCGGCATCACCAACCTCGCCGACGCCCAGGTCGCCATTGAAGCAGGGGCGGACCTGATTGGCTTCATCTTTTATCCGAAATCGCCGCGCTACATCGCGCCGGAGGCGATCAGGGAGTGGGTCTTGGGGACTGGGGATCGGGGATTGGCGACAACTTCGTCGACACTCTCCCCAATCCCCAATCACCAATCACCGATCCCAAAGTTTGTAGGCGTCTTTGTGGACGAAGATCCCACCCGCATCGCTGAGATCGTCCAGATTGCCCAACTCGATTTTGTGCAACTCCACGGCGCGGAGACGATGGAGATCTTGGCAGGGCTGTCACCGCGGGCGTTTAAGGCGTTGCGGCCTGCCACGTCGGAACAAGCCGAGGACGAAGCCGCCCATTTTGCCCCATCCGGCGCGCCGGATGGGCCGCAACTGCTGGTGGACGCTTATGATCCCAACCACTACGGCGGCACCGGCAAGAAGGCCGATTGGCATGTCGCCGCTGCGCTGGCCCAACGCATTCCTCGCCTGCTGCTGGCCGGTGGACTCACCCCGGGCAATGTTGCCGAAGCCGTGCGCACCGTCCGCCCCTGGGGTGTGGACGTGAGCAGCGGCGTTGAACTTTCACCTGGCCGCAAAGACCACGACGCCGTGCGCGCCTTCATCGCCGCCGCCAAAGGAGCCTTGTCGTGAAGGTGATGTCCTTTAACATTCGCTTCCCCAACGACGCCGACGGCCCCAATGCCTGGCGCTTCCGCCGTGACGTCGCCATCGATCTCCTCCGTCGTCACCACCCAGATTTCTTCGGCGTACAAGAAGCCGTCCACAGCCAGATGGGCTATCTGCACGAACATCTGCCCGAGTACGCCTCCATCGGCGTTGGCCGCGATGATGGTGTCAGCGCAGGAGAATATTCAGCCATCTTCTACCACAAAGATGCGTACCACTGTCTGCGTTCCGAAACATTTTGGCTATCCGAAACGGCCGATCTCCCTGGCGCAAAGGGATGGGACGCCAACAACGTGCGTATCTGCACCTGGGGCGAATTTCAAGATGCGCAGGATCGCACCTTCTTTTTCTTCAACACCCACCTCGATCACCGGGGACAGTTGGCGCAGATCGAAGGCGCCCGCCTGGTGATGGATCGCATCGACGCTGTCACCGACGGCAAGCCAGTTATCCTTACCGGCGATTTCAACTGCCCGCCCGGCGCCGCGCCCTACCTGCTTATCACCGGCCAAGATTCATCGCAAGCAACCAGGCGAGCTCTGGCCGACGCCCGTGAAACGAGCGCCACGCCCCCCACCGGCCCCGCGTGGACCTTTCACGGCTATCGCCCGCCGGGCCACCACACCATCGACTACATTTTTGTGCGCGACGTTGCGAGTGTGCAGGCATTCCACACGTTAGACGACCACCGCGGCGCACGTTACCCTTCGGATCACCTGCCGGTGATGGCGGAGATTGTGCTATGAAACAATACGACATCGCCGTGATCGGCGCAGGCATGATCGGTTCCGCAGCGGCCCGCTATCTTGCCGAAATGGGGCAGAACGTAATCGCCATCGGGCCGGCGGAACCGGACAATTGGCGTGCTCATCGCGGCGTGTGGGCCAGCCACTACGATCAAGGACGCATCACCCGCATCGTCGACGAAGATCCGATCTGGGCGCAGTTGGCGGCACGGTCCATCGACGCCTACGCCGATCTACAAGAACGCAGCGGCGTCCACTTTCACGAGGCAGTGGGCGGTCTACAACTGGTGCGCACAGACGAAACCGGCGCCGAGAAACAGCGCCGCCGTATGGACAACGCCCGGCGCTTCCACGCGCCTGTGACCGAAATGGACGGCGACGCGCTGCGCCGCGACTTCCCCTTCCTCCACTTTCCCGCCGATTTTGTGGGCATGTGGGAGACGGGACAGGCCGGCTACGTCAACCCGCGGTCGCTTGTCCTGGCGCAATTGACGGCGTTGCAGCAGGCCGGCGGTGAATTGCTACGTGAGACAGCCGTCCACGTTCACGAAGACGGCGACGCCCTCACCGTCACCACAGACAGCGGGCGCACTGTCCTGGCGCGGCGGGTGCTGGTGGCAGCGGGCAGCTTCGCCAACTGTCACAACTTGCTCCTGGGCCGTCAACTTGCCTTGACCATCAAAAAGCGCACCGTCACCCTGGCCGAAGTGAACGAGCGCGAGCGGGCGCGGTTATCGGCCATGCCCACCGTGATCATGCCCACACAGGGGATCGACAACCTGCCTTCGATCTACGTGCTCCCCCCCGTCCAATACCCCGACGGGAAATGGTACATCAAATTGGGCGGCACGAACATGCCTGAGCAACTGGGCCGCGAAATCGACGAGTTCTACGACTGGTTTCACGCCGACGGCAGCGCCGACGAAGCTGACGCGTTGCGCCGGGCGCTGCTGGAGTTGGTCCCCGGTTTGGACGCGCGCAATTTTGTACGCAACGCTTGTGTGGTAGCCTATACCGAACAGGGCTATCCGTACGTTGATGCCCTGGTGCCAGGCAAACTCTTTGTGGCGGTGGGCGGCTGCGGCTCGTCGGCCAAATCGTCTAACGAGATTGGACGGGTGGCGGCGTTGCTTGCGGCGCAGGACACATGGACCTATGACATCGCCGCTGAGAATTTCCAGGCGGTCTATGCAAAAGTGAAGACAGGGTGATGGGATGATGCGAAGAGGTGGCTGGATTCTTGGGGCATTGATTGGTGCGCCGATTTTGGCCTATGGCGTGGCATCGCTGTTGGCGCGGCCTGCGCTGGAACGTCCTGTATTTGAGCGGCTGACGGCAAGGTCGTTGGTCATCGCGCACCGGGGCGGCGAAGGATTGTGGCCTAGCAACACACTCTTTGCCTTCCAAAAGGCCACCGAACTGGGCGTTGACATGCTAGAAATGGACGTCCACGCCAGCGCGGACGGTGTGTTGGTCGTGCGCCACGATGACACGGTGGACAGCACCACCGACGGCGTCGGCGAAGTCAAGGCGAAGACGCTGGCCGAACTCAAAGCCCTCGATGCTGGCTATACGTGGACAGACGACAACGGCCACAGCTTCCCCTTCCGCGGCCAGGGAATCACTATCCCCACGCTTGAAGAGGTCTTCGCTGCCTTGCCCGACATGCCCATGACTTTGGAGATCAAACAGGCCGATCCCCCCATCAACCAGGCACTTTGTGATCTCATCCGCCGCTACAACAAGACAGATCAGGTCATCGTCGGCTCGTTCCACATCGACGCGCTCAACGATTTTCGCCGCCGTTGCCCCGAGGTCGCCACGTCGGGCCATGAGGGCGATGTACGCGCTTTCGTCTACCTGTCCATGGCCGGGTTGGCAGGGATCCACTCGCCACAGGCACAGGCGCTGCAGGTGCCACGCCGCTTTGGCAATGTCGAAATTATTACAGCGCGCTCCGTCCGCGCAGCACATGCCAGAGGGCTGAATGTACAAGTTTGGACTGTTAATGAAAAATCCGAGATGGCGGATCTGCTTGAAATGGGTGTTGACGGTATAATAACTGACAGGCCGGATTATTTGATTGAATTGTTGAGACGGTAAATAGTCGCTGCCATTTCAATGAATTTTGCCGTCCCAAGTCGTATTGCAACAAAGTAAGTCTTTATCCTAAAATTACAGTGTGCAGCAGCACGTCTGCTCGACATTGGGCTGTTTCGCCAGGTTGCTGTGAATTTCAGGATAGAATTTAAGCCAAGAGCAGGACTATGCTGAACCTACAGAAGCTTGTCATCGATCGGTTTGTTGAAGAGTTGGAGTATGCCTACCGCCAGAGTTACGGGGATCGCATGCCACTGCTAGGGCGCACAGCCGCCTGGTGCGGGAAACTGGCGCTGGAAAACATTGCCAACTCAGATGCACTCTACCATAACCTCGATCACACCGTCATGGTGACAATGGTGGGGCAGGCCATTTTACAGGGGAAGCACCTATGCGAAGGCGGGGTTTCGCCCCAAGAGTGGCTGCATTTCACCATTGCGCTGCTCTGTCATGACATTGGCTTGGTGCGCGGCGTCTGCCGACAGGACAATGGTCATGTCATCGCCACGGGGGTCAATGGCGAGACCGTCTCCATGCGCGCAGGCGCTACCGATGCCTCGCTTTCGGTCTACCACGTGGATCGTAGCAAATTGTTCGTGCGCGAACGCTTCAACCAGCCACTGTTCATTGAAATCGACATCGATCAAATCTGTGAGTACATCGAGATTACCCGCTTCCCCATTCCCAGTGAGCCTGAATACCAAATCACCGACAACTACGCCGGCCTTGTGCGCGCCGCAGACTTCATTGGTCAACTGGGTGATCCCAACTACCTGCGCAAGCTGCCCGCCCTCTTCCACGAGTTGGAAGAAGTGGAAGCAGGCGGCAAAATCGCCTACGAAAGCCTCGAAGACATGCGCAACAACTACGCCCGTTTTTACTGGGACGTGGTCAATCCCTACATTCAAGACGCGCTGCGCTACTTGCGTGTAACGCAGGAGGGCAAGCAGTGGATCGCGAACCTGCATTCGCATGTCTTTGACATTGAGCACACCTATCGCGGAAACGTAGTGCGTAGTTAGAGCCACTTGTACTGTGGGCTTGAAGATTGGCTGTTCCAAGTGTAGTGCGTAGACTGGTACACGCACTACGCACTATGTTTGAAACAGATTTCTTACAAACCAAAACAGCATGAGACTCTGCCCACGCACCATGCACTGAAAGCACACCCTTCATGGAACTACTCGGTGGCCCTCTCTTCGCCGTGGCCGGTGCAGGGGAATCGCACGGGCCTGGCGTGACGACGATTGTCTTTGGTTGCCCGCCCGGCCTCTTTGTGGAACGGGGAGCCGTTCAGCGCTATCTCGACCGTCGCCGTCCCGGCAGCAACCGTCATGGTACTCCCCGCCACGAGGACGACAAAGTACTGCTCCTCTCTGGCCTCTACGATGAAGGCAATCTCGATCGCCTCACCTCAGGCCCGTCGATCCAGGTGACGGTTGATGGTGCGGCGCAGGAGACAGAGAGCTACGAAGCAGGCCACACCACCGGCGAACCCATCGCTGCACTGGTCCTTTCCACCTCGAAACGATCCCAACACTACAACCAATTTGCCGGTGACCAGGGCGAGGTGCGCCCCGGCCACACCGATCTGGTCAAATACCACAAATCGCAGGGCTTTGTGGATATCCGCGGCGGCGGACGATCCAGCTATCGATCCACGATTAGCGACGTGGTAGGCGGCTCGATAGCGCGGCTCTATTTGCAACAGATTTTCGGCACGGTCTTCCTTTCGTCTATTGTGCAAGTCGGCCCGTTGAAGACGGAAAAGAGCCTGGCCGCCCACTTCGAAGAGATCATCCACCGCCGCCAATCGCTCACCGTCCCCGCGGACGAAATCAACGCCGTCGAAGAGGTACTGGCGACGGCGGAGATCCAGTCGCTCGACCCGGCCTTTGCCGCCGAAGCGGCCGAGCTGATCAAACGTACCCGCATCGACGGCGATTCCATCGGCGCGGCGGTGGAGGTGGTGGCAATTAACCCGCCTGCCCTCATCGGTGAACCACTCTACCAGAGCCTCAAGATCCGTTTGATGGGCGCGCTGGGTGGCCTCAACGCCGTGCAATCGTGCGAAATCGGCCACGGCAGCCAGGTCATTGAACGGTTGGGCAGCCAGAACAATGATCCCATCCGCCGCAGCGGCTACCAGGCCAACAGCCACGGCGGCCTCCTTGGTGGCATAACCACTGGCATGCCCGTCGTCTGCCGCGTCGGCTTCAAACCGACTTCGACCATCGTCAAGCCGCAACAGTCGGTGCGCAAGAACTTGGAAGAGATCGACTTCGAGTTGCAAAAAGGACGCCATGATCCCTGTGTGGGGGTGCGCGCCGGGGTGACGCTGGAGTCGCGCATGGCCATCGAGATGGTCAATGCCGTCCTCATGCACCAGTCTGCCCGGGTGGATCCGGCGGTGTTTCAACTCTTTTCGGGTACAAAGCCGGGCACGGAGTAGATCGAGTGAGTGCACCCGTCCTTGTTTTAATGAAAGGGCATCCTGGCACCGGCAAGAGCACACTGGCGCGCGCCCTGGCCTATCATTTGGGATGGCCGCTCATCGACAAGGACGACGTCAAGGATTTCACACTCGATCTGCCCAATGGCAACGGCCTGGCCTACGACATCGCCTGGCGCATTGCCGCCACCCAACTCGGCCTCGGCGTGAGTTGTATCGTCGATACGCCGCTCTCCTATCCGCAGAGCTACGCCGAAGGCTGCCGATTGGCCTCAACACAAGGCGCGCAGATCCTCGTGGTGGAGACAAAACTCAACGAGGACGAGTGGCGACGCCGCTTGGATGCCCGCCCACCTGAAGAATCGCCCCACAAAATCAATAATTGGGCAGACATGCAGACGTTGCTCATTCGTTACAACGGCTGCTTCAACTACCCAATCGATCCTGCACATCATCTGCCGGTGGACACGACACAACATGTCTCTGTGCTTCTGGCGCTGGTGTGCGACCGCCTGGTTACACTCTTGTAACCATGTTCCCACCCATTGGACAGATGAACCGAAAACTTGCCTTCCCATCTTGCTCTAGGCGCTTCACCACCGCGCTGCTCACCACAACACTGCTCTTCTCTGCCGGGCTCATCGGCATTTTCGTCGCCGAGGATCGCACGCTGGCGGCACTGCAATCGTGTACAGCATCACCCGCCCAGGATCCGCACCAGCCGGAAGGTTGGTTTCTCTACTTCGCCGACGAGTTCAACTGCGATGAAGTCCCCGCGCATTGGTCGGTGCAGGGCGCCATGAGCGCCGCCGCCTACCAACCACCCGCCAACGGCTACGTACAGGTCAACAGCGGCGCGCTTCAGGTGGGCGTCGTGGGCCAGGACGTCTCCTTTCCCTACCTCTACCTGGTCGACGACAGCGCCACCACCTACGACATTCCTTTTACCGAGCGGCGCATCGATTGGATCCCCAACAGCGGCGACTATCGGTTGGCGCTGCGTGTGCGCTTCCGCATCGAATCGGTGGACGATCACCGTATTTCGCTTTACGCCGACGGCCATACACCGTCCTACGCGGGGCCGCTTTATTATGTAGGTGCAGACAACAACCGCGCCATGGAAGCGTGGCGCGGGATCATCCTGGGCGTGGATCGGGGCAACCACATTGTCGATCTGGGCGATCATGGGTACATCGATGCCTACGCCGAGTGGATCATTGTCACCATCGATCACCTGGAGAGCGAAGATCGGCTGGTCCTCTCTGTCGACGGCAAACCACTGCTGACGACGGCGTTGAGCACCTTCAAACACTACCCCTACGCCGCCACCCGCCCCGACGTCTTCTACCTGGGGTCGCTGGCCTACCTGGAACGCGCCACCGGCTGGATCGACATTGATCTGGACTGGCTGCGCGTCTATGCGCCATCCACCACGCCACCGGCGCAGCCCGGCATCCAGCAAGCCATAGCGGAAGAAGCGTCGACACCCAACGATGCACCCAACATCTACAGCAGCCAACTGCCACCCGGTCCTTTCGCCAACACGCCCCACTGGTTCGAGGACTTCGACGGCGACAGCAGGGCAATGCCCAGCAATTGGCGGCTCCTACTCGACAACGATCCCCGAAATTCCCAGACCAATGTGGACGCAAGCCACGCCGTCATCAGCAACAACGGCGACGCCACCGGCGTGCCGGTGTGGGGGATCTACGACGATCTGCGTCAATTTGTCCCCCCGGCGGGGAGAGGCGCGGCCCGCTACCTGGATCAGCGCAGCACAGTCGAGGAGAGTGCGTCGGCGCGGGCGCTACTGGCCGATCCACCCACCTACGTTGATTGGCGGCCCAACCACGGCAATATCCGCTATGCGTGGAAGGCGAAACAGAGCGCCGAAGGCTACGGCGTCGAAGTGAGCAACGGTGGGCATGTCCCCTACTTTACGGGGGCGATGTTCTACACCCTCCTCGACACCACCACAGCCGGGCGTGGACAATTCATCTTCCCCACCTGTCAAGAAAAATATTTCTGGCGGTTGGAACTGCTGCCTGCCTACGCCCATCTTGGCAATATGGAGACCATCGTCACCGCCGATTACATCAACGGCACGGCTTTTTTCTATGTGGACAATGAACTCATTGGTTGGTGGCCCGAAAGCGACTGCTCGTTGAACTGGTATTTGCACGGCGAAAACGCCACAACGCCCGATCTGCTCTTCTTCGGCAACCCTGCCGAAGACAAGCCCGGGCGCTGGAGTGAAGTTTCGGTGGATTGGTTTGTCACCTTCCCAGGGCTGGATGGGCCACAGTTGGTCGATGGCTGGCTCCCCCCCGAAGACGAGATCGTTCTCAACTGGAACCCTGTCGCCGCCTTCGAGAACGTTGAATATCTGACGGCAACCATCAGTTTTTCGGCGACGGAAGCGATGCAGTGGACAGCCCGACTGAGCGACCAAGCCGAATGGATCCAAGTGTCCCCCATGACCGGCACCGTACCCGCGCTGACGCCACCCCACGCCGAGCGCACAGCCGTCCTGCCGCCTGTTGCAACCACGTTGACCGTCACCGTCACCCGCCCAATCACCTATGACATCTTGTCTACGGTGTTGACGCTTAACGCCGAGACAAGCACAGGACGCAGCGTGGTGCCCGTCTCGGTGCAGATCCGTTCCGTCTTCACCGAAACGAACCAGCCCTACCAACACTACCTACCGCAGATCGACGGGATCTTGCCATGATTCATCAGGAAGTCCGAATTCGATCAGAATAGAGCGCGGATTAAGCGGATTTAAGCTGATTTTTTGCGCTTTTATCCGTCTGGATCTGCTCAATCCGCTTCATCCGCGTTCTATTGGCGGCAGATTTGGAATTCCTGGTGATTTAGGCTGTAGTTTGACCTTTGCCGCGCGCAGGGATAGACTTTGCAACACGAGACGACAGTCGTCTGTCGTCTGTCGTTTGTCGTCTCCCACCACACCACACCCACACCCACCATGACACTTGAAACTCTAAACGACGCCAATGTGATCCTCACCGGCTTTATGGGCACGGGCAAGACAACGATTGGCCGGTTATTGGCAGATCGGCTCGACCGTCCGTTTGTGGACATGGACGAGCAATTGGTTGCCCATTTCGGCAAACCGATTGCCGAGGTCTTTGCGGTGGAAGGCGAGGCGCTCTTTCGCACGGCGGAGGCACAGCTTTGCCAACAATTGGCCGAGCGGCGCGGGCTGGTGATCGCCACTGGCGGCGGCGCGCTGGTCAGCCACGCCAACCGGCAGGCGCTGGCCGAAAGTGGCCCGATTGTCTGCCTCACGGCGAGCGTCGACGCCATCCTCGCACGGCTGGCCGCGGCAGAGGACCGTCCACTGCTCAAGAGTGAAGAGGGCGACCGCCGTCTCCGTATTGAGCAACTGCTGGCAAGCCGCCGCAACGCCTACGCCGAGATTCCACTGCAGGTGCCCACCGACGGCGCGTCGCCCCACACGATTTTGGACCGTGTGATTGAGGCGCTGGCGGCCAACGCCGAAGTGCCTGGCATGACACGCATCCACGTCCCCTCGCCCGAGGACGACTACGACATCTGCATCGGAGACGGTCTACTCAGCGCCGCGGGGACGCTCCTGGCCAACCGCAAGCTGACACGGGGACCGGTTGCGATTGTCACCAACCCGATCCTGGCCGAAGTCCACGCCGAGACGCTGGCCGCCAGTCTGCGCGGGGCGAGCTATGAGCCTGTCCTGTGTACGGTGCCTGAGGGCGAGCAGCACAAGACGCTGGAGAACATCGCTTCGCTCTACACCCAGTTCATCGCGGGTGGTTTGGACAGGCGTAGCGCCGTGATCAGCCTGGGCGGCGGCGTGATTGGCGACATGGCCGGCTTTGCCGCAGCCAGTTACCTGCGCGGCGTCCCCTTCGTGCAGATTCCCACCTCTTTGCTGGCGATGGTGGATGCGTCGGTGGGGGGCAAAACCGGCGTCGATCTGCCGCAGGGGAAGAACCTGGTGGGCGCATTCAAGCAGCCTGCTTTGGTGATCATTGACACAGCGGTCTTGTCTACGTTGCCCGGCGCAGAATTCCGCGCCGGGATGGCCGAAATCGTCAAACATGGCATCATCGGCGCGCCCGCCCTCTTCCAACAACTGGAAGGCGTGGGGCCGACCAACCTGCCCCAACTGGTGCGCGACGCCGTGCAGGTAAAAGTGGACATTGTCATCGAAGACCCGTTTGAGCGGGGGCGGCGTGCTGTCCTCAACCTGGGGCATACCTTCGGCCACGCTATCGAGCAGGTGAGCGAATACACCATCCGCCACGGCGAAGGCGTGGCCATTGGGCTGGTGGCCGCCGCCGAACTGTCCGCTGCGATAGGGCGCTGTGATCCGGCGCTTGTCACCCGCATCCGCGACCTGCTGGATCGGCTCGGCCTGCCTGTCCGCGCGCCGGGGTACGACGTCGCCGCCATCCGCGCCGCCATGGGTCAAGACAAAAAACGCCAGGGCAAAACCATCCGCTTCATCATCCCCCAGGGGATTGGCGATGTCACGATGATCGACAATCCGGGGGAGGAGATTGTGGCGGATACGATTCGGAAGATACTTTGAAGAGAGATGAATGATGAATAAAGATTGGGTAGACGAAGTTTTTGTCGTTTGAAGTGGCAACTCGGTTAACCCAATCTTTATTCATCATTCATTCATTTTCCATTCGCAAGAAGGAGCAGACCTTGGCCACCATCGCCCTCATCCACGGGCCGAATCTCAATCTTTTGGGCGTGCGCGAGAAGAGCATTTACGGCACGGTGACGCTGGCTCTGATCAACCAGCGGGTGATCGAAGTGGCAGGCAGCGCACATGAGGTACGTCCTTTTCAGAGTAACTACGAAGGGGCGCTCATCGATTTTATCCACGAGGCACGGACGTGGGCCAACGGCATTTTGATCAACCCCGGCGCGTTCACCCACTATTCCTACGCGCTGCGCGATGCCATTGCCGGGGTGGCGCTGCCCACGGTGGAAGTCCACCTGAGCAACATCCACAGCCGCGAGGAATTCAGGCACAAATCCGTCCTCGCGCCCATCTGCGTAGGACAGATCTGCGGCTTCGGCTGGCGCAGCTATACCCTGGGGCTACAGGCACTGCTCGATCATTTAGCGGGTGGGTAGGGATTGGGGATTGGGGATTAGGGATTAGGGACTGGCGATTGGGGAGTGGCGATTGGGTAGACATGTCGCCCATCACGCGTCAACATGTCTACCCAGTCCCCAGTCCCCCCCTTACTTTCCCCCCCCGCGTCTCCATGCTATACTGCCCAACATTGTTTGCGGCTGAGAAAATTATTGGCTGAAAAAAACTATTTAGGTGGCTATGTTGAAGATTTCAAAGATGGGGCGTCGTCGAATTCATCTCTATTTGCTCCTGATTTGTGCGGCATTGACGTTCTTCCTCGCCGCCTGTCAGGACGATCCCACGCCGGAGGCAGCGTCTTCGATGCCCGCTACGACGGGGCAGACAACACCCGACGCGGTGCCACCTGCTCCCAACGCAGAGGCGCAATCGTCTTCCGCAGCGACGGCCACACCCATCGCCGCCACCGCCACACCTGCCGCCACCGCCACGCCCGATGCAACCGCCACCCCCACCCCCGACACCGACCGTGGCGGGTTGCTCCTCTGGCACAGTTGGGCCGGGGCCGACGGCGAAGCGCTTTCACTCATGCTCGGCGCGTTCCAGGCCGCCAATCCCGACGTGCAACTTGAAACCCTATTTGTGGCCTACAACGAACTGCCCCAAGCCTACGCCGACGCCGTCTACGCCGAGGGTGGGCCGGATCTGATCCTAGCACCGACGTGGTGGCTCCAGCAACTGGCCGATGCAGAGACATTGCAGCCACTTGACGGCTTGGTGGGCGAGGAGACGTTGTCTGCCTACCTACCGGCCACGGTGACCAATCTTCGCTACCAGCAGCAGCTCTACGGCCTGCCCATCAGCCTTGATCTGGTGTCGCTCTACTACAACCGCAACCTTGTGGACGAAGCAGCGTTGCCCACCACCACCGAGGAGATGTTGGCGCTTGCCCAGGCCAATCCCAGGCAGGGCGCTGGGCTTTACGCCAACTTCTATCACCTGTTCTGGGGCGTCCCTGCCTACGGCGGCGCGCTCTTCGATGACACAGGCCGCGCCATCCTCGAACAGAGTGACGGCGCAGCTGCGTTCCTTGCCTGGCTGTCGGCCATGAGCAACACCCCTGGCGTCTTCGTGGACCTGGATTACGGCATGTTGATCGACCGCTTCAAGAAGGGTGAATTTGCCTTCTTTGTAGACGGCCCGTGGAGCAGTGCTGAACTCGAAGCGGCGTTGGGCGATGCCCTGGGCGTCGCGCTCCTCCCCGCGGGCCCGGCAGGAGCGGCACAGCCCTGGCTCAATGCCGAAGGGGTGATGCTTAACCCTGTCTACTCGCCGGCGCAGCAGCAGTTGGCGCTACGGTTGGCGCTGCACCTTGCCGGCCCTGAGAGCGGCGCTATCCTGGCGCAGACGGCACAGCGTGTCCCTGCGCAGATTGGCGCGCCGATTGAGGATCCAATCCTGGCCGGCTTTACAGCACAAGCACAAAACGCCGTCTCCCTCACCAACCAACCCGAACTGGACGCAATGTGGGGCTACACAGGCGACATGCTGCTCAAAGTGCTCAACGATGTCCTTTCCCCCGAAGAGGCTGTCCTCGAAGCAAGCACGCTCATCAACGAGGCCAACGACAAGTAGACAACCACTGATGGCAACCGGTTTCCCTCCTATCTTTTCCTCATTCCGCCCCGGCTGATGTAAAATAGACAAATACGAAAGCCGGGGCCATGTCACAGGACGATTCGAGCTACCAGATCTTTAACCTAGCGACGATGTCGGGCGTCTACCCCGGCAGCCGGACTGCCGTGATGCAGCGTATCCGGTTGCTGCCGCTTTCGGGCAAGGATCGGCCCGCCCAGTGGGCACGGCTGCTCTGGTACAACGAGCCGCCGGCCTGTGTCCTTTACTTGCAGAGCAGCGCAACGGAGCAGTGGGAAACGCACCCGCTCCTGCGCTTAGACAACCCGCTGACCGGCGACTTTGCCCAAACGTTCCACGATGCACTGGCGGCGGCGGGATGGCGCGCCTTCACCTGTGGCGAGTGTGCCCACTGGCAACCGCTCACCGATGGGGGGGCAGAGTACGCGGTCGGCCCCGATGCCCTGCCCCTTGGCCGTTGCGGGTGGGGCGTTGTCTCTTCTGACAGTGTGGAAATGCCTGAGGCGCTGCGCGAACAATCTGTCCTCGCCCTTGGGTGCCCGGCGTGGACAGCGGTAACGACCCGGCAAGCGCCATCACCACGGGTGAAAGATCTGAAAGCGCGCCCGCCGAAGCCCTCAATCAGCCTATGGCAGCGGATCGTGATCCGATTGGGGATTGAGCGCCCAGAGACGCCCAAACCGTCCTGGGGCGAGCGCATTGTTGAGCGCAGCGGCGTCGGCGCGGGGACAGAGCCTTGCTTCGCCTGTCAAGGACGCATTGCCAACCTGGGCGCACTGATTGTCGCCACCGACGAAGACGACAAACGCACCTTCAGCGTCTGGCGTTGCCGTCGCTGCCACACCTTCTACCTCAACGATTGGATCGACCGCTGGGAACGGCTCGATTCGTTGGAGACCGAGGAGACCTACTATCGGCTGACGCCTGTGGAAGCGGTGGAACTGCTGGCGCTCTTCGACAATGTCATCGGCGGCGAACACCCTGCCGGCCGGCGCGACCGTACAGAACAGCGCCGTTGGCTCGAAAAATTTATTGAAAGCCGTCCACGGATCAGCCACCAGATCCGTCAAGGACGGTGAGAGAAAAAGTGTGCCTTCGTGGATCACTTCTGGAAAAGATTGTGGATACACTATGAACGTTGATCCGACAGCGTCGATGGAAGAAGCGGCGCAGAGCAAAAAGACATGGCTTTCGCTGGAAAGCCGACCAGACAGCCCGGTCGCAGCCATTTACGACCGCTTGCCCTTCCCGTCGCTCTACCCGATGCAAGAGGTGGCCTTTGATCTGGGCATCGTGGCCCACAACGGCGATGTGGAGTTGAAGGGGATTGTGCTACAGGCGTACAACGGCCATCAACTGTTGATGGAACAGCGTTGGCCGGCCCATGTGCTTCAGCGCCGCACAGGATTGGATGATCTCAGCATCGAAGCGGGCAGTGGCCTGGCGGTGCGGACTGTCCACCTGATGTTGCCTGCCTACGAACGGATGACTCACGTCGAGGTGACGGCGGTGGGGCGTGAGATAGCAGGCGCAGGCCAGAACGTGCAGAGCGTGCGCCAGGTGATGGTCTCCTACCATGAACAGCAGAGCGATCTGCACTTTCCAGTGGAAGGCACATGGTGGGCGATCCAGGGGGGCGATTGGAGCGACTTCCACAAGAGCGAAGTCTATAGCCAGCCATACGCCATCGACCTGGTCAAACTCGGCCCCGACAACCAGCCCTACCGCGGCAATGGACGATCCCTAACCGATCACTACAGTTGGGATCAGCCTGTCTACGCCACGGCAGGCGGCAAAGTGGCCTACGTCTGCTACGACATGCCCGACATGCTGCCCGGCGCAATCCCTGATCAGGCGATGATACGCGGGGACATGCGGCGTATCCTGGGCAATGCGGTGGCCATTAGCCATGCCAATGGCGAATTCAGCTACTTTGCCCACTTGCAGCAGGCGAGCATTCCTGTGCACGTAGGCGACATGATCCGTCGCGGCACGGTCATCGGCAAGGTGGGCAACAGCGGCAATTCCCCAGGGCCTCATCTGCATTTTCATGTGATGAACGGCCCCAACCTCTTCATCGATCAGGGGTTGCCCTTCCAATTTAGTCACTTTTCGGCGGGGGGCCAGTTTTTCAAAGAGCCAACTTCCATCCCAACACGTATGATCATCGTCGGCCCAGCCCGATCCACGTCCTCGTAGCAAGAAGGAGAATCAAGGTGTCGGTAGATAACCATCAGAACGAACCAGAGACGGAAGAGGATTTCCACCAGATCGTCACCGATGAACTTTACGCAGAATTAGTAGAGTCCATCGAAGGGCAGAGAGTGGTGGGATTAGCAGTTTGGGAAGAGTCTTTGGCCGACGAAGAGGGCGAAGAGATTGCGCCGGCACGTCGCCAGATCTTCGATATGGATCTCTACCTGGAGAACCATCTCTACATGGAACTCTACGCAACCTACGTTTTCAAAGATCCCGAGGGCGATGCCTTGCGTGGACTTGATCGCATTGGTACAATATGCACAAAGCTAATTGAAGACGGCGTCTGGCTCGAAGAAATTGCCGTCACCGAAGACAGTGAACTTGTCCTGATTTTGAGCCGCAACCACCGCCCCCAACTCTATCTCAACGTCGGTGGATGGACGATGGAGGAGTGGGAAACCTTGCCCGACGAAGAGTAAAGCATCGGAGGGTAAGTCACCGAAGAGCAAATCGTCGCTGTTTTGAGACCTTGCGTTTGTAAACGTTGCACAACCCGGCCCCCATGCCGTCGTCGGAACTTTCAACCACACAACCCCGGACGGGGAGGAGATGGACAAATGCTTCCTTTTTTTGCAGTTGCCACCGCCCGATCTGACAGCAGCCCACTGACGGCCTCTTTGTATGCGGGGATCTTCACCGCTGTCGTCGCCTTGATCTACGTGTTCGTGGTGGGGATGGCGATTGTGCCCGCCATCGTCGGCCTGTTGATCGGTGCAGCGCCGATCCTGGCCCACCAGGTATCACGCGGTACACTGGGTGCAGATTGGAAACCGGTGATTGCCGGTGTGCTCGGGTTTATCCTCTTTTTGGCGGCGTTCGCCTTCCCGGCAGCCACAGGCTGGATCACGCCGGTGTTGGGCATTCTGTCTATGATCCTCTGGCCGATTATCGTCGGCGCTATGACAGCCGGCCAGTCGGTGGGCAAGCTCTTGCTCTTCAGCATTTTGGGGCTGATCCTCGGCCTGGCCGTAGCCTTTTTGGTCGCCCTCTGGTTAGGGCAGGATCCCACGGCGTGGCCCGGCCTGGCCGGTATTATGTTCTTTTCCGTGTGGGGCGGCACCGTCGGCGCAGCAATGGCATCGTCGAAGTAAGACGGCCACTCTTGCTTTCAAATGGTACCCAACGAAGGGACCAACTGCCACATCTCCTGAAATCGATAGTGTAAGAAAATCAGCGGGCGTACCTTTGCGCCCGCTATTGCATGCAAAGTGATGGGTGCGTCTACTAACGAATGTATCGCAATTCAGCTACTCTCGAAGATGTCTATCGCCTGGCGTTGCCGCCCGGCACCGAAGTACTTTACGGGGCGGAATCACTGAGTCGGCCTGTGAGTTGGGCATGTAGCCTGCGCCCCAGCGCGCCCGCCTTCCCCAAATTGACAGGCAACGAACTGGCCCTGGTCGATATGGAAGATCTGCGCCAACTCGATCCGCGCATGCGCCTGGATCGGGTGATCCAAAGCCTGCGCCAGGCGCGGGTTGCAGCAATGGTTGTGCTGGGTAACGTTCCCCAAGATGCGGTGACTGCGGCGGAAGAACAGCAGATGCCACTCTTTGCGTTGCCGTCAACCGAGACGCTTGTGGATGTGGAACGCGCCGTGATCCGCCTGATTGTGGATCGTGAGGGCTACATCGCCGCGCTTTCAGCTGATCTCCAACGCGAGTTGACCCAACTTGAGTTGGATGGGAGCGGCATGGAGGCCATTGCTGAACGGCTCTACCAATCTACGCAACAGCCCGTCCTCTTCTTGCGCGACGATGGACAGGTGAACGTACAGGCAGGCTTACAGGATCTGCCGGAGCGCATGCGCGAGCGTGTGCTTGCCGCTACGCCCAACGTCACCTCTTTGCGCAGTTGGGCGGCCTCGCAAAAGCAGAAAGAGCTTAGCGAATCGGTGGGGCTGTTGAAGCTGAATGGTGATCGGTTACCCTATGATCAATGTGTCATCGCGCCGATTGTGGCGGGAGATCGCGTACAAGGTTATTGTCTTGTGCTGCGTACTGCCAACACTTCCGGCAGCCAGGAGATCAGCACCATCGAAGGGATCTGCGTGCAGCAAGGGGCCAACGTTGCTGCACTGGAGTGGAGCCGCCAGAATGCAGTGGGGGCGATCCAGGAACAGATGCGGGCAGCCTTCCTCGATGAGTTACTGGCCAGCGAAATTGCCGACGAGCAATCCTGGATCCAGCGGGGCAAATCGCTGGGTTATGCGCTAGGTGAACCCCACGCCGCCTGGATCGTCGCCGCCGAAAATGCGCCGGAGTGGATGGGTGTGCTCAATCAGTTCATCCAGGCGCAGCGACGCACCATTCTTGTAAGCCGACGTAGCGAAGGCATGCTCCTCTTCTGGCCCACAGATGATCCCAAGAGCGCCCGCCATCTGAAGAGCGCCGCCGCCGACCTCGTGGACATGCTCACAGGCCACGCGCCCAAGGCCAAGGTGATCATCGGCCTGGGCCGCCCGGCCACCCGTCCTGGCGAATGGCTGCGCAGCCTGCAACAGGCCGAAGAAAGCTGGCACATGGGCAAGTCTTGGCACACCTCGCCTGTCACCTATTTTGGTGATTTAGGGCTCTATCAGTTGTTGACCGCTTTGGGCGGCAACGCCGAAGCAGCGCGCTTCTTCCGCAAAACCGTGCGCCCGCTCATCGAACACGACGAAAACCGCAACGCCGAACTGGTGGAAACGCTAGAAGCATTCTTCGCCTGTCATGGCAATTTGAGCCAGACAGCCACCCGGCTGCACATCCACCGCAACACCCTCACCTACCGCCTTGAACGCATCGCCACCATTACGCGCCTCGATCTAGACGATCCCGACGCTCGCTTTTCGCTGCACCTGGCGCTGAAATTGCGCCCAGTTTTGAAGAATCGGTATTAGGACTCCTCATGTCCTTCATTCAACTCGATTTCTTCTCAGAAACGCTGCAACTGGCCACGTCGATGAATGTGCTGCTGCCGCGCACGACACAGGCGCAGCGCGACAGGTTGGGATCGGAGCACAGGTATCCTGTCCTTTATTTGCTACACGGCATGAGCGACGACCACTCTGGGTGGACACGCTACACGTCGATTGAGCGCTACACCCGCTACCTTAACCTGGCCGTGATCATGCCGGCCGTCCACCGCAGCTTTTACGCGGACATGCACCAGGGCGGACGCTATTGGACCTTCATCAGCGAGGAAGTCCCCGCGCTAGCACAAAGCCTCTTTCCAATCTCCAGTGAGCGCAGCCAAACCTTTACGGCGGGGCTGTCCATGGGCGGCTACGGCGCGTTCAAACTGGCGCTGCGCCTGCCAGAACGCTTCTCCTACGCCGCCAGCCTCTCCGGCGCATTGGACATGACCCAACGTGTCGCCAACCCAGAGCCCAGCCGCGTCGACGAAAACTTCCGAATCTTCGGCGGCTATGACAAGCTACTTGGCAGCAACAACGATCTCATGCACCTGGCCACCGAGGTTGCGGCCACAGACGGGCCTAAGCCCGCCCTCTATCAGTGCTGCGGCACAGAAGACTTCCTCTACGACAACAATCTGCGCTTTCGTGATCACGTCCAGCCACTCGGCTACGACTTCACCTACGAAGAAGGACCCGGCGAACATGAATGGGGCTACTGGGATCAGCAGATCCAGCGCGTCCTGGCGTGGCTGCCAATCAAAGAAATTTTCGATTGACGATTTTCGATTGACGATTGTCTTGTTCAGTGTATGATGCTGTATTGGGGGTCTTGGTAGTTGCCCCAACGCTTTCCAATCGCACGGCCAACATACTTGACCATCATCAATCGAAAATCGTCAATCGAAAATCGAAACTCTACTGCAAAGGAGCAGACTGATGACCCCCTCACCCACAATTGAAGCCCGCATCGACGATCTCCTGGCCCAGATGACGCTGGACGAGAAGATCGGGCAGATGTGGCAGATTAGCGGCAAGATCGACGGCGCCGAAGAGACGATCCGCCGTGGCGGCGTGGGCTCTTTCCTCAACGTCGAAGGCGACGTCGCCCACGAATTGCAACGCATCGCCGTCGAGGAATCTCGCCTGGGCATCCCCCTCATCTACGGGCGCGATGTGATCCACGGCTTCCGCACCATCTTCCCCATTCCCCTTGGGCAGGCTGCCAGTTTCAACCCAGACATCGCCCGTGAAGGCGCTCGGGTGGCCGCACGCGAAGCCGCAGCCGCCGGCTTACATTGGACCTTCACGCCCATGGTCGACATTGCCCGCGACCCCCGCTGGGGACGTATCGCCGAAGGCGGCGGGGAAGATCCCTACCTCACAGGGCGCATCGGCGCGGCAATGGTCGAAGGCTTCCAGGGCGACGATCTCAGCCATCCCGAACGCATCGCCGCCTGTGTCAAACACTTCGTCGGCTACGGCGCCACCGAAGGCGGGCGCGATTACAACACCACCTACATCCCCGAAACCCTTCTGCGCGACATCTACCTGCCCCCCTTCAAAGCCTGCATCGACGCCGGCGTCGCCACGCTCATGAGCGCCTTTAACGATCTCAACGGCGTCCCCGCTTCGGGCAATGCGCGCACGCTGCGCGAGATTCTGCGCGACGAGTGGGGCTTCGACGGCATGGTCGTCAGCGATTGGAACTCGGTGCTGGAGATGATCCCCCACGGCTTTGCCGCCGATGCCAAAGACGCCGCTGCACTGGGCGTCCTCGCCGGGGTGGACATGGAAATGGTGGGCGACGGCTACGTGAAACACATCGCTGCCCTGCTCGACGAGGGTCTGCTTTCTTTGGAAATGATCGACGATGCCGTGCGCAACATCTTGCGTCTTAAAATGCGGCTCGGCTTGTTCGAGCGTCCGTACAACGACCTCGATCCGTCCGCTATGCTACTGGCGCCAGACCATTTGAGCGCGGCCCAACGCGCCGCGGAAGAAAGCTGTGTCCTCCTCAAGAACGAAGGGACGCTGCCGCTGTCACCCACAATCAGCAAAGTCGCCGTCGTCGGTCCGCTGGCCGATGCGCCCCAGGACCAACTGGGCTGCTGGGTCTTCGACGGCCACGCCGAAGACTCGCACACACCGCTGGCTGCGCTGCGTGCCGCCCTGGGCGCGGAGCGTGTCATCTACGCGCCCGGCCTGCCCCATGCCCGTAGCTATGACGAAGGCAGCCCTGCCGGCGGCATCGCCGCGGCCATCGACGCCACCAACCAGGCCGATGTGGTGATCGCCTTTGTGGGCGAAGATGCGCTGCTTAGCGGCGAAGCCCACTGCCGCGCCTTCCTCGACATCCCCGGCGCGCAGCAGAGGCTGCTCGACGCATTGAAAGCTACCGGCAAACCCGTCATTGCCGTCGTCATGGCGGGGCGTTCGCTGGCCCTCGGTCCTGTCCTCAGCGCTGTGAACGCGCTGCTCTTCGCCTGGCATCCCGGCACCATGGGCGGCCCGGCCATCGCCGATCTCCTGCTGGGCAAAGCATCGCCGTCGGGGCGCTTGCCTGTCACCTTTCCACGGGCGGTGGGGCAGGTGCCGCTCTACTACAACCAGAAACCCGGCGCACGTCCGGCTCCGGCAGATGCGCCGATTGTCCCCACCGGCACGCCGCTTGATCCCAGTGGCTTTGTCACCTGTTATCTGGATGTGGATCACCGGCCACAGTTTCCTTTCGGCTTCGGGTTGACCTACAGCAGCTTCGAGTACAGCAACTTGCGCCTGTCTACACAGGAATTGGCGATGGGCGAATCGATCACCGCCATCGTCACGCTGACGAACACTGGTGAACGCACCGCCACCGAGGTGGTGCAGTTGTACGTGCGCGATCTGGTCGGCTCCTTGACACGGCCGGTACGCGAACTCAAGGGCTTCCAGCGGGTCGAGTTGGCCGCGGGCGAGCAGACAGAGGTCCGCTTCACCCTGCACACCGACGATCTGGCCTTTCACAACGCGGCGCTGCAACTCGTCACCGAGCCGGGGGACTTTCACCTGTGGATCGCGCCCGATGCCGGTAGCGGACTACGCGCTGAGTTCACAGTTGTCAAAAAATAGTTCACCACAAAGGCCAGACGCAGAGCACAGAGAATCTGGACACGGATTTCACAGATCTACACAGATTTCAGAGAGGCAACCGATTACTTCTGAATCCTGAAAATCCTGTAAATCAGTGTCTAAATTCTCTGCGCTCTGCATCTGATCTTAGCGTTCTTTGCGTCTTTGCGGTGAATCCTGGATCAAGAAAGGAATTTTACATGCCCAAAGTGCTCTTTATCACGAGTCTAGCGCCTGAAACCGTGTCGTTGATCACCCAGTTTGCACTGCCGGAATTCGAGGTGCAGGTGCTATCGCCCAAGCTACCCGTAGACGAAAAATGTGCGCTGGCGGCGGATGCTGAGTACTTCATTCTCTTTCCTAGCGCCATCGAGGACGCAGTGGTGCGCGCCGCGCCGAATCTGAAGCTGATTCAACTGGTGAGTGCGGGGTTCGACAAGATGCCCATGCGCCTGCTGGATGAGTTGGGCATCCCGGTGGCGAACAACGGAGGTACCAATTCGCTTGATGTGGCCGAACATACGCTGGCGCTGATCCTCGGCTTCTATCGGCTGCTGCCCCAGATGGACGCCAACGTGCGCAATGACGGCTGGAAGGCCATCGACTCGGGGCGTACCACCTACACCATCCACAACAAAACGGTGGGGATCATAGGCATGGGCAACATCGGGCGGCGGGTGGCGGCGCTGGTGCGGGCCTTTGGCGCGCAGGCGCTCTACTATGACCCCTATCCTGTGAGTGCGGAGACGGAACAAGCCCTGGGCATCACCCGCGTAGAGTTGCCCGAGCTACTACGCCAATCCGATGTGGTGACGCTACACGTGCCGCTCAACGACGACACACACGGGCTCATCGGTGCGGAGGAACTGGCCATGATGAAGCCGTCGGCGGTGTTGGTCAACACCTGCCGCGGGCCAGTTATCGACGAAGATGCGCTGACCGAAGCACTGCGCACTCACAAAATTATGGGCGCTGCCCTCGACGTCCTCGAAGACGAGCCGCCCGCGGTGGATAACCCCCTTCTCCGCTTGGACAATGTCCTCTTGACGCCACACACGGCGGGTGTCACCGTGGATACCTGGGCGCGGCGGGGTGAGTTTATCTTCGAAAACATTGTGCGTGTCCACCGCGGCGAAGCGCCGTTGGCCATTGTACGCGATTAGGTTCAGAAACTCGTGTAACTCTCGCACAGACATAAAGATTTCCGAGGCGTAAAGTGGTAGCTATCGGCATTTGCCCCTTACCATCGCAGATAGCATCAGCAACGCAGCCGGAGACAAAATCCTTATGAAGCCAGGCAGCAGTCCTTTAGAAACGGAGTTTTTGTCGGCGGAACGTGCGCCAGACTTTGTTGTAGCGCACCAGCACGATGCCTTTACCCACAACGAACTACTGACAGGCGTGCTCAATGCCATGCCGGAAGGTGTGGTGATCCTGAACAAAGAGCGCCAAATTGTTTTTGCAAACACAGCGTTTTACGCCGTCGCCGAAGATGATGTGGAGCTTGTCGGTGCAAGATTGGGCGAGGCATTGGCATGTGAACACAACAACGCCATGCCGGCAGGCTGTGGCACAAGCAAGTTTTGCCAGACGTGCGGTGCGGCCAAAGCCATGCAGTCTGCGCTGGATCAGCGCAGAGATACGCAAGAGTGCCGCATTGCACGCAGCGACGAATCAGCCGGCAATGCGCTTGATCTGCGAGTCGTGGCGACGCCATTCTTATACAGTGGAGAAGCGTATGCGCTCTTCGCCGTCGACGACATCAGCAGCGAAAAGCGCCGCCAGGTGCTGGAACGTATCTTTTTTCACGATATCCAGAACACAGCCGGCGCCATTTTCGGTGTAGTCGAGATTCTCGATAGCCTTGAACCGACAGCACTTGATATTTGGCATGAATACGGAGCGATGCTCAAGAGAGCGTCTCATCAGTTGCTAGAAGAGATCCAAGAGCAGCGTCAGCTTATCTCTGCCGAAACCGGCGATCTGTATGTAGAGGTGATGCCGATTCGCAGCACTCACTTGTTGGCAGAAGTCAGAGACATCTACATCAATCACAATGTGGCTCACGGCAAGCATGTGCTTATCAGCGCAGATGTCGAAGAGGTTGTCCTATGGAGCGATGCCATTCTGGCCAGACGCGTCGTCGGCAATATGACGAAGAATGCGTTAGAAGCGTCACTGACGGGGGCGACCGTTACGTTAGGATGTACGAAAGAGGATGAGGGTGTCCGATTTTGGGTGCACAATCAGAACGTCATCCCCTATACGGTGCAATTGCAGCTCTTCAAGCGATCATTTTCTACAAAGGGATATGGACGCGGTCTCGGCACCTATAGCATGAAGCTTCTTACAGAGCGATACCTTAACGGCCGCATTGGCTTTGCGTCTTCGCCAGAAGAAGGCACCACATTCTTTGTATGGCTCCCATTGCAACCCACAATCGAACAATAAAGAATCGAACAAACAATCCCCAGTGTCACTGTTGATAACACGTCCATAACACACCGTGCAGAGGGTCTGCACGGTGTGTTTGTTGGCCGCAAAAAACTTGAATGGACCTTACTTGACCATTTCGTTCGATCTGCGCATAATTGTTTTCACCTCTGATTGACAAAATATAGACCACCCAACAATTGTCCCGTTCGTTGATTCCAACGCCTTTCCCCCACAGGCGTAGCCTTACCCTTCAACTATATCCGTTCGTTTAACAAATTCTTAATCTTGCGTTCTTTCACTGTTAACCAAATGATTGAACCGCTGTTAACACAATAGACTTAGACTTCCCCAGAAGGAGGACATGCGCTTCATGTCGATATTACGTAGACAAACGTCAATGGCCGAACGACGTGAGTGGCTTTTGTTTGCCTTGTTGGTTGGCCCCAATCTGTTCTTATTCGCCGTTTTCACCTACTGGCCCCTCATCTACAATGGCTATCTAAGCTTCGTCCGCTGGGATATGCTGTCTCCGGTCAAGATCTGGGTAGGGCTTGGCAACTATACACGGCTCTTCACCTCGGCTGATTTTGGCCAGATTATGTTAACAACGTTGACCTTTACCTTGGGCTCAGTGATAGCTATCTGTGTCATCGGTTTGGGGATGGCGTTGTTGCTCAATCAAAAATTGCGCGGCAGAGACAGCGTCCGAGGCATTGTGTTCAGCCCTGTGATGCTAAGTGGCGCTGCGATTGGCATCGTCTGGATTTATATTTTCGATCCTCGTTACGGTTTGATTGATATATTCCTTGATGCGGTGGGGTTGCGTTCTCCCAATTGGTTGCTTGATCCAAACTGGGCTTTGCTGGCCGTGATCATGGTCCATGTTTGGAAAAATGTGGGGTACGCCGTGGTCATCTTCCTGGCTGGGCTACAGGCAATCCCCCGAGAGTTGTACGAGGCGGCGACAGTGGACGGCGCCGGCAGTTGGGCGCGCTTTCGAGCCGTTACGGTGCCGGGGCTTTCGCCGGTGCTCTTTTTCCTGGTGCTCACCAGTATTCTGGCCGGCTTTCAGTCATTCGACATTATCAAAGTCATGACCGACGGTGGGCCGGTAGGGTCTACCACCACGTTGGTCTACTATCTTTACCAGCAAGGCTTCGTGGCCTTCAACGCCGGTCGTGCAGGGGTGGCTTCAGTTGTCCTGTTCGTGATGATGTTGCTCTTCACCATAGTCCAAATGCGTTACAGCGAAAACAACGTCCACTATTCTTAGCAAACCAACCAGAGATTCCACCAACGTTGATTTCGTATGGACTGCCGTCGTGGCGACGGCTCATCAGACAGGAAGAAGCTCATGGCCAAAGCAACCATTTCAAGTGAACTCGAACCCACAAACACACAAGCGGCAAGTGGCTTATCCGGCAGTTGGGCAGGCCAACGCCATTCTACGCTACACAAAGCTGCCGGCTACCTGGGGATGCTCTTATGTGTGGTGTTAATCGGCCTGCCCGTCTATTGGATGATCATCGGCGCATTCAAGGTTTCGCAGGAAATTTACCGCATTCCGCCTACCTGGATTCCGATGCAGCCGACACTGGAAAACTTCGGTGAAGCGTGGCGGGCGGCGCCGTTTGGCCGCTACTATATCAATACGATCATCACCACGATCTTCGGCAGTGGCTTTGAGGTGCTCTTTGCCGTCACCTCGGCTTATGCCTTCGCGTTTTTGCGATTTCCTAAAAAGGATTGGCTGTTTCTGGTGTTGCTGGCGGCGTTGATGGTGCCGGGCCAGGTGACAATTCTACCCAATTACTTGACCATTGCCTCACTGGGCTGGATCAACACCTACCAGGGGATTGTCATCCCTGGCGCATCGGTGGCTTACGGCACATTCCTCTTGCGTCAATATTACAAGACATTGCCCACCGAGGTGATGGACGCGGCAAAAGTCGATGGGGCCAATCATCTGTACACCATGTGGTCAATCATTATTCCACTGGCCAAACCGGCAATTGTGACAATGGCACTGCTGAGCATCGTCTCAAAATGGAACGACTTCCTGTGGCCGTTGCTTGTCACCAATACCCGAGAAATGCGTGTTTTGCCCATTGGCATCTTCTGGCTCATGGTTGAAGAAGGCACTATCGACTGGGGTGTGGTTATGGCGGGCACCCTCTTTGTGGTGGTGCCCGTGGTAATCGTTTTTCTCTATGCCCAACGATACATCGTCGACGGTATCGCCGCCGGCGCTGTGAAGGGATAATTCGTGAAGTTGTCTGCACCTTGCACAACAATCCAACCAAGTTCTTAACTTACTAATCAGTACAAACATCATCAGTACAAGGAGAAGCACAACTATGTCGAAAGCATTAAGTCGCCGCCAGTTTTTGGTAGGTATGGGCGCAGGCGCAAGCATGGTGGCATTGGCTGCATGTGCGCCGGCAGCAGCCCCTTCGGCAGCACCGGCAGGTGACAGCGGCAGCAGCGCAGCACCCGCCACCGAAGCGGTCACCCTCACTTTCTGGAGCAGCTTTAGCGGCAAAAACGGTGAGGCCGAAACCGAACTGGTCAAGCGCTTCAACGAAAGCCAGAGCGAGGTCGTTGTAGATTACCAATTCCAGGGTAACTATGAAGAGACTGCACAGAAGGTGACGGCAGCGCTACAGGCGCGCACCGCCCCCGATGTGTCGCTCCTGAGCGATGTCTGGTGGTTCAAGTTCTATCTGGCCCAGACGATCCTTCCGTTGGATGATCTGATCAACGCCCAGAACATCGACCTGAGCGACTACCAGGATTCGCTGATCAACGAAGGTGTGCGCCAGGGTCAGCACTACTGGGTACCCTACGCCCGCAGCACCCCCCTCTTCTACTACAACAAAGAGAAATGGGCGGCGGCAGGGCTGCCCGATCGTGGCCCCGAAACCTGGGACGAGTTCATGGAATGGGCGCCGCAGTTGGTTGAGATGGAAGGCGACGAGATGAAGACCTCCGCCTTTGCCCATCCCGACGGCGCCAGCTACATCGCCTGGCTCTTCCAGGGTGTTGCCTGGCAGTTCAACGGCGCCTACAGCGACCCCGACTTCACCATGCGCATGACCGACGATGCCACCATCGAAGCCGGTCAGTTCTACAAAGACACAGTTCACGAGTACAAGTGGGCCGTCCCCAGCAAGGACATCACAGCCGACTTCATCAATGGCTTGACCGCGTCTTCCATGATGTCGACAGGCTCGATGGGTGGCATCAACGCCAATGCAACCTTTGAGTATGGCACCGCCTTCCTGCCGCAGAAGTATCAGTTCGGCTGCTGCACCGGTGGCGCCGGCCTCGCCATCCTTGCCACAACGCCCGAAGAGAAGCATGGACCAGGCATGGCCTTCATCGAGTTCGTCTCCAACTCCGAAAACCAGGTCTACTGGGCGCAGAACACCGGCTACATGCCTGTGCGCAAGAGCGCGTTGGAAAGCGCCGAGATGCAGGCATACTTCGAAGAGTTCCCGCAGTTCAAGACGGCCACCGAGCAGCTCGCGCTGACCAAGCCACAGGACTCGGCCCGTGTCTTCGTGCCCAACGGCGACCAGATCATCGGCGGCGGCCTCGAACGCATCACCGTACAATCCGACGACGTGGCCACGGCATTCGCCGACGTCAATGCCATCCTCGTTGAAGAAGCACAACCCGTCCTCGAAAGCCTGCGCGCAATCGAAGGGTAAGTCAAAAGTCATCTAAAAACGGGGCCAGGAAATCCTGGCCCCGTTTTTTGTTGGTCACGGTAAAGTTTATTTTGTTGAAAACTTGACGCCGCATTCAAAATTTAGCCAAGATGATTTGCACAGAGCAGTGCGAAAGGCTACACTTTGGCGGCAAACTGTGCCGTTTTCTTCCCAACGTATCTGTATCAGGTAGCTATGCGCAGAATTATCTCTCTACTTTTTGCGGTGCTTATTGCACTGTGGGGCCTTTCCATCCTCAACGCCGGTGAACCGTCTACCCTGGTGGCGTTGCGCGACGGCTTGTTGGTGCTCCTGGGGGCAGCCGTCCTCTTTGCGTTGGCATCTCGCCCACTGAGAGATGTGTGGGCAACAGGCGATGAAGCGCCCTTGCCCATGACGGCGGCTGTGCTCGTAGTGTTGGGCCTTACCGCAGGGATCGGCGGCGGGGCCTGGCTGCTCTCGTTACTACGCGCAGGGACGGACGACGTCACCTTGCTGTGGGCGCTGCTCACATGGATCGGCGGCGGCGTTATGCTGGGGATCGCGGCAATCTGGCCGCAGCAGGCAACCGCACAAGCAGAATCAGCCGTCTGGTCGGTCAGTGCCGCCGAAGCGTATCTACGCCGCGCCGAGCAGGACACGCCAACATCGCCGTCGTCCTCGAGCCGGCGCGCTGCGGTGATTGGTCTCGTCTTGGTTACCGCAGTGGCAGCGCTTATACGCATCTGGAATTTTGCAGGGCTGCCCTTCGGCTGTGTAGACGACTGTACCGGCGCGCTGCAAGCACTCACTTTCCTGCGCGAGGACAGTTGGCGCAGCCTGCTATTGGCCGATGCCCCGCTCTACACCCTGCTGCTCGCCCTCGTCTTCGGCATTTTTGGGCCTGGCATGTCTACGCTTGGCTGGCTAGGGATTGGACTGGGTGTCGTCAGCGTACCAGTCTTCTACACAGCAGCACGTGCTTTCGCCCGCCCACCCGTGGCACTGGTCGGTGCGCTGTTACTGGCCTTCGCCCCCTGGCACATCGTATTGAGCCGCGCCCCCGAAGCCGCCACACTGCTCGTCTTTCTCATTACAGCCACAATCTGGGCCTGTTGGTGGGCAACCAACACAGGACAGCCTCAACGCTGGGCCCTAACCGGGCTGCTGGCCGGGATTTCCACATTGACCACCGGCGGCTGGATCTCTGCTGCATTGCTGCTGTGGTGGCTGATGGCCATGCCGCCGGCTCGCTGGCGCAGCCGCCTGCTCTACTGGGCAGGGATAGTCGTTGGCGGCACACCGACTTTGGTGCGCTTGTTCTTGGAGATGCCTTCGTTCACCGAGCCAGGATCCATCACAGCCCAGGTTGTTTCGCTGCTGGATGGGCTTGCCAACGGCGCATCGGCGCTGACCGCGATCACGGCTGTCCTGGCGCTGCTTGGCTTTGCACACCTGCTACGACGCCCACGCTGGTCGGCCACACGGCTGCTTGTGGTGGGTTTCGCCGCCTTGGCGCTGCCGGCACTCTACATTGATCCAGGCCCAGCGTCGCCGCTACAGGCGTCTCTCTTCTTTGTTTTGATCACATTGACGGCGCTGGTGGCGCTCGACCAGATTGTGGGCGCGCTGATCGAGGAGTGGTCTATCGTGGTACGCCCCGTCACGTTGACGGGCGTGGCCGCCGTCACCGCTACCATTTTGCTGGCGTTTGCAGCGGTCAACGGGCTGCGGCAGGTGGAGAGCGTTTCGGCTGCGCCGGCAACGTCTGCCGCAGTGGGTAAGTACCTGCAAGCGTATTTTGAGCGTTCGGTAGACAACGGCGGCGCAGAGACAGACGTGCTCATCGTCCCCTTTGATCTGTTACAGGCGCCGACGACCCAATTGGCAGCGGGCGGTGTGCTGCCTTTTGCCAAACGCATTCTACCGCTAGACGTTACCAAGCACCTGCCGCTGACTACTTCACCCTTTGTCGATTTGCCCACCGATGGCGACATTCGTTATGTGATCCCCGTTCAAGACAGGGCGCTCCTCGACTACGTGGGGCAGATTTACCCAAACTATGTAGGCGAAACGATTTCCGATCCTGATTCAGGGATGTTGGCGGCCTACGTAGCCACCGTCCCCCGCCAGCAGATCGAAGCGGATCGCGGCCTCACTGTCGCCTACTTCTCACTGGATGCGGACGATCTCGACGCGGCGTTGCCTGCCGAAGCCGACGCGCTGGATGTGGCCGGGCCACTGGAGTTTGCGTGGGACGACGCTCCCCTGTCGCCACCGTTCGCCATGCAGGCGCGCGGCATGCTCTATATCCCCGAAACAGGCTCCTATCTTTTCAACGCCGAGACAGACGCCGACGCGCAGCTTCGTGTCGTCCTTGGCAATGAGATTCAATCGTGGACGTTGGTCGACACGGTGATGGGCACGATTGCCGGCACAGTGACGATGCCACAGGGCTACCTGCCCATTGAAATTGAATACCGTAGCGGCAGCGCCGACCCAGCGCTGTCGCTACGGTGGCAGCGGCCTGAAGGCAAGGTTGAACCTATCCCCCGGCAGGCGCTCTACCAGAACGCCATTCCGATGGGCGTGTTGGCGACGTATTATCCAGTCGGCGTGCGCCTGGAAAACGTAGACGAGGTCGATCCTATCGAATTTCGACGGGAGCCACTATTACAGGCCGGCCCAGTGTTGGAAAATGCAGGCGTGGTGGTGTGGGAGGCCAAGATTGCCGCACCTGTGGATGGCAGTTACCTCTTTACGGCAGACGTCAACGGGCGTTTTGATCTCTCCATCAACGGCATCACCCTAGCCGACGCCGCCTCTGCGTCGGCTGAACAGGAGACGTACGCACAGGCGGCGGCGGCGGTACAACTACGCCGAGGCTGGCACGATCTCTTGATCCGCTATGAACCGGAAGCGGGTGTTCCGTCCTTTGTGTTGCGCTGGCAGCCCATGGGTTACCAGGAGAGCGAAATCCCAGCGACGTTGCTGGCGCCATACCAAGCCAATGTCGACGTGACCGCGTTGGCGATTCCTGACGTGCCACTCGAGGTCTCTGCGCCGCCGCCGATGTCGGCCTTCGAGTTGCCCGATATGTTACAGTCCGAAGACAACCCGTTGCCCATCGGCCTGCCCGAACTGCCGCTACAACTTATGTGGACGGCGGGCTCCTGTAGTGAGGACAATTTCCAGCCGCACGGTGTGATGGTGTGGCCGGATCGCAACCTGCTTCTGGCGACGGATGTGGGCAACGCGCGGGTGATGGCCTACGATCTGGCCACCGGCGAGATTGCCGAGATCTACACAGATGATGCTTGGGTGGAACCGTTTGACCTGGGCAGGAACTTGTTGGGTGATGTCTACTTGCTCGATGCCGTGGCCCAACAGATTTATCGCATGGGCGAAAGTGGTACAGCCTTTGCCCCCATTGCGCAGGAGACATCGTTTTACCGTCCGCGCGGGCTGGGGGTGAGCGCCGACGGCTCGCTGGTGATCGCAGATACGGGCGGCGCTCGGGTGGTCGTCCTCACCGAAGACGGGGATGTGCGCGCCCAATACGGTGGCCCCGACACCGCCCTCGGCCGAGGACAGCCGGTGGACGCGCTGCTTCAGCCCAACGGCGCGCTGTGGGTCGTCACCGCCGAAGACGGGCAGTTGTGGCGGCTCGACCAGGGGAGTGGACAGGCCAGTACTGCCCGCGCCAACACCTTCACCGGTCCTCATTTGGCCGGCTTGCCCAACAACGGGCTGCTGGTCACCGATCCTGAACGGCGGCTGCTCACCCTGTACAGCGCCGGCGGTGTCGCCGTTGCGCAGTTCCAGGAAGGCGGCTTCATGACACCGGTCGGCATTGACGCCGCCGCTGTAGACGATCAATTGTTGCTGGCTATCGGCGACAGTGGCGCCTGTGAGGTGTCGCTCTGGCAAATGCCTTTGGCTACGCTACCTTAAGGAGTAGACATGAATTCATCGCGGCGGAGTCGCAACTTTATAATCGCCGGTGTGGCGGCTTTGGTGTTGATGTTGTGTATGGCCGGCATTGGCGCAATCAGCGTGCTTGCTTTTGTCATGTCCCGTCCTGTGGGTGATGGGCAGACAGCCAGTGTGGAGATCATCGAGCAGCCGGCGCAGGTGCGCACGCCAACCACCGTGCCGCGGCCCACGCCCAAAGACGCAAAACCGCCACGCGCGACACCGGTACCAGGTCAAGCAGCGCCGGTTGTACCAGATGAAACAGGCTCAATTACCGAAGCACAACTGAGCACGATCATCGTGCCCACACGAGATCTGCGCGATCTGGCGCTGCGCCTACGCCCCGAATTGGATGAAGTGCCGCTGGTTGTGAACGAAGAACCTCACAACTACGCAGTGGGTGATCGTGAAGATTTTTGGGTATCAAACCTGGACACCAATACCCAGTTTCAGATCACAGCTGAACTGATCTACAAGACCGATGTGGTCTACGCCTGGGTAGAAGCAGACAAAGAGTTCGATCTACGCAACATCAGCCGCTCTATCGACACCTTTAGCGAAGAGAGTGTGCCAAAGGTGCGCGAATTCTTCGGCAGCGAGTGGTCGCCGGGCGTTGACGGCGACGAACGGTTGCACATCCTCCACGCTACGGGCATGGGATCCCGTGTTGCCGGCTATTACAGCAGCGCCGATCAGTTCAGCAATCTGGCCAACCAGTATTCCAACCAGAAAGAGATGTTCTACATCAGCCTGGAGTGGCTCAACCGCAGCCGAGACTACCAATACTACGAGACTGTACTGGCCCACGAGTTTCAGCACATGGTCCACTGGTACAACGACCGCAACGAAGAGACATGGGTCAACGAAGGGATGAGCGAACTTGCGCAAGAGATCGCCGGCTACCCACCGGACACAGGCTTTGCCGGCATCTTCGCAAGCGACCCCGACACACAGCTAAACACGTGGAATGATGGCATAAGCGGCAACGGTGCACACTACGGCAGTTCCTATCTGTTCATGGCCTACCTGCTGCAACGCTTTGGCGAGGACGCCACCAAAGCCGTGGTGGCCCACGAAGCCAACGGTGTGCTAGGGATTCCGTTGGCGTTGCAAGAGGTCGGCTTCGACTTTTCCTTTGAGGACCTCTTTGCCGACTGGGTGGTGGCCAACTATGTGGACGATCCCGATGCGCTGGGTGAAAGTGGCCGTTTCGGCTATCGGCAGCTTGCCGCCCCACAGCCCGCTATCGACGAAGTTCACCGCCGCTTCCCTGTGGATGCGCGTGAGAGCACAGTGCGCAACTTTGGCGCAGACTACATCGCCCTACGCGGTGACGGGGACATTACGCTCCATTTTGAAGGTGAAACCGAAACACGACTGGCCGATGTCACCGCCTACAGTGGGGATTGGATGTGGTGGAGCAACCGTGCAGACGACTCAAACAGCCGACTAACCCGTGAGTTTGATTTTACCGAGGTGGAACCGGGCGATCCCATCGAGATGGAGATCCGCATGTGGTTCGACATCGAGACGGATTACGACTACGGCTACGTCGTGGTCAGCCAGGACGGCGAAAAGTGGACAATTTTACCTGGGCAACAGACCACCACCACGAACCCAAGTGGCAACAGCTTCGGCCATGCCTACACCGACCGCAGCCAGGGTGCAAGCGGCGAACCGGTCTGGATTACCGAGCGCTTTGACCTGAGCGACTACGCCGGCGAAGCAGTCTATGTGCGGCTGGAGTATGTCACCGACGATGCGGTCAACGAGCCGGGCTGGTTCGTCGACGACATTCGCATCGACGCCATCGACTACGTCACCGATTTTGAGGACGGCGCCGACGGCTGGGAAAGCGAGGGATGGCTACTCACCGACAACCGCCTCGACCAACGTTGGCTCCTCCAAGTGCTCATCCTCGACGGCGACGAACTGGTAGACGTCCAGCGCATAGATGTAAACGAAGAGGGCGACGCTTCAGTCAATATTTCGTCTTTGGGCGGCAACGACGAAGCCATATTGATCATCAGCGGTGCTACACCGTTTACAACAGAGGTCGCGTCCTATCGCTATTGGATTGATCAGCGTTAACTTGGTTTTTCTAAATCTGAAGGCCCCGATCTTTGACGATTTCGGGGCCTTCGACTATACTTCAGAAATCAATTGAATGCCCCCGTGGTGGAATTGGCATACACGGCAGGTTGAGGGCCTGTGTCCATATGGACGTGTCCGTTCGAGTCGGACCGGGGGCACCATAAAGAAGCGAGTGGCTTTTGCTGCTCGCTTTTTTGTTTTTGTGATTGGGGATCCAGTCTTGGATAAGCACGTGAGCGTGCTAATTCATACGTTGGCCGACATCACCGAACGTCCATTCGCTCCCCAATCGACAAGCCTAATCACCAATCACGAATCACCACTCCCTACCTTCCCCCCATCCCCGAGAGCGTGATCCCTTCGATAAAGCGTTTCTGGGCGAAGAAGTAGATGATCAGCACCGGCAACAGCGCAATCACCGACCCGGCCATGAGCAAATTCCACTGGGTATTAAACTCACCCTGGAACGAAGCAAGCCCCACGGGGATTGTGCGTGTCTCAACCGAATTGGTGACAATCAACGGCCACAGGAAGTCGTTCCACGAACCGAGGAAGGTGAAGATCGTCAGCGCCGCCAGCACAGGGCTACTCAACGGCATGATGATCTGCCACCAGATGCGGAACGAGCCCGCGCCGTCCATGCGCGCGGCTTCGTCCAGTTCCAGCGGCATGCCCATGAAATATTGGCGTAACAGGAAAACGGCGAAGGCCGAAAAGGCGGTAGGGAAGATCAATGCCTGGAAGCTGTCGAACCAGCCCAAGTAACGCACCAGGATGAAGTTGGGGATCATCGTCACCTGGAATGGGATCATCAACGTGGCTAAATAGAGCAGAAAGAGCGGTTCACGTCCCTTAAAACGTAGGCGGGCAAAGGCAAAGGCCGCCAACGACGAGGTGAGAATCTGCAAAACTGTGACACTTACCGCCACGAACATGCTGTTGAAATAGTAGCGCCCGAATGGGATCGCATCCAATGTCGCCGCATAGTTCTCCCAGGCAATCGGATCGGGGATCCACAGCGGTGGGTAGGTGAAAATATCAGGCGGCGTCTTGAGCGAGGTAGAGAGCATCCAGGCAAAAGGTAGCAGCATGCCGACACTGCCAAAGATCAACACCACGTGCAGCCACAAGTTGCCCCAGCGGCGGCGGCGGCCCTGTTGCGTCTTCACTGCAGGGGCACTCTGCGAAATGGTTGCCATCGGCTATTCTCCCGCCTCGTAATGGACCCAACGCCGTTGCAACCGGGTCTGAATGAAGGTCAAAATGAAGATGAAAAAGAAGAGCACCCAGGCAATGGCCGCCGCTTTGCCCATGCGATTGCTAAGTTGGAAGGCGACCTGGTAAATGTAGTAGACGATGGTCAGCGTCGATTGGGCAGGACCACCTCGTGTCATGACAAAGGATTCACTGAATAGCTGAAAGGCGCCGATCATCTGGATCACCAGCAGGAAGAAGGTGGTGGGGCTAACCATGGGAAAGGTGACATAGAGGAAACGCTGCAAGGCGCTTGCCCCGTCCACCTCGGCGGCGTCGTAGAGTTCACGTGGAATGGCTTGCAGACCGGCCAGGTAGATCACCATGGTGAAGCCCGTGTTCTTCCACAGCGTCAGGATCACCACCGCCGGCTTCGCCCAGAAGGTGCTGTTCAACCAATCCGGCGGCTGAATGGGCAAGCCTGTCACATCCGCCAGCCCCCAGATCCAAGACGACAACATGCCGAAATCGCGGTTGAAGAACCACTGGAAGACGAGGGCCGCCGCCACAATCGTTGTCACCACGGGCATGAAGTAGATCAGCCGGTAGATCTGCACCCCGCGGATCGCCTGATTTAATGCCACCGCCAGGATCAGGCCAAGGGCCAATTGCAGCGGTACAATCGTCGCCGTGAAGTAAAGCGTGTTCCACAGCACCCTGCGGAAGATGCGATCCTCGAAGATTAACTCTGTGTAGTTTTCGATCCCCACAAACTGGGGCTGCGAGAGCAAATTCCACTCGAAAAAGCTGAGGACCAGCGCCACAAGGACAGGCAGCGCCACAAAGAGGAAAAAACCGACAAAACTGGGCACGAGGAAGAGATACGCTTCCCACTGCTGATCCGGCTTATAGCGCCGCCACCATGGGATCGACGGCTGTTGAGACTTGAGGGTGGACGGAATGGTTGCCACGCGCGTGTATTCTCTCTGAAAGTGATGATGGGATGATGAGATGATGGGCGTTGCATCCTCTGCCCATTATCTCATCATCCCATCATCTCAAAATCTGAATTTACGGCTGGGGATAGCCCTTGTCGGCCAGGTAGGCGTCTACCTGTTCGCAGATGGCAGGGAGAACATCCGCCGGAGCGGCTTCACCGGCCCAGATGCTTTCGAGGTTGGGGCTGATGATGGTGCCGGCCAGTTCGTTCCAGTCGGCGAAGTAGCCCACGCGACCCACACCGGCATTTTCACCTTCGGTAAGGAAGGCCTGGCGGTTGGCCGGCGGCTGATCGAGGCCGAGGAACGATTCACCGCGCGCCGTCGATTGCAGAGCAGGCAGGATTTCGCCCGATTCGGTGTAGAGGCGTTGGCCGCCGTCGGTGCTTTGCAGCCACTGTAAGAAGACCCAGCCAGCGTCCTTGTTGTCGGCGTCCTTGCTCATGACCCAGGCAGCGCCTGCCGCACTGTTGGTGCGCTTGCCGCCTTCGGGGATCGGGATCACGGCCACGTCGTAGTTCATTTCGGCAGCGTTGAAGGCCGAAATGCGGCTGGCGTTCTGGATGATCATGGCAACCTGACCGCTCTGGAAGACGGCCGCATCACCACCGGCCTGGCTCAAATTGGCCGGGCGCATGGCGTAGTTGTTGTCCATCATGTCGGCGAAGAACTCGACGGCGGCGATGGATTCAGGCATGTCCAGGTGGCATTCCGACGGGTTGCGCATGTCGTCGAGGAGCATACCGTTGTTCTGCATCACCCACTGCGAGTACTTGCCGCCTTCCATGGCCAGGGCGTAGCGGGCGACGCGCCCGTTGGGCTCTACCACGGTCAACTGCTCGGCAGCGGCCAGCAGATCGTCCCAGGTCCACGTGTCATCGGGGTAGGGGACGCCGACTTCATCGAAAATATCCTTGTTGTAGTAGAGCACTTCCGAACTCATGTCACGTGGGAAACCGTAGACGCTGCCTTCGTAGGTCGACCATTCGAGCAGAGCCGGCCAGTAGTCGTTGAGATCGTAGCCTGCAGCCTCGATGTAGGGATCGAGGTTCTCGAGCACACCCTGCGCCGCATAATTGGTGACAGGCGACAGGAAGAGCACATCGGGGATCACGCTTGAATCGCCGCTGGCCCACAGCGTCGACATCTTGGTGAAGTAATCGCTCCAGGGTTCGCTGGCGATTTCTACATTAATCTCGGGATGCTCGGCCATGAAGGCGTCGGCCACCTTCTGATGGGTTTCGATCTCGGCTGGGCTACCCCACATGGCCCAGGTGATCGTCGTCGTCTCGGCAGCACCGTCGTCCGCCGGTTCAGCCGCGCCGCCGGCAGGCGGTGGTGTCGGCACTGTACAGGCAGAGAGCACGAGCATCAGCGCAAAGACAAGCAACGCCAATACGCGCATTTGATGTTTGGACATCGTTTTTCCTCCGTTGTAGTGAAATGGTTTATGATACCGCAGGTGATAAGGAAAGGAGATGTGTCTGGGAAACAGAAGGGACATCCCGAATTGTAACGAAAAAGCGCCGAAGTGTAAACGCTGGACACAGGTGCAATGTCAGGACACGGATTGCAGGATTCTCAGGAGGGGCGGGTTGCGACATCGTCGGTCGTCCGTCGTCGGTCGTCCGTCGTCGGTCGTCCGTCGTCGGTCGTCATAAACTAAGGAGATACCTTGATCAAGGCCATCATTTTCGACGTGGGCGGTGTGTTAATACGCACAGAGGATCCATTGCCGCGACGTCGGCTGGAACAACGGCTTGGGCTGTCGCCAGGACAGACCGAGTTTATTGTCTTCAACAGTGAGCGTGGACGTGGCGCGCAACTCGGCCAGTTGACGTCAGCGCAGCTTTGGACGAATGTTCAGGACGAGTTGGGGCTCGACGAGGCTGCTCTGAGCCGATTCAGAGACGAGTTCTTCGGCGGCGATGTGCTCGACAGGGCACTTATCGACTTCATCCGCCAATTGCGCAGCCGCTATACCACAGCCATCATCAGCAACTACATGGACGAACTACCGGCGTTGTTGCGCGATGTCCACAGTGTGGATGACGCCTTCGACCTGATTGTCGTCTCATCCCAAGAAAAGATTATGAAACCCGATGCCGAAATCTTCCAGCGAACACTGGATCGGCTCAACTTGCGTCCGGAAGAGACCATCTTCATCGATGACTTTGCCCACAACGTAGAAGGCGCACGCGCCGTCGGCATGAAAGCGATCCACTTTGGGCCGGGGACGGACTTGAGAGCAGAATTGGCGGTGGAAGGGGTGGTGATTGGTGATTAGTGATTGGGGCAAATCTCACCTCTGCCCCAATCACCTATCACCTATCACCAATACTTTTTCATCCCGCACCGCCTGGTAGACGGCCAGCATCTGGTCTACAATAAGCGGCCAATCGTACTGACGGGCATAGACCTGGGCTTGTTGGCCTAGTTGTTGGCGATGGGATTCGTCGGTAAGCAGGTGAAGAATACGCGCGGCCAGCGCTTCGGGCGTTTTGGGGGGGATTAGATAGCCGTTGACGTCGTCCTTTACAAGATGGGCCAACCCACCGACACGAGACGCAATCACCGGTGTGCCCATGGCCATGGCTTCGAGGCCCACCATACCGAAGCTTTCGTAGTGCGACGGCATCACCACCATGTCGGCGGCGGCGTAGTAGCTGGGCAACGTCTCTTGATCCTTGGCGCCAAGAAAGGTGACCAGTGTGCGCAGATCAAGTTCGCGGTGGATCGTCTGCAAGCGCAGCATCTCCGCGTCGAGTTCGTAAGCGTTGGGATCGCCCCCCACAATCGCCACGTGGACATGTTCCAGCACGTGCGGCAGCCGTTCACGCAAAAGCGAAATGGCGCACAACAGGGAGTCGATCCCCTTGAGCGGTTCAATGCGCCCCACGAAAAGGATCACCCGGCAGTGCGCGCCAATCCCCAGTTGCGCCCGCGCCACCTCTTTGGCAATAGGATAGAAGCGCGCCAGATCCACACCAGGGGGGATCACCGAGATCTTGCGGCTGTCTGCACCGTACTGTTCGATCAACTGTTCCTCTTCGACAGGCGTCGCCGCGATCAAGTGATCGGCAGCATTGGCTACGTAGATTTCGCCGTCAACGCGCTCGTGAGAGGCAAACTCACTGGGATGTTGTGCAATCTGATTTTTCATCTTGCCCAGCGTGTGGTACATGTGAATCAACGGCAAGCCGCTCCAGAGTGGACGCAAAGCCGTGCCCACCAATCCCGAAAGCCAGTAGTGGCTGTGAATCAAGTCGTAGTGGTGGGTGTTTTCCACGGCAAAGCGGCGGACACCGGTGACAAAGTCATCCAGGAAGGGCGCAATGTCGTCGTTTGGGATCACACGTGTTGGGCCGGCGTCGATGTGGATTACCCGAAAACCTGGGACATCGCTGGGTAGCACCACCGGGAATTGGGAATCATCGCGCCGGGTGAAAACATCCACAGCAACGCCGCGACGGGCCAGTTCCCGTCCAAAATCACGAATATAGACGTTCATCCCACCGGTCTTCTTGCCGCCCAAAGTCGCCAAAGGACTGGTGTGGACGCTGAGCAACGCAACTCGCTGCAAAGCATTGGTTAACATGGCGATTTCTTTTCCGTCCTTCATCTATTTCAATTCATTTCCAACCACACGAATCGAATTATGAAACGACACTATCATACGATTTATCTTTCCCCACATCTGGACGATGTCACCCTATCTTGCGGTGCACAGATTTACGATCTGACACAGGCCGACAAAAACGTGCTCATCATCACAGTGATGGCCGGGGATCCGTCTAAGAACATCTCAGGCTATGCGCAAAGCTTGCATGAGCGATGGGAATTGTCGGCTGAAGCCGGTGCAGCCCGTCGCGCCGAAGACATGGCCGCCTGCCGCATCCTGGGCGCAGACGCTCGCCATTGGCCTGTGCCCGACTGTATCTACCGCACCGACCCGAAAACGGGTGAACCACTCTACCTTTCAGACGACGACATCTTCGGCGACGTCCACAGGGCCGAGATGATGCTGATCCAGAGTGTCACCGACCGCATTGCCACCATGCCTACGGCGGATCGCATCCTGGCGCCGTTGACGATTGGTCACCACGTTGATCACCTGCTGGTACGCGGCGCAGCGGAGATTATCCACGACGAGCGTCTGCTCTACTACGAAGATTATCCTTACGCCCAGGATTGCGCAAAGCGAGAGCAGACGCTGGCCGCCGAACCTAAACAGTTCTCCCCCACCGTCATCCCCGTTAGCGAAGAGGCCCGCCGCGCCAAGATCGAGGCGATCCTCGCCTACAAGTCTCAACTGAGCACGTTTTGGACGGACAACACCGATCTCGAACGCCAGGTCTTCGGCTACATAGATGAAGTCGGCGGCGAGCGACTCTGGTCGTAGCGGATTGCAGAAAAGGATTCACGAAGCAGAAAAGAAAAAGGACACGGATTACACGGATTTTCAGGATTTTCTAGATTTGGCAATTGTCTTACAGATATTCCAAATTGCAGCTTTTCTACTCTGGAATCCTGTGAATCCGTGTAATCCGTGTCCTTCCTCTTCCCTCTGTGCTTCGTGTATCTTCGTGGATAACCTTTTACTTGGCCTCTAGTCAAGAGCAAGGGAGTCTATGTCTCAGAGAGGACCGTGTGCTGGATAGATCTGCTTTGCGCCGTGGTCACGGAGCAGACGCCAGCTTGCCGTTACGGTCTTCGGATCCTCCAGCGCGACGGAAGCAGGATGAGTCAAGTCGGCGGTGAAGACGGAACCATCATCGAGCAAGAGCGAAACGCTGTCGTCTGAGTGACCGGGCGTGTGCAGGATCTCGCCTGCAATGCCGATTTTCGCCAACAATGCGCGGCTCTCCGCCGTCGAGATGACGACATTGTCGTGCAGGGTGATGTCGGTGAAGTTGTCCTGTGGCTTGATCCACGTCTTCATCAGCGGAATGGCGGCTGCCTGCACATCGATGACCAGAAGCGGCACACCTGCCTCTTTGAGTTCCTGGGCATGGCCGGCGTGGTCGATGTGGTAGTGAGTTGCCAGGCCCTAACGAATCTCCTTAAGCGGGATGTCCATGCGCGCAAGATTGGCGCGCATCGTCCCCATCATCCCCGGCCAGCCCAGATCCACGAGCAGGCGCGACGTCCCCGTGCTGATGACCCAATAATGGGTAGAACGATAGCCCACGTTGACGATGGTTGTGCTTGACATAATATTGCCCCCGCTCGATCTACTTCTTCTTTTTCGACTTCGCCGCTGCCTTGGCCGTACTTTCTTCCACTCGGTAACGCACAATATCGCGGATCAGATCCAGCGGCATCGGCTGATCCAGCGGGAATTGCACCGATCCTTTGGCCCCTTTGTATTGGGACAACCTTTCCCGAAATGCTTCCACCCCCGTAGGTGTGGGGTAAAAACCGATGTGATTCTTGAACGCGGCAAAATGGACGAGATTCCCATGCAGATAGAAGGTGGGCATCTGGTAGCTGATCTTCTCTTCGGCGTCGGGGACGACCTCCCGAATGGCAGCACGCACCGTCTGTAGGATGGTCTGGATCTCCGGCGGGCAGGTGGTGATGTACTCGTCGATGCTGGTGAAACCGATCTTGGGGCTGTCCATGCGTCTCTCCATTTGGGTGTAGCGACTGTTCCAAGAAACCTGCTCTCTCAACCACGGTTGCGTGGATGGTTGCGTGCGGTGCGTTCGTTCCCGCGCTTGTAGTTGCCGGTGAGCCGCGCCATGATTGCCTGACCTTCGGCGAAGTCACATTCTTCTACTTCGTCGACAAAGTCGCGGGCTTTGGCGCCACGCAGCGTCGAGGCAAGCTGCCCATGATGGAGCACTTCTACGTCGCCGTTCTTGCGGGTGCGGTAGGTAAAGCCCAGATCGTCGTCATCGTCCTCTGATTCGGGAGGAGTGTGTTCCAAGGCGTTTTCTCCTTGTGTGGTTGACGCTCGTTCCGCGTTCTATCTTCGGTTTGACATTGGCGGGGAATGTGGCTACGATCTCGAAATTCTACCATACGCTGATTCTCAAAGAAAGGAGGTTGATGATGGCAAGTCTACTGACTCTATCCCGCTTACAGGGCGACGCAAAAGTCCATTGTCTCTACACCCCCTTCTTTCGAAGACCGTTCCAACGGTAGTCGTCTGGTTGGTTGAGCAAAGAGAGAGTGGTCACAGGTGCGCATGCCCTGTGACCTTTTTGTTTTCCGGTCATGGGATAGCTTCGGCTTGCCCGTGACTCTTCTTTTGTGTAATCAAAACGGCCACGGGATCCATCTCGTGGCCGTTTTGATTGGAGAAATTCAGTACTTCACGATTCTTTGCGAAATTGCGGAGAGAGCATCCTCAGATGCGGCTTGTCCAGGTCTAACCGGCATCTGAGGATGCCTACTCCGCGTCGAAATTGTGAATTACTGAAATTGGCTTAACCACTTCTCAGGAGAACTATTTTGAACGCTCGGATGAAGAAATTCTTGTCCTATTACAAACCCTACCGGGGTCTCTTCTTTGCCGATCTGCTGTGCGCGCTGCTGGTGGCGGCCATCGCCTTGATCATCCCGCTGTGTATCCGCTACATCACCACAACCTTGTTGGACGGTCAGTTCCCCGATGCACAGGGACAGATCTACAGGGTCGGCGCGCTGATGCTGATCCTGGTGGGGATTCACACGGCGTGCAATCTCTTTGTCTCGTACCAGGGCCACGTGATGGGGGCGAAGATGGAAGCGGACATGCGCAGCGAGTTGTTTGCGCATTACCAAAAACTCTCGTTTCGCTTTTACGACGAACAGAGGACCGGTCAGTTGATGACACGGCTGACCAACGATTCGTTTGCGCTTTCTGAACTCTATCACCACGGCCCAGAGGATGTCGTCATCTCGTTGCTCAGTTTTGGCGGCGCGATTATCATCCTGGGCAACATCAACCTGGAACTAACCGCGATTGTCCTCTTCTTTCTACCTTTCATGGCGATTTACGCCTTTTACTTCAACAAAAAAATGAAGCGTTCTCTGCGCCAGAGCAAGGACCGTATCGGCGACATCAACGCCCAGGTGGAAGATACACTGGCCGGGATTCGGGTGGTCCAATCGTTCGCCAACGAAGCGGTGGAAGAGGCAAAGTTTGCCCGGGAGAACCAGCGCTTCCTCAGCAGCAAGAAGGACGTTTCCAAGAGTGAGTCCTATTTTCACGAAGGGTTGCTGGGTCTGACCCAGTTGATGACCGTGATCGTGGTCATCTTCGGCAGCGTCGCCATTGTGAACGGTTCGCTGGGCTTGGCCGATCTGATTACCTTTCTGCTCTATATCGGCATCCTCATTGAGCCAATCAAGCGCTTTGGGAATTTCACCCGCCTCTACCAGGAAGGCATCACTGGTTTTGAACGCTTCATGGAAGTGCTAGAGGTGGAGCCCGATATTCAAGACAGCCCTGGGGCCGTGGATCTACCTGCGGCGCAGGGGAGAATCGAATTTCAGGGGGTCAACTTCAAGTACAAAAGCGAACAGGAAGATGTCCTCAAGCAGATCTCGTTGACGGTGCAGGCCGGCGAATATGTGGCATTGGTGGGGGCATCGGGGGTAGGCAAAACGACGCTTTGCTCCTTGATCCCACGCTTTTACGAAGTCGACGCCGGGCAGATTCTGCTCGACGGCGTCAACATCGCAGAAATTCGGCTGCGATCCCTGCGCAAGCACATCGGCATCGTGCAACAGGACGTCTACCTCTTCGCCGGTACTGTGGCCGACAACATCCGCTACGGCAACCCCGGCGCGAGTGACGAAGAGATCGTCGAAGCGGCGAAGCAGGCCAACGCCCACGATTTCATTATGGCGCTACCCAACGGCTACGCCACCGACATTGGGCAACGGGGCGTCAAGCTTTCAGGCGGACAGAAGCAGCGGCTGAGCATCGCCCGCGTCTTCCTCAAAGATCCGCCCATCCTCATCTTCGACGAAGCCACCAGCGCGCTGGACAACGAAAGTGAACGAGCGGTACGCGATTCACTGGAAAAGTTGACCCACAGCCGCACCACGTTGGTCATCGCGCACCGGCTTTCGACCATCCGCAACGCGCAGCGAATCGTGGTCCTCGAAGGTGGGCGCATCGCCGAGATGGGTACGCACGACGAGTTGATCACCTGCAACGGTGCTTACGCACGGCTGTATAACATGCAGTTGATGCTCTAGCGTGAATCTAGAGAAATTGCGATCCCAGAAGCGATATAAAGAAGTACAAAGACAGAGAAAAAAGAGAATTATCCACAGATTTCACAGATTAAAAGGATTTGCAGAGATTTGAGCAAAAATCTTCTGGTAATCCTGAAAATCCGTGGAATCTGTGGATCGATTTCTGTCTCTGCCTTTGTCGTCTGTCGTCTACCGGAGAGAAAGACTCCAATTGGCCGCGTATGGGTGTAATCCCAGTTTGCGGGCGACGGCGCGGGACGCGTGATTGTCCCAGGCGGTGCTGTAGAGGGGAATAAGCCCAGCGGCGCGCATGGACAGCGCCCACGCCGCGGTGACGTGCGCCGCATAGCCTCGGCCACGGAAGGGTGTCGCCGTCTCCAGCCCGGCTTCGGCGGCGACGTCGGATCGGCGGGCGCAGAAGCAGATGCTCACGGGTGCGCCGTCCTCGAAGACGGCCCACATGGGCGCACGTCCTTCGGCCAATTCACCAGGACGCCATCCTCGAAAATGACGGGTGAGCAGGCGTTCGTCTTTGATGATCTGCACATTGTCGGGCTGGGGAATGTGATTGGGAAACGAGAAGGCAGGACCGGCGAAGAGGTTCAGGGTGTCCTCACAGCCGAGGAGCATCTTGTATCTATCTGAATGGACAGGTTCAATGGACAGATCGTCAATGGGCGGTTCCTGGGCGGCGAGGCGATCCAAGTGGGCGGCGACGGTGTGGGGAACGTCGGCGTGGACGGCCCAGGCGCAGCCGGCGGGTCCACGGACGAGGGAGAAAAGGGGTCCTGGTGTTGGATCCGGTTCACGCGTAGAAAGGATGCGGCCGGCGTTGTCGAGGATGAAGAGTGTGTTGAGGTGGAGACGCGGAGATGTTACAGGTGAAAGCAAGGTTCTTACCTGACGTAAGGCGCCAACGCAGTCAAACCTTGAATGGCCGAGTAGTGTCTCTGGTTGAATGTGTACAATGGCAAACCTAGCGCCACAGCAGTTTGACCGATCAACGCGTCGAGCAGTCCGATACCATGACTCAGGTGGGTTTGAGCAAAGACATGCAACGCGTCGCTGCAAGTTTCGGATGACGGCCATAGGATTTCAAAATCGGCCAAAACACGCTCTATCTTTTCTTGTTCAACTTTGTTGCGACAGCCCTGCAGAATCTCCATGACTACAAAGCCAGGCAGAGCAATCTCCTGGTCGTTTAGGGAATCCAACCAGGCTATCGCAGCCGAATGTTGTCGAAGTAGATCAATCAATACATCACTGTCCAGGACTATCATCAAGTACTCCGCCTACATTCGGACGCTTTTGGGCTTGTTCTCGCAATTGCCGAGCGTAAGCTATGCTATCGACAATATCTTCTCGATCTTTCCATAAACCAACCAGTTCCGAATTGAGTAGTTGACGCGCTGTCGAATGAGGTCGTTCAGGTTTGTTTGAAGGAGTGTACAACAACAAGACTTCAACCTGCTGTCCTTGTTCTACAGGTAGGTTTCGGATCGTCAGCTCACCACTTTTTTGAACAGTCTGTTGCACTCGAATGGCTTCCATATCCATTTCTCCTATCTCAACGCCGCTTGCCACTTAAGAGAAGTATATCAGTAGTAGTCAAGAGTAAAAACACGAAAGACTCACCTGCGCGACAACATCAACCTATCCCGAATTCATTCAAAAACGCGGTGAAGTCCAACCCGCCCGGCGAATAGCCGTAATCGGTGAGGAGGACGGCGGCCTCGCTGCGGTGCTGCGTGCCGTGGTTGACCACATGCCACAGACAGTGCCAGAGGACACGTTCGCGCACGCCGCCTTCGTCGGTGGTGTAGCGGATGACGCCATCGAGATCGGCGTCGGTGAGGGTGGCCAGCCAGGCGCGCATGGATTGTTCGTCCTTGCGCCAGCGTGCCGCCAGGGCTTCGGCGGTGGGGAAGTCGTCCGCTTTCAGTTCGCGGAAGTGGTCGAGCGTCTTGTGTTGGAGCAACATACGCCAGGCATACTCAGCATCAAGGACATGCACAATCATGCCACGCAGGCTGCCGACGCTGTTGGTGGCCGGCGCGGTGAATTGCTCCTGGCCGAGTTGGGCGGCGGCGGTCAAGATGCGTTGGTTGGCCCAGTAGTTGTAGTCGTAGATGGTTTGGATGTCGCGAGTGTTCATGGTTTCTCCCTTTTACAATTATTTGTGCCCATTTCCTTGTCAATTCTATGACGTTTCATCCAAAAATATGACGCCGTAAGATTGCCCAAAAGTGGTAAACTATAGAGTGAACAAGCTGCAATCAGGACATTCAAACATGCTTTTCTCACAGAAAGGACAAGGAATTTCTATGAAAAGGCAAGTTCACCCAAGTGCAGTCGCGCCGATACTCGCCGCTCTTGCGTTAGCGATGATGCTCATGCTTTTTTCCAATACCGCCACTGGAGAAGCATCTTCTCTGGCCCTGGCAGGCAATAGTAATTCATCGGGAGACGCGTCTGCTCAGATTGAGCAAACCACGATTGTTACACAAGAAACACACCTACCCATCGTACTCTCACAACGGTCAGTCATTAGCGGTCATGTTACGCAGAATGGAGCCCCATTGACGGGTGCAAGCGTATCTCTCTTGTGGGTTGCGCCATGGTTTAAGCACCCCGGAACCGTTGCAACGACTGTCACTGATGAAAATGGCAACTATCAATTCGTCAACATTCGTTCCACCATGACAAGCACAGTAGGCCAAGGCGAGCAGTTCCGCGCAATGATCCGAGGTGACCTGACCTGGTATACGCCGTTGATCACATATACAGCCGGCACCGATTATATGTTTCCAACCGTCGACACGACCAATCTCACACTGCTTGATCCAACGGAAGGGGCGACGATTACACTGCCCTACACCTTTAGCTGGACAGTACGCCCCAATTCCCCGACAGACTCGTATGGAGTGAACTTCTTTTGGGCGCCGGGCATATTAGGTGAGGTAGAAGTAGGTTACAACGGTAGTGCTGTCGTTCCCCTGAGCATCCTGCAGGGAAATGAATTTCCGTACATGGATTGGTTTGTGCGAGTCCACTCACCGAACGGCTTTGGCGATACCGAAATGAAACGCATCCACTTTTCGTGGGATTGACTATAGCGCCAAACATCGGATGAAGACGCAGATGAGCAGAAGGTGACGCTCTGCGCTTGGAAACGGCACGGGATCTGTTACTGTGCTGGTAGGTCAAATGCAGCAACGATCTGTTGTGCCGTTTCCACCGCAGAGAGTGATACGTTGTCGATCTTGATGTGCCTGTCAGGGTAGAAGAAGTCACCGGTGGAGTTGAGTTTGTACTGTTCGCCAGATTCGAGCAGGTTCTGCTCCGACTGCGCCACGTTGCGCTTGGACGGCTTCTGCGCCAGGCGATCCGCGCCCCGGTTGCGCTGAAGACGTTCTTCAACGGGCGCTTCCAGTTCGGCGAAGTAGATCTGCGCGCCACGACGGCGGAAGATGTCGCAGTAGCGGTCGATTTCGGCTTTGTCGCCAGGATGATCCAACGCCCACACGTAGGTGAAGATCAGGCCGGGCAGCTCGCTCTCGGCCACTTCCTCGAAGATGCGGCGACGGAATTCACCTACCAATTTGGCAAACTGCGGGTGCCCGTAGGGGAAGAAGTTGAGCACGAGATCAATGGTCATGTGGTTGTGGAAGAGCTTGAAACCGGTCAAGTTGGCAAGCTCGGTCCCCACGGTCATTTTGCCCACGGCGGGCGGGCCGAAGATGATGATGAGGTGCATTGGGTTATTCCTTCCACACTTCCGCGCCGAGAGGTGGGTTGAGCCTGGGTTGCAGCGCGAACCCTTTTCAGCAATCAAAGCCATCACCCATCATCGCCGATCCAGCGGTCGTAGCCATCTTCGAGCATGTGATAGCGACCATGCGCCCAGGAATAGAAGGCAGCAAATGAGTTCAGGTTCAGGTTGTCTTCAACGGTGACGCCTTCAACGGTGACGCCTTCAACGGTGACGCCTTCAACGGTGACGCCTTCAACGGTGACGCCTTCAACGGTGACGCCTTCAACGGTGACGCCTTCAACGGTGACGCCTTCAACGGTGACAATGACACCCGCTTCGACGGCCCTCCGGATCTCGCGCAATTCCTCAACCAGACTGCCCCATTCACTTGGCCGCCCTGTAGGCGAACGTTCGGCATAGAGAGCGTCGAGTTCAGCAAGCTTTTCCGCCGAGATCGGGTAACTCGCCCGCGGTAGATGAAGCACAATACCGCTGGTCAGGCCCAGGCTGAAATTCTCGTCTGTTTTGAGTAGCATCGCGACGAAGGCGTCCTCAAAACCAAAGATCGGCGTGGGCCATCGCTGGTGTTTGGCCCATGTGCGTACCTGTTTGTGATCCGGCCATTGGATCTGCATTTGCCTGCGCGCGTGCGCCTTTTGGGCAACAGGCCAATCGGCAGGGGTCGCCGTGATCATGGCCCAGGTGGGAATCGTTGTCTTCATGGTGGATGTTCTGCTCCTGCCCAGCCGGACGTCGGCTCTTGATTGGCATGATTCGCCGGGCTACAGTGAATTTTAGGATCGAATCTACGCTTGGATCTTCTGCAACCGCCGGTAATACGCCATCACCAACACCAACGATCCCACATTCGCCAACCCCGCCACCAGAAAAGGCCACCCTGGCCCAATGCGCACGAGCCAGCCGCTCAGCAGTGTTCCGGCGACCATGCTGAAGCTCCACACGGCGTGCAGCCAGCCGAAGGTGGCGGGGTGGCCCTCATTGGCGATGCCGTCGTCTACGAGGACGTACATCAGCGTGGAAAGCGCCCAGGCGGCGGCAATGCCGAGGATGCCGAAGACGAAGAGCAGTGTCACACTCTCTGCGCCCACCGCCAGCCCCAGCCCCGATACGATCAGTAGGCCGAACGAAAGCAAAGACGGTCCGCGTGCGCCCCAGCGGTCGGCGGCCCGCCCCACCAGCAACTGTGTGGCCGAAGCCACCACCAGCGTCGCCGTGCCGTAGGCGGCCACCAGTACTTTGTTGCCCGACTGTTCGTTGATCAAGAGCGGGATCAACACGTGCAAGGTACCGTAGAAGAAGGTAGGCAGTCCGCGCAGGCCACTGAGCAGTTGCACTTCACGTCGGCGCACCGTGGGCGCGATGTTGGCCCAGAATGAAAAGAGCGCCGGCGGACGCGTCAGGCGATCCCGTCGATCCGGCAGCCACAGCGCGCCCACGATCACCGCCAATAGGACCAATCCCAGCGAGTACCAGCCAAAGAGATCAAAGCTATACGCTTCGATGAGAAGACCGGCAATTGGGCTGCCCACAGCGCCACCCAACGTCATGCTCAGCGCATAGAACGCCGACAGCACACCCAACCCACTGCGGGCGCTGAGACGGGTGAGGTAGCTGTTTCCGCCCACATTGATCAAGCCGCCTGATGCGCCCCCCAACAGCCACAAGAGCGCCACACCCCAAAACCAGTGGACGTGAAAGACGAAACTGCTTAGCCCTGCTATGGCAATACCACAGACAAGCGTCCACTTGCTGCCCAGTCTGGCCGTAATCGCGCCACCCATGAGCGCCGCAAGCATCCCGGTAACCTGTGCACCGGCCACTACGCAGGAAATCTGAATCGGGGCCAGGGCGAGATCTTCCTGGAGGTAGATGAGGAAGAAGGCAAACTGCGGGGTTTCACGCAGGCTGTTGAGCAGTTGCGCAGAGAGCAAAGCGAACGCCGGCCACCAGGCAGCCCGTCGCCACCCGCCCGGCACATTGCCGACCACCGAAGACATAGATTCCATCCTTCATTGTGCCTTCAACGGTGCGCCGATGCCGTGTAGGATGGGTTTCGACCGCCGAACTTAACACATGACCCAGGTGTTCTGTGCGGTCGACACCCATCCTACGACTTTTTAATGGTCGGTTCCAGATGAAGTGGAGCGGACAGCATACAAAAAACGCGCATAACCGATTTCGGCGGCGTTCTTGGTGAGTTCTACATTGGCCCAGGCGACGACATGGCCAAAAGGACGCTGCGTGAACGGCCAATGGGTGAGATCGGTGGATTGCAATTCGGCGTCGCGGAGTTGGTCGAGCGCGCTGCGCCATTCTGCGTGCAGACGCTCGATCCAGGATCGCACGTCCTCGGCGGTGCCCGGCCACAGGATCTGCTCTCGTGTCAACGTCCGCGCGCCGAAAGAGTGGTCGATCACCATCGACCACCAGAAGCCCATGTGCCAGGTGATCCAGCCGATGCTGGGCGGGCCGATGTCGTAGTCTTCGCGGTCGGGCCAATCAGCGCGCCAGCCGCCATCTTCCCCCGGCCACAAATGCAGCCCCACCGCCGCCGGTCGCCAAAGACATTCCTCGGTGGTGAGTCCGTCCAGGTGATAGCTGGTGAGTTGCCAGGCCGTATCCAATTGTCGTACCAAATACTCCCGAGCTTCACCCATCGATTTTTGCCTTTTGCACTTTGCCTTTTGCCTTCTCTCCCTACACCGGCCCGCCGCCGGCGCGGATGACCACATCGTTGATCTCCGCTGCCCGCGCCGACGCCGGTTTGGCCGCCAGGAGGTCGTCGAACAGGGGAAGTTTGCCGGTATGGACGGCGTTGTAGGCGTAGATGTACATCGCCGCCGACCACGCCTGTTTGCCGAAGCCCATGGGGTGTCCACTTTCGCCGTGGAGCCACTCGTTGAATTCCCATTCGTCGCCGATACCGTCGTGGTTGGCCTGCGCCAGCGAAAAGAGCTGCTTTTCGGCCTCACGCTGCCAACCGTGACGTACCAGCGCCGCGATGTGAAAGCCGCCGATCATGGGCCAGATGCCGCCGTTGTGGTATTGGTGGGGCAGGTTGAGGTTGCGGCTGCGGTAGTAGTCGCGCCAGCCCGGTTCGCCAGGATAGATGGGCGGGTAGATGGCCTTGGTGGGGTAGGGTTCGGCCATGCCCACCTGTTTCATGTAGCGCAGAATGTGTTCAGTGCGATGACCGTCGGCCACGCCGGTGAGGACGGCGAGCAGGTTGGCCAGGCTGTCGCACCAGTCTCCGTACTCGCGGAAGGCCACCCACGGCAGGTAAAAAGGACGGCTGGAGATGGTGCCCATGTTGTGGTAGAGCATGAACCATTCCAAACGCATGGACTTAAGACGTTCCAGGTGCTCGGCGAAGTGCTCGGCCACCCAGCAGCGGTCGATCCACATAAGCAGGTTGATCCGTTCATGCACGCCCGCGGCGTCGACGTGGGGGGTGTGACTACACTCGCCCGCGTTGACAACTTTGCGCATCTCCTCAAAGCCGAGCATGGCGGCGTAGTAGAGGACATTGTCGTAGAGGACGTTGTAGCGCACGGCCATCAGATCCATCCAGTCGCCGGCTTCGGGGATTTCGAGCAGACCGCACTCGTTCATGTCCTGATAGTCGAGCCAGAGCATGGCCCGATCAATGGTGCGCCAGTGGGTGCGCAGGAAATCAACATCGCCGGTCAACTGGTAGTGCAAAAAATGACCGATGACGTACCACAAGTTCGAGTCCACGGCACCGGCGTTTTCGGTGCTGATGTAGCCGGTGTCGGGGTTGACGTTGAGTTGGATCAGCCCTAACCGCGATTGGTGGGCCGACATTGTCTCTAATGCGGCGCGACCGGCTTGAATGAGCACAGGATCGCCCGTCCCCGCGATGCCGAGGAAGATGATCACGCTGTCGCGCGACCAGATCTGCGGGTAGCCCGCTGTCAACGCCGAGGCGCGGAAGCCCTTTTCCACGGCACAGGCGCGCACAATCGCCAATGCATGCTCGTATGCTTCGTCGATCAATGTTCGTGTCTCGACCATTGGAAGTTCCTTCCTCCAGGTAAACTGTTTTTCACCGCAAAGGCGCAAAGAGCGCAAAGATAAAAGAAAGGTAACTATTCAGGTGCGACGCACTGGCCAGGAGAGCGACCTGTATGCGGCAACGTTTGGGCCAGTGCGTCGCACCTGAAGCTGAATAGTTACAAAGAAAGAAGAGAAGAGGTCCACAGATTACATGGATTTAACGGATTTAAATCTGTAGACAAATCTCTCTCCTCTTCAGCTTTTTTTGCGCCTTTGCGGTGAATTCTCTATCCCCAGTCCCTAATCCCCAGTCCCCAGTCGCTCTTTCAGGAACGGGTGCGACGCCAGCAACAACAACACAATTTCCCCTGTATTCCACCAAAAGTGGACGTCAATGCGCGAGGCTGTCGTGAGGCCGGGGATACGCCCGCACAGGCCGCTGTAGGCCAACCAACCGTCGCGCCCGAGGATGCCGGGCAACCCCTGCACCAATCCTGAGTCGCCGATGGCGAGGCGGTAGATTTCGTCTACAGCCTGGTAGAAGCGAATGAGCATGTAGGTGTGTTCAATGCCGTGGGCCACGGCCCAGATCAGTAGCACCCACGCCCACCAAGAGCGCATCCCCTGCCAGACGAGGTAGACAACGCAGGCGACCACCAGCCAATTCCATGTAAAGTGGACCCACTCCGAGTCGGCCGCCGAGATCAACCCGCTGGACTGAAAGGGTGGCCACTTGAGCACGTGGTACTGGATCACCTGTACGGCGTGCTCGATGGTGTGGAAGCCCTGCATGGCAATCAACACACTGAGCAACGCCACCGCCGGCCCCCAGCGCATCAGGTCATCGCGCCATTTCAGCATCGCCGCGGGGAGCATAACCGCCAGCGCCAGCGTCGTCGCACCCCACACCGGCATGTTGGTCCGAAAGACGATCCAACTCCAGAGGAGCAACGCCACCACCAGTGCGGCGAACAGTACCGTCCACCGCCGGCGCGGGTGCAGTAGGGAGAGGAGGGGTAGTCGATTTAAAGCTATATAATTGCCGCTCATGCTGATCACCACCATTCTGCCAGCGAGACAAGCTTACTTGAACTACGCATGAATTGCCTGCGATGCCACACTGTCTACTGAGACATGAGTAAGATAATAATCTTCGCCTGCTGATTCTTGAACGGCGTCAAGATAGGATTGCACACCGCGTGGAACGGGCCAGGGATCTCCATCGTCAGCCATTGCCTCCAAATGGAAAATCAACGCATCTCGCATATTTTCCAGAGTTTCCTCAACTGTATCACCGGTGGCGACACAGCCGAGTACATCTGGTGAATAGGCCGAATATGTGCCTTCACCTTTTTCAATGACGATTAAGTATTTCCCGCTTTTGTCCATCATTGAGACTCCTTTGGCAGGCCGGCCTGTCTCAGAATGCTGCTCAGCGTGCCTTTGCGCACATCGTCGTTGGGCTGACCGGCGACTGTGACTGTTCCTGGCTTCGTGGGATGTTTGAATTGGCGGTGGCTGCCTCGCGTCCGGGCGAGATACCAGCCATCGTCCTCCAGCAGTCGAAGTATTTCTCGGATCTTCATTCGACGTACTACCTTGTCAGTACGTCACGATTCTCTGCGAAATTGCGGAGAGAGCATCCTGCCCTGAAAGTAGCCCGGTTTTCATCCACCGTGGCGAACAGCCGGGCATGAATAACTCAGATGCGGCTTGTTCTGGTCTACCCAGCATCTAAGGATGCCTACTCCGCGTCAAAATCGTGAATGACTGGGTGTAGCTGAATCCTAACGTGTGATGAGAAGTGTAACGTCTGGTGCCACGTTGTCAACAACGGAGATCGCCCTGTCGGGCCAGTGGACCTCTACACGCTCGATGACGGCGTTTGGATCGAGGCCGAAATGTAGCGGACCAACGCTGCTGGAAAGATAGCCGCGGGTCACACGCACGTCGCGGCGCAGACGGCCCTGATTCGTTTCTACAAAGACGGTTGCGCCGACGGCGTTGATATTCGGGCTGGACGGCCAGCGCAGGTCGACAAGGAGATTGTCGCCGCCGCAGAGGCGGTTCTCGAAGAGTTGGGCCGCGCCACGCAGGTTGTTGACGACGATGTCGAGATCGCCATCGCCATCGAGATCGCCCATCGCCATGCCCCGTCCGCTGCGGGTGCTGCCCAACCCCCAATCGGGACGGCGCTCGAATTCTCCTCGCCCGGTGTTGCGCAGCACCTGATTTTCTTCCACCAGCTCATGGTTGGGCAGGTAGCTGAAGATTTCATATTCAATGAAACCGTTGACCACGTAGAGATCGAGCCAGCCGTCACTGTCCAGATCACCGAAGACGCCCGACCAGCTCCAGCCGGTGGCGTCGGCGCGGCGGGGGTAGGCGCGGTTCTGAAATTGGTCTCTGTCGAGCAGAAGCAGGGCGTTTTCCTGACGCTGCGGATCGTCCTCTTCGGGCGAGAACCAGAGGTCGCGCATGAGCGGCGCCCACACCGCCAGCACACGCGGATCGGTGGTGTAGGGCTTCATGTCGGTGGCGAAGAGGGCCAAATCACCACGGTTGTCCACGTCGCCCAGATCGTAGCTCATGGTGCTGTAGCTTGTTTCACGGAAGGGTGAATCTGGCTGCCAGCCGTCCGCACTTTGCAGCCACAGGAAATCGCGCACGGCAAAGTCGTTGCCAACTTGGATGTCGAGTTTGCCGTCGTCGTTGGCGTCCCAGAGGGCGATGGCGAGGGCCTGCGCTTCGGTGGCAAGCCCCAACGGGGTAAAGGAGAGATTCTGGTTTGTGTGAAGATAGACACCGCCACCGCCGTTGATCAGGTAGCTGTTGCCCAGATCGGTGAGCAGTGCGGCGTCGTACGAGGCGGTGACGGCGTCGAGATCGCCGTCGCCGTCGACGTCGGCCCAATCGATGACGTAGGCAGGTTGGGCAAAGCCACGCAGGAACTCCTGAGCAAATTCACCATTACCCAGATTGCGCCAATAGTTGACGGCGCCGGTGGTGCGTGTCAACACGATGTCGAGCCGGCCGTCGGCGTCTACGTCTACGAGTGCGACGGCGCGGGTGCGGCCGATGGGCATTTCTTCTTGACGGAAGCGCAGATCGCCTTCGTTCCAGAAGATTGAGTTGGGGCCGTCGTAGTTGCCGAAGACGAGATCGAGATCGCCGTCGTTGTCGAGATCGCCGATGCCCACCCCTGCGCCGTTGGCCTCGAACATGCGCACCTCGCCGTCGTCGGTGCTGGTGATGTGGTGGAGATCGTGTGCCACAAATTGGCCGAGACAGGGTCCGTCCTCGCGCAGGGGTAGCGCGTGGACGGTGACGGGCGCGGCCGGTATGATCTGCGGCGCGACCGACGGGGTCGCCGGTCCACAAGCAGAAAGGAGGATGACGAGGAGAGAGGCTGGGAATAGAACGCGGATAGTAGATCGTCGGCCAAGACCTGCCAGGTTTTCTGCAACCTGGCAGGTCTTCTCCGAGACACAAACCCACCGGGTTACAGAAAACCCGGCGGGTTGCGGATTAGATCGACGAGAGAACATTGAGCCGCAGCAGCCGCGCCAGGATCGATTCGACGATCTCATCCACGCTCTGAATGTCCGACTCGATGAGGATGTCGGGCTGGGCCGGTTCTTCGTAGGGGGCCGAGATGCCAGTGAATTCTTTGATCTCGCCGGCGAGGGCTTTGGCATAGAGTCCTTTAGGGTCGCGGCGTTTCAGCACTTCGAGATCGCATTTGACGTAGACTTCGAAGAAGCGTCCTTCGGGGAGCAGGGTACGGGCAAAGTCGCGCTCCGATTGGTAGGGCGAGATGAAGCTGGCAAGGACGAGGTTGCCGTGAGCGAAGGCGAGTTTGGCTACTTCGGCGGCGCGGCGGATGTTCTCTTTGCGGTCTTCGGGGGCGAAGCCGAGATCGCCGTTGAGGCCGTGGCGCAGGTTGTCGCCGTCGAGGAAGAAGGTGCGGCAGCCCAGGCCAAAGAGGCGGCGTTCCAACGCTTTGGCGATGGTGGATTTGCCCGATCCTGACAGGCCGGTGAACCAGAGGACGGCAGCCTTGTGGCCGTTGAGTTCCTCGCGCATGGAGCGGGTGATACCTGTCTGCTCCCAGGTGACATTGGTGGATTGGCGGCGCTTGGCTTCGGCTTCGGCCTCGTTGACGAGATCACCGACGTTGCGCGAGGCCGAGCGGATCATACCGGCGGCGACGGTGTTGTTGGTGGCCGGGTCGACGAGGATAAAGCTGCCGGTGCTGCGGTTGACCTGGTAGGGATCGAAGAAGAGCGGGTGGGTGGTGGTAAGTTGGACACGCCCGATTTCGTTGAGTTCCAGTGTGTGGGCCTGCTCGCGGTGCATGGTGTCAACGTCGATCTTGTAGTTCAGTTCAGACACGAAGGCGCGCACGTTGCGGGTGGTGTGGATCAGCCAATAAGCGCCGTTAGGGTCCATGGGTTCTTCGTTCATCCAGCAGAGGGTGGCGTCGATCTGGCTGCTCTTTTCGGGGAGGTTGCGCTTACGCACGATCATATCCCCGCGGCTAATGTCAACTTCGTCTTCCAGGGTGAGGATGACAGAATCGCCGACACCGGCTTCTTCTAGTTCACCGTCGAAGGTGACCACGGAGCGGACACGGCTGCTGATGCCGGAGGGCAGCACGACGATGTCTTCGCCGGGGCCGATGCGCCCAGAGACCACCTGCCCGGCAAAACCGCGAAAGTTCTGATTGGGGCGGACGACCGTCTGCACCGGGAAGCGGAAGTCGATGATGTTACGGCTGGTGCCGACGTTGACCGTCTCCAGGTGGTGGAGGAGGGTGGTGCCGTCGTACCAGGGCATGTTGAGGCTTTTGTCCACCACGTTGTCGCCTTTGAGCGCAGACAGTGGGATGAAGACCATGTCGTTGATGTCGAGTTTGGCGGCGAAAGCCTTGTATTCGTCCACGATGCGCTGGTAGACTTTGCGGTCGTAGTCCACCAGGTCCATTTTATTGACAGCGACGACGAGGTGGGGGATCTGCAAGAGTGCGGCCAAAAAGCCGTGGCGTTTGGATTGGGTGAGCACGCCTTTGCGGGCGTCGATGAGGATGATCGCCAGCTCCGCCGTAGACGCGCCGGTGACCATGTTGCGCGTGTATTGGATGTGTCCTGGCGTGTCGGCGATGATGAATTTGCGTTTGGGCGTGGCAAAGTAGCGATAGGCCACGTCAATCGTAATCCCCTGCTCCCGTTCTGAGCGCAGCCCGTCGGTGAGCAGCGCCAGATCGACGTACTCGTCGCCGCGGTTGCGGCTGGCCAACTCTACAGCCTCCATCTGGTCCTCAAAGATGGCCTTCGAGTCGTAAAGCAGCCGGCCGATGAGCGTGCTTTTGCCGTCATCGACGGAGCCGGCGGTGGAGAAGCGGAGGAGGTCGGTGGGGGAGTTGGTGATTGGTGATTGGTGATTGGTGATTGGGGCAGAGGTATCCGCCGTTGGTTCGGCGGCAGGGCGATTGGTTGGTTGATTATTCGACTGCATAGGGGATCTCGTCTTCTCGAATGTAATTGTCGCCGTACTCGGTTTGTCCTTGGGCTTGCTGGCGTACAAAGCGACAGTAGCCGTTCAAGTTTCGCTCAATTTGAGACTTTAGTTCATGTGTCCATTTAAGTTGTTCAGTATCGATGTAGCCAACACTATGTGCAACCACAAAGGCGTTCAGCGTCTCCTGCAAAGATCCACGCGCAATGTACAAGAAGCGCAGACGATCCAGATAGTGATAGCGTCCATATCCTTCGGCAATGTTAAGCGGCACACTGCTCGCCGCACGTCGCAATTGCGAAGCAAGACCGAACTTCTCATAATCCGGTAACTTACCAGCCAGTTGATAGGCCGCCTTGACCAACGTCAAACTGTCTTGATAAAAGTCCAACCCTTCAAACCCACCTTCCACAACAAACTCCTTTCCCACAACACCTTGCGCACACTCAACCCTCTGCCCCAATCACCAGTCACAAATCACCAATCACCTAAAAATACCCCTGCCGCTTGCGATCTTCCATCGCCGCCTCGGAGCGGCGATCGTCGGCGCGGCCGCCGCGCTCGGTGACACGGGCGCTGGCGACTTCTTGGATGATTTCGTCGAGGGTGGCGGCGCGAGATTCGACGGCGCCGGTGCAGGTCATGTCGCCGATGGTGCGGAAGCGGACGATGCGGCTTTCTACCATTTCGCCCGGCTGGGCGGTGACAACCTCACCGGCGGCGAGGAGCATGCCTTCGCGGCGGATGATGTCGCGGCGGTGAGAGAAGTAGAGATTGGGCAGCGGCACTTCTTCGGCGGCGATGTACTGCCAGACGTCGAGTTCCGTCCAGTTGCTGATGGGGAAGACGCGGAAGTGCTCGCCCATGTGTTTGCGCCCGTTGTAGAGGTTCCACAACTCGGGGCGCTGGTTTTTGGGATCCCATTGGCCGAAGCGGTCGCGGTGCGAGAAGAAACGTTCTTTGGCGCGAGCCTTTTCTTCGTCGCGGCGGGCGCCGCCCATGGCGGCGTCGACCTTGAGTTCGGTCAATGCGTCGAGGAGGGTGATGGTTTGCAGCCCATTGCGGCTGGGGTTGGGGCCACTCTCTTCGACGGCGCGGCCCTGATCAATCGAATCTTGCACATAACGCACAATCAGGCGAGCGCCGATCTGTTCCACCAATTCATCACGGAAGGTCAATGTTTCGACAAAGTTGTGTCCGGTGTCAATGTGGAGCAAGGGAAAGGGGATGCGGCCTGGGTAGAAGGCTTTACGCGCCAGATGGGCCAATAGGATCGAGTCTTTGCCGCCGGAAAAGAGTAGCGCCGGTCGCTCGAACTGTGCCGTCACCTCGCGCATCACATAAATGGCCTCAGATTCGAGCAATGCCAGATGCGCAAACTGTTTTAACTTCATAGGGGGATTTCCTTATAGCAGGCGAAAAGCCTGTGAATTATGGTCTGTTCGCAGGGCAACGCCAACCATTATGTACGAAGATGTAAAAAACGCCAATGCATCTATAACTGCCAAACTTTTTATAAATCCCGAAAACGATCAAATTACCACTTTACGTAACCAGGTATGTTGTGTATCATGCCAACGTTACACTACCATGTTCACTATACTTAGAGTTCACTATACTTAGAGTTCACTATACTTAGAGTTCACTATACAATTGCGATTTCCGGAAGAAGTGAAGCATTTTCTATGACAAAATTAGTCATTGTTGAGTCACCTACCAAAGCCAAAACCATCCGCAACTTTTTGCCCAAGGAGTATCACGTACAGGCCAGTATGGGCCATGTACGCGATCTCCCTGCTTCGGCAAGTGAGATCCCGGCGCGCTACAAAGGCGAACCGTGGGCGCGGCTGGGCGTCAATGTAGAAAAGGACTTTGAGCCTCTATACGTGATCCCGGCGTCAAAGAAGAAAGTCGTCAGCGAACTCAAAAAGTTGCTTGAAGAGGCGGATGAACTGATCCTCGCCACCGATGAAGACCGTGAAGGCGAGAGTATCGGATGGCATCTAACCGAGGTGCTCAAGCCGAAGATCCCCGTTACGCGGATGGTCTTCCATGAGATTACACGCGAAGCGATCCAAAAAGCGTTGACCGATACACGCAAGATCGACGACAACCTGGTACGCGCGCAAGAGACGCGGCGCATCCTGGATCGGCTAGTGGGTTATACCCTTTCGCCGTTATTGTGGAAAAAGATCGCGCCCAAACTGTCGGCCGGGCGGGTGCAAAGCGTGGCGGTGCGCCTGCTCGTACTCCGTGAGCGTGAGCGCCGCGCCTTTCACACAGGCACCTATTGGGATCTGAAAGCGCTGCTCAACAAACGCCCCGACAAACCGGCGCATCGATTTGAAGCCCAGTTGGTGTCGGTGGGCGAACGCCGCGTCGCCAGCGGGCGCGACTTCGACGAGAACACCGGCCAAATTGCAGAAGGCAAGGACGTCCTTCTGCTCGATCAGGCCGAAGCCAACAAGCTACGCGAGCGTCTCCTCAAAGGACAGTGGATGGTCTCTTCGGTGGACGAGCGTACGGCCACACGTTCGCCTGCGCCCCCCTTCACCACCAGCACGCTGCAACAGGAAGCCAACCGCAAGTTAGGCTGGGGCGCGCAACAGACAATGCGCACTGCCCAACATCTATACGAAAACGGTTACATCACCTACATGCGCACCGACTCAGTAAACCTAAGCGAAGAGGCCATCAACGCCGCACGCGGACGGGTCACCGAGCTCTACGGCGAAGAATACGTAAACAAAACACCTCGGCGCTATCAGACCAAAGCCAAGGGCGCGCAGGAGGCCCACGAAGCCATCCGCCCAGCAGGCAACCAGATGTTGCCTGCCGACAGCCTGCCCATTTCCGGTGCTGAAAAAGCGCTATACGATCTAATCTGGAAGCGTACCGTCGCCACGCAGATGGCCGAAGCGCGGCTCAAGTTCACCACAGTGCAAATCAGCGTAGACGACGCACTTTTCCGAGCCAGTGGACGTACCATCCTCTTCCCCGGCTTCTTCCGCGCCTACGTGGAAGGCAACGACGATCCCGACAGCGCGCTGGACGACCAGGACACGACGCTGCCCGAACTCAAAGTAGACGAAATCGTCGACGTGCGCGATCTCGAAGCCATCGGTCACGAGACAAAGCCACCTGCCCGCTACACCGAAGCCTCACTTGTCAAGGCGCTGGAATCGGAGGGCGTTGGTCGCCCGTCCACCTACGCCACCATCATCGATACGATCCAGGAGCGCGGCTACTGCTTCAAACAGCGCAAAGAACTGGTGCCTACCTTTGTCGCTTTTGCGGTGACACAGTTGCTGGAAAACCATTTTGAGAATCTGGTGGATCTGCACTTCACCGCCGAAATGGAGCAGACGCTCGACGACATTGCCGAAGGGGACACGGGCTGGCTCGAATACCTGCGCCAATTCTACCTGGGCCAAAAGGGGCTGGACACACAAGTTAAAGAGAAAGAAGCGCAGATCGATCCGCGCACGGCCAGCCAGGTAGGCTTCAGTGATCTGGCCGCCGAAATTCGCATCGGCCAGTTTGGGCCCTTCCTGGCGCGCGGAGAAGACGGAGATCGCGTTACCGTCGGCCTGCCCGACTCGTTGGCCCCCGCCGATCTCGACGCCGAAACGGTAGAGAAATTACTCTCTCAAAAAGAAGAAGGCCCCGAAGTGCTGGGGGAAGATCCCGAAACCGGCAAACCCATCTACCGGAAAATTGGTCCGTATGGTCCTTACGTACAGTTGGGTGATGAGGGCGAGGGCAAAGCAAAGAAGCCGAAGCGGGTGAGCCTGCTCAAAGGCATGCAGCTCGAAGATGCGGATCTGGAGATGGCGTTGAAGTTGCTTTCACTGCCCCGGCCGCTAGGTCTTCACCCCGAAAGTGGCAAAGAAGTGCGCGCAGGCGTAGGCCGGTTCGGCCCATTTGTTGTCCACGACGGTACGTTCGTCAGCATCAAGGCACCGGATCACGTTTTGGAGATTGGGCTGGATCGGGCGCTTGAGTTGCTGGCGTCCAAGCCCGAAAAAGGGGCGAGCGCCAAGAAAGTGCTTAAAGATCTAGGCGAACATCCCGACGGCGGCGTGGTCCAGGTGTTGGATGGACGTTACGGCCCCTACGTCAACCACAAGCGCACGAATGTTTCGTTGCCCGAAAACGTCGATCCACAGGCGGTGACAATGGCCGAAGCGGTGCAAATGCTGAGCCAAAAGAAGACAACGAAAAAGGGCGGCAAACGCAAGTCGTAAACAGCTAAAAAAACTGCGTCCGGTGGTAACTACCGGACGCAGAAGAGCAACACTCTTTGCTCAACGGCCAAACATGCTAAAGAAGACATCGGGCGGCACAATCGGCTTCTGCGCTACGGCCAGGTTCTCAATTGCATGTTCAATATTACCCATCCCCACCAGCGTTGTGGTAAGCCCCGGTGTACTCCGGTTAAACTGGATTGCGAACTGGGCGTCGCTGCCAAATTCCCCCAGAATAGGCTTCACATTGCTCGGGATACGGCCGAGCAGCTTGCCCTGTGACAGGGTTGTCGAACTGACGGTCACCAATGCGTGTTGGCGCGCCACCGCCAGCAAAGGCAGGTTGAGCCGCTGCATCTGCCCATCTTTCTCAGTGTCGAAGACCTGGTTACTTTCTACAACAGCCTCTAACATCTCCAAATTATAGGGAAACTGAACAAAACGAAACCGGTGACTTTCGCCGGCAACTTCGCGCGCAATCTGAACAAAAAGCGACAGCGGCAAGTAGGTACGATCATTCTGGCCGGCGCGTAGGCCGTCCCAGGTAGAGATACCGTAAAATCGAATATGTCCTTGGGCAGCCTCTTCTTCAAGACGCACAAAAGCAGCACGAATGCGCCGCCGAAATTCCTGCGCAGTAACGTAACTCAACTGAAACTCAGGATTGTGTAGATAATAGACGTCAACAGTACCCAGACGCAGGTTCGTCAGGCTGACACCAATCTGGTTGCTAATATAATTGGGCGCCAAACAGTGGACGTTACCCACCACATCCTGCGGTTCGGCCAGACGTTTAGCATAGAGCGACTCACGCAGATACTCTTCGCGGTCTTCTGGGGAGGTGTCACCAAAGGGAATAAAGCCACCCTTGGTGCAGACTATCAGTTCATCGCGCCGCACCGCCCCTTCATCAAAGAGACTAGAGAGCGCCAATCCCATATCGCGCTCCGACTGCATCATGCGATAGTTCACCGACGTATCCAGCACGTTACAGCCATTGGCAACGGCATGCCGAATGCTCGCCACATAACGTTGGCTGTCGATAGATTGAGTGCCGCCCAGGTAGGTGCCCAGCCCAATACTGCTCAGGGTAAGCCCGTAACGCGTCCGAAAATGATCCGGCGCCAGGTAACTGAATCGGCGCGCAAAACGTTCCGTGCCGGCAGAAGTTGCATAATAAGGCGTTGCTGTCATAAGTGAACTATTTACTCCAAGCTTACATTAGATTAACAAACCTTCAGTATAATCCCGCTTTGCCAACCTAGGCCACTAGATCCATACGAAATCGAATGGTTTTCTGCTAAGCTGGTGCATAACGAGCCCAAAACATTAGACGCCTCGTTTAATTGTCCTTAAGGGCGCCAGGCACAGGAAAGGTGAGCAGTATGGCCACCATTATGATTGTAGATGATTTCCCGGTGACACAAAAAGTATTGGCTTATCAACTTTGCCAGAGAGGTCACAAAATTGTAACCGCAAACAATGGACGTGAAGCGATAAAAGTAATCGTTGATCATCCAGTCGATCTGTTAATTCTGGATTTGGCTATGCCCGAAATGGATGGTATGAGTGTGCTACGTTACCTGAGAGCAGATCGGCGATTCAGTTGTCTACCCATAATCATCCTTACGGCCAGTGGCAAAGAACAAGATCGTCGTTTAGCAATCTCTGAGGGGGTTGATGCCTTTTTGACTAAGCCAACCACCACGTGGGAATTGAACACAATGGTGAGCAATCTATTGGCCGATCATCTACCACTACCGATGGAAACACCATCAGCGACATTATTGAAAAATACGAACTACCGAAAAGCATATTTACATTCAAAAAGTGTCTACTAATGTAACCATCAATCATCAACGATACCAAATTTCGCGAAAGCAGTGGGGCAAATTGCCCCACTGCTTTTTATTTTCGACTTTGTGTTGTGAGTTTGACGCCCGATGTGCCGTATGCTATTCTTCCACCCCGTAGGACTTGACCACATCCCCCTTTGAGGTCAGCTCTGCTGCACTTCACTTTCCTCACAAAGCACCGCTTACCGCCGTACACTAAGCTGACATTGGTTTTTGATTGCAGTATAATTTGTGCATTTCGGGGTTCTTTGCATACTATACAGCCGTCTACCCCGGTTCATCGTACGATTCTGTTGTTTAATTGCGCTCACGCGTAGCATCTTCAGTTGATTTGCACCAATTCAGTTGATTTACACCAACTTGGAGATGAAACGCATGATCATTCTATATTTTGTCTTAATTACAAACGCCCACCACACCAAGGAGAGATGGCATGCTGAACTCGAATCCATTCCCACAGCGTACGATCAGCAAGCAGGCATGGCTTATTGCGCTGCTGCTGGTGCTTACACTGGTGATGGCTGCCTGTGGCGGCGGCGCAGAACCGGCGACTGATGCGCCTGCCGATGCGCCTGCTGCCGAAGCACCCGCCGCAGAAGCAACCGAAGCACCTGCCGAAGAAGCTGCTGCCGAAGCACCCGCCGAAGAAGAACGACTCGGCTCAACCCTGATCGGCGAGATCGAAGGCCCCGACATCATCACCGATGAAAGCGCTTTCCCCACCAGCTTCAGCGAAGCGCCGATGTTGGCGGAGATGGTGGCAGCGGGAGATCTTCCTCCGGTGGAAGACCGCCTGCCCGTGCCCTCGGATCTACTCGTGATCCAGCCGGTACACGAAATCGGCAAGTACGGCGGTACATGGCGGCGCGGCTTTACCGGCCCCGGCGACGGACAGAACGGCCATCGCGTAGCCGGCGGCGACCGACTTGTCTTCTGGGATGCAGCGAACTTCCCCGAAGTGGTGCCCAACCTGGCCAAGGGATGGGAAATCAACGAAGACAGCACCGAGATCACCATTCTGCTGCGCGAGGGCGCCAAGTGGTCCGACGGGACACCGTTTACGGCCAATGACATCTTGTTCTGGTTCGAGCACATGTACATGAACGAAGATCTGGTGCCTGTCCGTTCGCCCTTCTTCAATGTTGATGGCGGCGCCACCCTGGAAATGGTAGACGATTACGCCGTCAAATTCACCTTCCCTGCGCCAAATTCGCTCTTCCTCGAAGTGCTTGGTAGTTCGGTCAACGTCTTTGGTGGTCAAGCCATTTTCGGTAACACCGGCATGGGTGGTTTCGCCCCTGCACACTACCTGCAACAGTTCCACCCCGCCTTTGTTGATCAGGAGGAACTTGACGCTCTGGTCGCCGAAGAAGGCTTCGACAACTGGGTCAACCTGTTCAAAGACAAGAACACCTGGCAGCGCAACCCCGATCTGCCAGTCGTGACGCCGTGGAAGACGATCAACCCCATCACCACCGACAATTGGGTGCTGGAACGCAACCCCTACTACTTCGGCGTTGATACTGAAGGCAACCAGCTTCCGTACATCGACCGCATTTCGATGACGCTGGCTGAAAATCTCGAAGTGCTCAACCTGCGTGCCATCGCCGGTGAATTCGACTACCAGTCTCGCCATATTTCACTAGCCAATCTGCCTGTACTCATCGAGAATGCCGAAACGGGCAATTACACGGTTTCACTGGATCCGGCCCAACATGGCGCCGATGGCGCTTTCCAGTGGAACCTAAGCTATGAGGCAGATCCGGAGATTTCCCAGTGGATCAAGAACGTCGACTTCCGCCGGGCCTTGTCGCTGGCCGTGGATCGCGACAAGATCAACGAGATCATCTTCCTGGGCATCGGCGTGCCGGGTTCCGCCGTGGTCGCTGAATCCTCTATCTTCAATCCAGGTGCCGAGTACCGCACGTTGTGGGCGAACTTCGATCCCGATATGGCCAACCAGATGCTGGACGATCTGGGCCTGACCGAACGTGACAATGACGGCTACCGACTGCGCACCGACAACGGCGAACGGCTGATCATCGAACTGCCCACCATCCCTGCCTTCATCCAGTTCACCCAACTGGCCGAACTGGTGAAGGAAGACTGGGCCAACGTCGGTATCTTCGCCAACGTTGTGGAATCGGAGCGTTCGCTGGTGGAGACACGCCGCGCCGCCAATGAATTGCAGACGTTCGTGTGGCAAAACGACGGCACAGATGAGCTCTTCCTCTATCCGTTCCATGCCCTCCCCGTGAACGATACTTCGGGCACCGGCCCTGCCTACGGTGTGTGGTATTCCACAGGTGGCGCTGCCGGTATCGAACCGACGGATCCCAACGTGTTGAAGGTACTGGATCTCTTCAGCCAGGGTTTGGCCGCCACACCGGAAGAACGCGTCACCATCGGCCAGGAAATCTGGTCGATCATCACCGACGATGTGTGGACGATGGGCACCGTCGGTCAGTCGGGCGCCTTCATGGGCGTGCGTGTAGTAAAGAACAACATGGGCAACATCCCCTCCCGCCAGTTCAATATCCAGGCGGGTCAGACTCCGAACATCTCGCGTCCGTCCACCTTCTTCTTTACGGATGCGGGAGAATAAGTGATTGGTGATTGGTGATTGGTGATTCGTGATTCGTGATTGGGGAGGACGAGCGATTGAGCGATTAGGGGATTGAGTGATCGGGGATCCTGTAAAGGATGTAAAATCTCCTAATCGCTCAATCGCCTATTCCCCAATCACGAATCACTAATCACCTCTCCACAAGGACACACTATGGTCTCATACATTATCCGTCGTTTCATGGCCGGCCTGGTCACAATCTGGGCGGCATCGGTGCTCTCATTCTTAATTATTCAGTTGCCACCGGGCGACTATGTCACGTCGTACATTGCACAGTTGCAATCGACGGGAACGGTGGTCAGCTCGGAAGAGGCCGCCGCCATCCGCCAGCAGTATGGGCTGGATCAGCCAATCTATATGCAGTATTTCCGCTGGATCGGGCTGATGATGCAGGGGAATTTCGGCATGGCCATGGAATACAACCGGCCCGTGCTCGAAGTGATTGGCGACCGCTTGACATTGACGATGGTGGTTTCGCTGGCGGCGGTGCTCTTCATCTGGGCGGTGGCGTTGCCCATCGGCATTTATTCTGCAGTCAAACAATATTCAATCGGCGACTACTTCTTCACCTTCATCAGCTTCATTGGGATTGCCATTCCAAACTTTATGTTGGCACTGATTGTGATGTATGTGAGCTTCAAATATTTCGGCATCACCAGTATTGGTGGCCTCTTTTCGCCTGAATATCTGATGGAGCCATGGAGTTTGGCCAAGATATGGGATCTCATGAAGCATCTGCCCCTGCCTGCGCTGATCCTCGGCTTGGCTGGGACGGCCGAACTGGTGCGCATTATGCGCGCCAACCTGCTCGATGAGTTGCGCAAGCCCTACGTCACCACCGCCCGCGCCAAAGGGCTCTCGAAGACGCGCGTCATCCTCAAGTATCCTGTGCGGGCGGCGCTGAACCCGTTTGCCAGCACGATCGGCTACATCTTCCCCTTCATTGTGTCGGGCAGCATCATCGTTTCGCTGGTATTGAGCCTCCCCACGGTAGGCCCGTTACTGTTCAGATCGCTCATTGCCCAGGATCTCTTCCTGGCAGGCACAATTCTTCTGCTGCTGGCGGTGTTAACCGTCATTGGTACATTCATCTCCGACCTGGTACTGATGTGGGTCGATCCTAGAATTCGGTTGGAGAGTTAATCATGGCGCAAGCAGTGAAACCAGCCCCAACCCTCGACGATGTACAGGTTGAACGCAACGTCGATGCCGCTGATCGCATTTCGGTGGCCACCCAATGGCAGTTGATGTGGTGGCGTTTCCGTAAGCACAAGCTGGCAATGATCTCGGCGGTGATCATTATTGCATTTTACGTGGTCGCCCTTTTTGCCGACTTTTTCGCCTACTCAGATCCCTTTACGTCGACGGCAGAACTTTCTTTGTTGCCGCCGCAGCCAATCCACTGGTTCGATGACGGTCAATTTCGCCCACACGTCTATGCGATTGAAGGCAGACGCGACCCAACAACGTTCAAGCGCGTTTACACACCGAACCCCGACAACAAGTTGCCTATCGTCCTCTTTGCCAAGGGGTACGAGTACAAGCTATTCGGCTTCATCCCCGCCGACCGCCACATCATCGGTGTGGAAGGCGCGCGTACTGAAGATTCGATCTTCCTGTTAGGCACTGATCTGAATGGACGTGATCTCTGGTCACGTCTGATGCTGTCAACCCGCATCTCGATGACCATCGGACTCGTTGGTGTGACGCTCAGTCTTTTTCTTGGCGTGCTGTTGGGCGGTCTTTCGGGCCTTTACGGTGGCATGGTGGACAACGTGATTCAGCGCATCATTGAGATTGTGCGCTCGATCCCCACGATTCCGCTGTGGATGGGGCTGGCCGCCGCGCTGCCCCGCGATTGGAGCGTCACGCGCATCTACTTTGCCATTACCATCATCCTCTCACTCATCGGGTGGACGGTGATGGCGCGTGTGGTGCGTGGTCGATTCCTCTCACTGCGCGAAGAGGACTTCGTCACTGCGGCAGAGTTGGCGGGCGCGGGGCAGATGCGCATCATCTTTCGTCACATGGTGCCGTCGTTCCTCAGCCACATCATTGCGGCCACAACACTGGCCATCCCGGCCATGATCATTTCGGAGACGTCGCTAAGCTTCCTCGGGCTGGGCTTGCGTCCGCCCGCGGTGAGTTGGGGCGTCCTCTTACAACAGGCGCAGAACATTCAAGCCGTCGCCATCTCACCCTGGCTGCTCTACCCTGTGGTGCCGGTGGTGCTGGCGGTGCTGGCTTTCAACTTCCTCGGCGATGGGTTGCGCGATGCCGCGGATCCGTATGGATAATGGGCACTGGCGATCAGGGACTGGGGACTGGGTAGACGAAGTTAGACGCGTTGTTGGAAAATTGGTCGGTTCACTTCAATACTCCCGCCGCCTCGTCAACTTCGTCTACCCCATCCCCAGTCCCTGATCGCCAGTGCCCAGTCTCTAACTCAACGAAACGACAACCATGACGACCAACGATCAACCAATCCTCTCCGTCCGAAACCTAAAAACCTTCTTCTATCAAGATGAGGGTGTGGTGCAGGCAGTGGACGGTGCTAGTTTTGATATTTATGCCGGACGTACGCTGGGCATTGTGGGTGAAAGCGGCTGCGGCAAAAGTGTGACGGCACGGTCGATCCTACGGATTGTGGAAAGGCCGGGCATCATTGTGGAAGGTGAAATCCTGCTGCGCCGCGATATGGGCGGCGGGCGCATCCAGGAGATCGATCTAGCGCAAGAGGACGACGACAGCCGCCTGATGCGTGAAATCCGCGGTGGTGAGATCGCCCTCATCTTCCAAGAGCCGATGACGTCGCTCAGCCCACACTACACCGTGGGCAATCAGATCATCGAAGCTATCCGCCTGCACAAAGGGCTTACCGCCAAACAGGCGCGCCTGGAAGCCATTGAGCTGCTGAACATGGTAGGCATCCCCAAGCCGGATCGCCGCATCGACGAGTATTCGTTCCAACTCAGCGGCGGGCTGCGCCAACGTGTGATGATTGCCCTGGCGCTGGCCAGCGATCCACGCATCCTGATTGCCGATGAACCCACCACAGCCCTGGATGTGACGACACAGGCGCAGATCCTCGATCTAATGCGCCAGTTGCAAGAAGAGCGGGGCCTGGCGATTATCCTCATCACCCACGACATGGGCGTCATCGCCGAGATGGCCGACGATGTGGCGGTGATGTACCTGGGGCAAGTCGCCGAAAAAGGACCGGTGGATCAGATTTTCCACGATCCCAAGCACCCCTACACACGTTCGTTGCTACGCTCGATCCCCAGCATCTTCGCGCCGCCGCGTACCAAACTTGCGACGATTAGCGGCTCAATTCCGCACCCCTATGCGCGACCCAAGGGCTGTCCTTTTCACCCGCGCTGTACGGAGTTCATGGCCGGTGTCTGTGATCGGCATCAACCCCAACTTCACGCCGTCGTCGCCGAGCAGACGGTGAGTTGTTTCCTCTACAATGAGCCGGAAGTTGCCGCGCCAACCCTTGAACCACAGAGATAAAACCACAATCCGGAAGTTGCCGAGGCAATCCGGTAAACGTAGAAAAGACACTTCATGGCTGAACAAAACGGTGCAAAATCCAACGTTGAAAATGTGCTCGAAGTGCGCGATCTCAAAAAGTATTTCCCGATCCGAAAAGGACTGCTGCGCCGTGTAGTTGGCCAAGTGCGCGCCGTAGACGAGGTTAATTTTCACATTCGACAGGGCGAAACGCTCTCGCTGGTGGGAGAGAGCGGCTGCGGCAAAACAACGACGGCCCGCTGTATTCTGCGTGCAGTAACGCCCACATCGGGCGAGATCCGCTTTCGTTTGGACAATGGACAGACGGTCAACGTGGCGACCTTGCCCAAGAGCGAACTACGTCCGTTGCGCCCGCAGATGCAGATGATCTTCCAGGATCCCTACTCGTCGCTCAACCCACGCATGACCATTGCCGACATCATTGCCGAGCCAATGCTGATCAACGGCATGGGCAGCAAAGATCGCCAGGACCGTGTGGCCGAATTGATGCAAGTGGTCGGCTTGCCCACAGCCTTCATGACACGCTATCCCCATGCCTTCAGCGGTGGACAACGCCAGCGTGTGGGCATTGCCCGCGCCCTCGCCCTGAACCCGCGCCTGATTGTCGCCGATGAACCTGTCTCTGCGCTGGATGTGTCGGTGCAGGCGCAGATTGTGAACCTGCTACTCGAACTTCAAGACAGGCTGGGGCTTTCGTACCTCTTTGTGGCCCACGATCTGAGCGTGGTCAAACATGTCAGCGACCGTGTGGCGGTGATGTACGTGGGCAAGATTGTCGAAGTCGCCGAAACGGCGGCACTTTTCAAAACCCCCAAGCACCCCTACACCGAAGCGCTGCTTTCCGCCGTGCCCAAGCCTGATCCTCGCCTGCGCTCACAACGTATCATCCTCGAAGGCGAAGTGGCCGATCCGGCACATCCGCCGTCGGGTTGCTACTTTCACCCGCGCTGCCGCTACGTTGCCGACGTCTGCCGCAGCGAGACGCCCCACCTCGAAGAAATTGAGCCGGGCCACTGGGTACGCTGTCACCGCTCCCGTGAGATTATCCTCGAAGGGATTGGGGATCAAGAGATATCGGGGACTGGGGATTGAAGACAAGTGATTAAAGACAAGTGATTGGTGATTAGGGATTGGTGACTGGGCAGAGATCTCTGCCCAGTCACCAATCACTTTTTTCTACTCTACACACAGAAACGAGACCACTTATGCGAATCAATAGTGCGAAGCAGAAGATGTCTGAGGGCAAGGCGGTGTTCGGCTATCCGCTGGGCTTGGGGTCGGCGATCATTGCCGAGATGCTCAGCGATTGCGGCATCGATTTTGTGATGATCGACAATCAGCACGGCACGTGGGGGCCGGATTCCACCATTGCTGCACTCATCGCGCTGCGCACAGGATCGGCCATCCCCATGGCGCGTGAGGCGCGCAACGATTTCACGATGATCGGTCGCCTGCTTGACGAGGGCTGCATGGGTGTGGTCATCCCCATGGTCAACAACGCAGCAGACGCCAAAGCCGCCGCAGACGCCTGCCGCTTCCCGCCCAAGGGAACCCGCTCGTGGGGCTGGGGACGCGCCCGCGCCTACGGCGCTGACTATTCCAGTTGGATCGACGATCAGATCTTCGTGGCGGTGCAGATCGAAACGGTGGAAGCCGTGGAGAACGCCGAAGCCATCCTCGGTACACCGGGGGTGGACGGCTGCTGGGTTGGCCCTTCGGACCTGTCGCTATCAATGGGCTTCCACCCCAGCCAGATGTTTGAACGCGACGAGCACCGTATTGCCCTGGAGAAGGTGATCCAGGCGTGCAAGAACACCGGGACAGTCCCCGGCATCGCCTGCGCTTCGCCCGAAGAAGCAGTACGCCGTGCCGAACAGGGATTCCGCTTTCTCACCGCAGGCGGCGACGCCGGCATGGTCCTCGGCGGCGCGACTGCCGGGCTGAAGACAGTGCGGGCGTTTCAGGGGTAGGTAGAAAAAGACCTGGCGGGTTGCAGAAAACCCGCCAGGTCACAGAAACCTTCTGGGAAGAGGTCGTTTCTTCCCGGAAGTCCAATCACATTCCTCGCTTCATCGCTTCAACGCTTCATCGCTTCAACGCTTCAACGCTTCATCGCTTCAACGCTTCATCGCTTCAACGCTTCAACGCTTCATCGCTTCAACGCTTCATCGTTTCACCTTCCCCAAACCCAACCAATCCACCCCTCATGTCGTCGGTCGTCCGTCGTCATCCCAACCAGATCGGGTTCGTCCACGCCTGCCGCCCGTGGACATCGCGGATCGTCACCCGGCAGAAGGGGCTGTTGAAGTTGTCGAGATTGAACTCGGCCTCGGTGATGGCGCAGCCATTGGTGCGGCGCGTGCGGCTGGCGATGCCCGTCACCCAGATGCGCTCCACCGGCGAACAACGGACGAAAATTGAACCGTCCTCGACGCGGACATCGTGGATCTGCGGTCCTGTGCTGGCGTAGTAGTGGCCGGCCTTGAGCGCGGTGACCAATGCGTCGGGTTCCAGCGATTCGCTCTTCACCCAAACCCAGCCGCGACCGAAATCGTGATTGGCGGGGTTGGCGTGGTAGTCGTCACAGGCGCAGGCGCTGTAGCGATGTCCTTTGCCCAGTAGCACGTCGGCCACATGCCAGCTTTCGGCGCGGTCGTTGTGATCAGCGGAGACGCCGTTGTAGATCTCAATGGCGTCGATATTGCCCAGCGAGAGGATGTCCCCTTCGCTGAGGGAGTACCAGTTGGGGTGGGCGGCGGCCACAAATGCGCCGACGGCCAGAGCACGCGCCGCGATTTCGGGTCCTGTCTCCTGGGGCGTTGCGCGGGCAAAGTCAAGCGGCAACCCCACGGCGAGGATGTGCCAGATCTCCCCTAACTCGGTGCGCCCGGCGTGGAGTTCCGCGCCGATGATGGTGGTAAAGTCCTCACTGCGGCACAGGCGCGTGTCGGCGATAGGCCAGCCGTAACTTTCAAGGAAGTGATCGGTTAAAGAGAGGAAGTCGTAGCCTTCCTCAGCGTAAAGGCGGCAGACGTCTTCCAGCGACAGTCGCCCGTCGGACAAGGTGGAATGGGCGTGCAAATTGCCTTTCCAAAATCGACCGGGTTGGTCGAAGGGCAGGGTGTGCATCAACAATCCTTTCAGTAATGGTGAAATTAGGTTTTTGATCCACGAAGAGACACGAAGCCAAAGAGATGGACACGGATTGCGCGGATTTGCAGGATTTTAGATGAAAAAAGAAGATGAATTTTCTCTCCTCCAAAACAATCCTGAAAATCCGTGTAAGCCGTGTCCCTTCTCCCTAGTTTTTACCTTCTGCCTTCGTGTCTCTTCGTGTGCCTTCGTGGATCAGATCTTTACTCTGCGTTACCGAATGCGTCCGCGTGCTTCAACGCGCCAGATAGCTTCGACAATGCCGTTGCGCATGGCGTAGATGACATCGTGCAAGAAGACAGTGGCGTCGCCGTAGCCGAGAAGGAAGTCGCAACCGTCGCCCACCTTCAAGTCGTGGTTGGGTTCAGACAGGTTGATGATCCCATGCTCGGCGGAAGTGGCCACCCTTTCCACGTGTTCGATGCCGAGTGGCTTGGGCTGGTTGAGCCAGGCGGGCATCGTCTTAAAGCCACCGTCGACGATGATACGGCTGGGGTTGGGCCGACTGGTGACGGTACAGCGGACGAAGATCGCTGGTTGCGTGGGCACCAGCCACTTGGTGTAGGTGACATCGTTGAAAACGGCCCCACCGGCCTGTACTTCAGTAATGCCGGGGAGAGACGGCGTCACGTCCAGTGTGCCGCTGCCGCCACAACTGACAATGCGCACAGGGATACCGGCGGCGCGGCAGAGATCGGCGCTTTCGGTGAGCAACGCGATGGAGCGCGCCGCTTCTGCGCGCCGCTCCTCGTGCGACGGCGCTGAGAGCGAATGGCCTTCCCAGCTCATGAGACCGTCGAAGCGCAGCCCCGGGGTCTGTACAATGGTTTGTGCCAGGGCGACCACCGGCTCACCCGGCAGCACACCGGCGCGCTTCATGCCGCTGTCGATTTCGATAAGTACCCCCACGTTGACGCCTTTGTCCTGTGCGGCGCGGCCCAGGTCGGCCAGCGTGGCGGTGCTGTCCACGGCGATTTTGACGTCGGCCCAGCGGCAGAGGTTGACCAGGCGCTGAATTTTGTGCTTCCCCACCACCTGGTTGGCAATGAGAATGTCCTCGATGCCGGCGGCGGCCATCACCTCGGCCTCGCCCAGTTTGGCACAGGTGACGCCGATGGCCCCACCCTTTACCAATTTGTGGGCAATCGCGGGCGCTTTGATCCCCTTGGTGTGCGGTCGCCATTGCACACCGACCTGTGCGAAATGGTCCGCCAGAATGGCAATGTTCCGATCCAACTGGTCGATGTCCACCCAGAGCATAGGGGTGTCAAGTTCTTCTAGCGGTAAGCCGATCTCAGTCATGGATGTGTCCTTGTGGTTGGTGGGTGGGGATTAGTGATTGGTGATTAGTGATTGGGGATCGGGGATCGGGTTGAACATCTGAAATCGCTTAATCGCCTGATCTCTGGTTGAGGGGGGCGTTTGACAGGAGAGGGTGCAAACTCCACCCAGTCCCCAATCACTAGTCACCAATCACCAATCCAAACTCTCTTGACAGCCCGATCCCTGCATGGTATTGTGGTCCAATTACTGGACCAATTATACCGATAAGCAGGATCATGCTCAAACCGCTCTCCCGCGATACACTCACACAGCAGGCGACGGATACACTTCGTCGTTTTATTCTCACAGAAGAGCTGAAGCCGGGCGATCAACTGCCCAGCGAAAGAGATCTGAGCGAGAGTCTCTCGGTGAGCCGAAACATTGTGCGTGAGGCGCTGAGTGTGTTGGTGGCAGATGGGTTGATCGAGAAGAAAGCAGGACGGGGTATCTTTGTTCGTCCTCATGACGCAGGTGTACTTGCCCAACAGCTCCAGGTGACGCTTGATTACGGCGGTGATTACGGTGGCCCCAATCTGGCTGATTTGAGCGAAGCGCGCGCCACGGTGGAGATTGGCGCGGCCCATCTTATGGCCGAGCGAATCACCGACAGCCAGATCGAGGCGTTAGAGACGATCAACCACAGCCTGGCAGCCAATCTTCGCGCCGGGCAGAGCACCGTCAAAGACGATATTGAATTTCACAAAGTGCTCTTTCAAGCCACCCACAACTCTGTGCTCATTGACCTGATTCCGCTCCTGGTTGAGCATTTTCGTGTCACCATTTTGCACCAACCGGGCGCAATTCGTCGCAATACACAGCGCGTGGTCGACGATCACCAACGAATTATTGACGCCCTGCGCGCCCACAATGTCGATAACCTGCGCCAGGCGCTACGGGCACATCCATTGCGCAGCGAGCCGTAACACGCCACACAGCATCAGCTATCTATCAAAACCAACAACAAAATCATAGAAACGAGAACTCAGCTTATGACCCTCGGCAATCCTATCATTGGCGGCATTCTGCCTGCGTTGCTTACTCCCATGAATGCGGACGGCACCGTGATCAACCTGGAAAGCGCCCGGCGTTTGGTGGATCACCTGCTGGCGCGGGGCGTCGATGGCTTCTTTGTGGCCGGCGGCACCGGTGAAGGGCTGCTGATGACGTCGGATGAACGCCGTGCGCTGCTCGAAGCCGTGGTCGATCAAAATGCAGGACGGGGCAAGATCGTTGCCCACATCGGTGCGATTGCCACGCCGGAGGCGCAGCGATTGGCCCGTCATGCCGCCGAATTGGGCGTTGACGCCGTAGCCGCCGTGCCGCCCATTTACTTCCGTGTTGACCGCAGCGCCATTGTCGATCATTACCGGCTCATCGCCGAAGCGGCCGGTGACGTGCCCACCCACGTCTACAACATCCCCAGCGCCACCGGTGTGGAGATCAATGCGGACCTCATGCGCGAGCTGATCCAGATCCCCGGCATCTCAGGCATCAAATACTCGGCCTACAACCTCTACGACATGCAGCGTATCATCCGGTTGCGCCCAGACATCACCGTCTTTTCGGGCTTCGACGAAGTCTTTGTAGGTGGATTGGCAATGGGCGCACATGGCGCAATCGGCAGCACCTACAACGTGATGCCGTCCACCTTTAGCGCCATCTACCAGGCCGGCAAGGCAGGTGATTGGGAAAAGGCGCGGGTGTTGCAAGAGAAGGCCAACCTCGTCATCGACGCGCTGCTGACTGCGCCCCTCTTTGCCGGGTTGAAGGCGATTGTCACCCGCTTGGGCATCGACTGCGGCGTGCCCCGCCGTCCTCAGCGTCCTCTGACAGCGGACGAAACAAGCGCCCTCTTCCGCGCCGTAGATGCGGCCGGCTTGGCCGAATTGGAAGAAGAGGCCCTTGGTTTAGTCCGCCAGCTCACAACTTAAGAGACACAACCATGTGGCTGCTCAACTTGCAAGCCCGCCTCGAAGGATCGCTCACCGGCACACTGGATCCCATCGTGCGCCGAAACATGTACATCGAATTGGTCGGGGCCATGGCCTACGGCCTCTTTTTTGCCGCTTCGTTACAGTTCATCCCTGTGGTGCTGCGCAAGTTGGGGGCGTCTTCTGATCTGTTGGCGCTTTACGTCACCCAGAACTATTGGGGATCAGTGCTGGTTGCCTTCAGCGTGATTTTGATGCGCAGACGGCGCACCATGTCCTTCGCGGTGACAACCTGGCTGATTGCACGCAGCATCTTTCTCGTCTTTGCCTTCATCAACGATGTGGGTTGGATGCTGGTGCTGCTGGCCTTTTTCTGGATTCTGGAGACATTCCCTTCGCCTGCCTACACCCGCATCATTCAGACCATCTACCCCACCCATGTGCGCGGACAGGTGATGTCGGTGGTGCGGCTGGGCATGGTGGCGGCGATCCTGTTGATGACGCCGCTGGCCGGTTGGGCGCTCGATCAGTGGAGCTACCGCATCATCTTTCCCCTGGCCGGTCTCATGGGCATCCTGTCTACGGTGCTCTTTGCGCGTCTTCAGGTAGATGAAGGACCGTTACCGCCGCGTGAGACAAAACCGGTGACCAGTCTGCTGAGCATTGTGCGCAGCAACCGCTCCTTCACCATCTACCTAATCGGCATTTCGGTCTACGGATTCGGCGGGCTGATTGGCTTTGCCCTCTACCCCATTGTCCAGGTAGATAGGCTGGGGTTGTCGTACAGTGAGATTGGCCTACTGGGGTTGGCTCAGTCCGTCTTCTGGCTGGCGGGCTTCGTGGTATGGGGCAAGTTGATCGACCAACGTGGTGGGCTGTGGGTTTTGCGTGTCAACTGCGCCCTTGCCGCCATCATCCCGGCCTGCTACATCTGGGCAACAGACGGTTGGATGCTGCTGCCCGCCTTCATCGTGCAGGGGATCATCTCGGCGGGCGTCGATCTGGGCTTCATCAACACCAGCATTCAACTGGCCGAGCCGGACAAGGTGGTGGAATATTCGGCGTTGCAGACCACAGTGATCGGCTTGCGTGGCATGTTGGCGCCGGTGGTCGGTTCGTTGTTATTGCGCTTTGGCGTGGACGAGATGATCATCTTCGCGGTGGGTTCGCTGCTGGTGGCGATCTCCTGGTTCATCCTCGGCGCCGTTAAAATCCCCAGTGATCCCGAAGAAAGATTGCGCCGTCGCCGCGAACTACGTTTCCGCTGGCCGTTGCGCTTCCGCTACCCGAGGTTATGACATGCAATACCGCACACTAGGACGCACCGGCCTGCGTGTCTCGGCGTTGGCGCTGGGCACGGTGGAACTCGGACTCGACTACGGCATCCCTGTGCCCGGTCACTATGGCCGCCCGCCCGAAGACGAAGCCGTCGCCCTCGTCCACGCCGCGCTGGACGCCGGGGTCAACTTCATCGATACAGCCCGTGGCTATGGCACAGCCGAAGCGGTACTCGGTCGCGCGCTGCAAGATCGACGGGATCGCGCAGTGCTTGCCACCAAAGCGGCCACACAAGGGCCGGATGGGCAGAATCCACAGGGCGACGAACTGCGTCGTCATATGCTCAGCAACTTGGAGACCAGCCTGAAAACGCTGCAAACCGATTATGTTGACATCTGGCAGCTCCACAACCTGGATCAGGATCTCCTCGATCAAGGTGACGTGTTGGCCGCCGTGTTCGACGAAGTGCGCAGCGCGGGCAAAGTACGCTGGGTGGGCGCGTCGACCTACGGCGTTGAGATGCCCGAAGATGGTGTTGCTTGCGGTCTGTTCGACATGCTCCAGGTAACTTACTCTGTCCTCGATCAGCGGCTGGCCGATGGTGTTTTTGGGCGAGCACAGGCGCAGCAAGTGGGCATGGTGGCGCGCTCGATCCTGTTGCAGGGTGTCCTCACCGAACGGGGAGACTACCTGCCGGATCGACTGGAACCGCTGCGCACTCGCTCACAACAGTTCCGTCGTTTGGCGGCGGAAAGCGGCACGGGGCTGAGTGCCGCCCAGCTTGCCGTGGCCTTTGCCCTCGCCCAGCCCGGTCTTAGCGCGGCGCTGGTGGGGGTACGCACACAAGCCGAGCTCCGCGAAAATCTCGTCGCCGTCGATACTCAACTCCCCACAGAACTTCTTTCCACACTTCACAACCTCCGTTTGGATGACGCCAACCTGATCAATCCAAGAATGTGGCGGTTAAGCGAATAGATTGCATAGTACCTTGGTACTGGATATAATCTTTTCCACTCACGCTTGAGATCCGCACCAACCGCGATGTCGCTGCCTGACATGTCCACTTGGGTATGCGTACCCCACGCGAGAGCCGATCTGGCAGAATCACATCTCCCAGCCAACTGAATATCCTGGTACCCGTACTAACACAAAGGAGTACAGCCGATGCGTAGCTCACTTCGAAGACTGACTACGGCCTTCCTCGTGCTTTCACTGATTCTCTCTACGGTGGGGATCAGCAGTGCAACCCCAGCATCACAGGAGCCGACTGCGGTTCCGGTGCGGCTCAAAGCAGCCACAATCGTTCCTGGAGAAGTCGCTGGTCAAGCCCTGCCCGACACGCTGACGATCACAGAGTATCCTGCCGGTACGGCGGGCTACTACATCGTACAATTCCGCGGCCCGGTGACAGAATCCGCCAAAGACAGCCTCACTTCCGCGGGCGTCGAACTGCTCGATTACCTGCCTGACAATGCCTTCAAAGTGCGCATGACGCCGGAACAGGCGGCACAGGCCCAGGCGCAGGCAGCGGTCAACTGGGTGGGGATCTTCCAGCCTGCTTACAAACTTGCGCCAGGTCTTAAGCGCGAAGGGACTAATCTCTACCGGATCCGCATTGAGCGGGGCGCGGACGCCACAATGGCTGTCCCCGTTGTCAGTGGACGCGCCACCGAGATGGTCAGCGCGCAGGAGAACACCCTGATCATTGCCGCCACCTACGATCAGCTTGTGCAGGTGGCGCAGGTCCTCGACGTGGCCTGGATCGACAACTTTGTGCTCAAAGAAAAACACAACGAATACGGCGCGGGCGTCATCGTAGGGGCCAATGTGGCCAACGCCAACGGCTACGATGGATCGACCCAGATCGCAGCAGTGGCCGATACCGGTCTTGGCGGCGGCACTGCGGCCACGGCTCACCCCGATGTACCGGCCAGCCGCATTGCCGGCATCTTTAGCTGGCTGGGCACAACCGATTCCTGTTTCCAGCAGATCGTCAATGACGGCGCCATCGACGTAGACAGCGGTCACGGCACCCATGTGGCGCTTTCGGTGGTGGGCGATGGCGGGGTCAACGGCGAAGGCAAGGCCGCAGCGCCTGCCGCCGGGCTTGTCTTTCAGGCCGTGGAAAACTATGTCTTTGTCAGCAATTTCTGCCGCACCTTCTACGGCATCCCCAACGGCTACTACCTCACCGGTCTGCCCACCAATCTCGGTGACCTCTACCAGCAGGCATACAATGTGGGCGCTCGCATCCATGCCAATTCCTGGGGTTCTAACGTATCTGGTGACTACACTGCCGACAGCGCCAACACGGATCAATTCGTGTGGAACAACCGCGACATGGTCATCACCTTCTCGGCGGGCAACGACGGCAAGGACACCAACAACAACGGCGTCGTGGACAACGATTCCATCGGCTCGCCGGCCACGGCCAAGAATGTGATCACCGTTGGCGCCAGCGAAAACGCCCGCCCCGACAACTTCCCCTGTGACACCAGCCTGGGCTATACATCCAGCGATCCGTACCAGGCGGGGCAGACCTGTAGCAGCATGGGTGGAACGAACATTCTGGGCACTGCTGGCCAACGCTGGGGATTCACCGCCGCCCCGCTGGCAAATGATGTCACCGCGGGCAATGCGGAGCAGATGGCGCCCTTCTCCAGCCGTGGCCCCACCGACGACGGTCGCATCAAGCCCGATGTCGTGGCCCCCGGCACCTGGATCCTCTCGGGCTATTCCGATCTCTACCAGCAGGGCTACGACGCCCAGACCAACCCGCAGAGCAACAGCTTCCAGAGCGACGGCTGGGGTATGCCGCGCAATGCACAGTACAAGTACTTCGGCGGCACCTCGATGTCGAACCCGATTGTGGCCGGCGCAGCCACGGTGACACGCGACTTCTACCAGAAGGCGTACGGCCACAACGCCAGCGCTGCGCTGGTGAAAGCCACCCTGATCAACACTGCCGTCGATCTGCTGGACGAAAACAACGACGGCGCCAACGACAATGATTTTCCCATTCCCAATGTACACGAAGGATGGGGACGCATCGACCTTGCCCGCGCCACCGACGGCACCCAGGCTTACATAGACAACAGCGCCGGCCTTTCCACAGGCGCATCGGCCAATTACCAGTTCAACGTCAGCAGCGCCGGCAGCCCCTTCAAGGTGACCCTGGTCTGGAGCGACTATCCTTCCACCGAAACGGCTGCGCTGAATCTGGTGAACAACCTGAACCTCATCGTCACCTCACCTTCGGGGACGGTCTATCGCGGTAATGTCTTCGGCGGCGGCTGGTCACAGAGCGGCGGATCGGCAGACACAGTCAACAATGTAGAAAATGTCTACGTACAGTCGGCTGCCACCGGTACATGGACGGTCCAAGTACAGGCCGCAAACATCCCATTTGGTCCACAACCCTTCGCCCTGGTGATCGATGGCAATCTCGGCGCCCCACCTACCGCCACCCCAACGGCAACCAACACGCCTGTCATACCGACGGCGACGCCAACCAACACGCCAACACCTGGGCCTACAGCGACACCTACCGCCACCCCCACCCCAGGAACAGGGGCGAACCTGATCTACGTCAGCTCCACAACCGGCGGCAATGTGGGCTTCGCCTTCAGCGACGAAGACATCCTGCGCTTTGATCCCAACACCAACACGTGGGCGATGTACTTCGACGGCTCCGATGTGGGGTTGACCAGCAACAGCCATGACATCGACGCCTTCGAAATCATGAGCGACGGCTCGATCCTCTTCAGTATGGTGGGCGCAGCCAGCCTGGCCGGCATCGGCACAGTGGACGATTCAGACATTGTGCGCTTCGTGCCCACGTCACTGGGATCGGTCACCGCCGGCACCTTCAGCCTCTACTTCGACGGTTCCGATGTCGGGTTGAGCACAAACAACGAAGACATCGACGCCTTCGATGTCCTTGCCGACGGGCGCATCGTTGTTAGTACTTTGGGATCGTTCAGTGTGCCGGGTGTATCGGGCAGCGACACGGATCTCATCATTTTCACGCCTACCGCGCTGGGTACAAACACCAACGGCAGTTGGGCATTCTACTTTGACGGCTCTGACGTGGGCCTGAGCAACGGCACTTCTGAGGATATCAACGGAGTTTGGGTGGATGACAGCACAGGCGACATCTACCTATCTACCGCGGGGACGTTCAGCGTGGCCGGCGCTGCCGGTGACGGCTCCGACATCTTCGTCTGCACGCCAGGGACGCTGGGCACAACCACGTCTTGTACCTTCAGCCTCTACTGGGACGGCTCGGCCGATGGCTTCGGCGGCGAGGTGACCGACGGCATCAGTCTCTCAGCGCCCGGCGTCGGCAGCGGCCTGCTCCGCCAGAACAGCGCTGGAACCGACGAACCGGGCAACACCGAAGACGACTTCGTAGACAGCCCAGAGGCGGAAGAGCGGATCTTCTTGCCGGGTGTGAGTAAGTGATAACGTAGTGCGTAGTGCGTGTACCAGTTGAGTCTACTGACGCTACATTGGAAACATTCAGGTTTTTATACCGTCGCCAACGTCCCAATGTAACACCAACTGTCTATACTGGTACACGCACTACGCACCACGCACCACGCACTACTCAATCACAACCCCATCCAACGACTCCGTTGCCTCCGGGAAGCGCAGATCAAGCCCCGCCAACGTCTGCACGAGGACTTCGGAGATCACCAGGTTGCGGTACCACTTCCTGTCTGCGGGGACGATGTACCAGGGCGCCCAATCGGTGCTGGTGCGGCTGAGCACAGCTTCGTAGGCGGCCATGTAGTCCGGCCAGAACTTGCGTTCCGCCAAATCGCCCGGACTGAACTTCCAATGTTTCGATGGATCATCGAGCCGGGCCTGGAGACGTTCTTTCTGTTCCTCTTTGCTGATGTGCAGGTAAAACTTGAGGATCGTCGTCCCCTCGTCGGCGAGGAGTTTCTCGAAGGCGTTGATCTGCTCGTAGCGCCGCGACCACACATCCTCGGGCACCAGATTGTGGACACGCACCACCAACACATCTTCGTAATGGCTGCGGTTGAATATCACGATTTCGCCCTGTGCAGGCGTCCGCGCGTGAACTCGCCACAGATAATCGTGGGCCCGTTCAAGTGGCGTGGGCACTTTAAACGATGCCACCTTCACCCCTTGCGGGTTCACCCCGTCGAAGACATGACGGATCGCCCCATCTTTGCCACCTGTGTCCATGGCCTGGAGCACGATCAGGATCTTGTGCTTCCCCTGGGCATAGAGCACCTCTTGCAACGCCTCCAACCGATTGTTCATAACACTGAAGCGTTCTTTCCCCTCATCTTTGCTTTCCGCCTCAGGGGTATCGTCTGTGCTCCACTGCGAAAGATCCACCTGCGTACCCGGTGCAACTCTATACCGATCCATACGGCCTCCTGCCTGTGTACGGAAAACCCTGAGTAGTGAAAACAACAATAGCCCATTTAACCATCACTTCAGCCACGACGCCAACGCCTTTGCGTATGACTTAGTTGGATGTCAACAGTGCCAGGCACTGTTGCGAGCGCCTCCAACTTGAACTGTACCCACACGCGAAAAGACGGTGGACAAGCCACCGCCTTTTCGATATATAGTAATTGTCCAGATTTGGACAGGCTGTCCCTACCAAACGACTTTGTTATTCTGTCGGGGGCAGGATGACGGCATCAATGACGTGAATCACACCATTGCTGGCGACAATGTCGGTGGCGACGATGTTTACACCATTGATTGTCACGCCATCCGCCACACTGAAGGTGACAGTGCCACCCTGCAGCGTCTCGGCTTCCGAGCCGTCGGTCACATCCGCAGCCATCACCTTGCCCGCGACTACGTGGTAGAGCAAGATCTGGGTCAGATCGCCGGTGGGATCAGCCAGCAAAGCTTCGACGGTGCCTTCGGGCAGGGCCGCAAAGGCCTCGTCTGTAGGTGCAAAGACAGTGAAAGGACCTTCGCCCGACAACGCATCGACCAAGCCGGCTGCCTCAACAGCAGCAACCAACGTGGTGAAGCTACCGGCGGAGACAGCCGTCTCGACAATGTTCATCTCGTCCATTGCAGCTTCCTCAGCCGCTTCTTCAGTGGCTTCAGGGGTAGCAGCAGCTTCTTCGGCGGCAGGTGGCAGGATCACGGCATCGATTACGTGAATCACACCATTGCTGGCAACAATGTCGGTAGCAACAACATTGGCCTCGTTGATCATCACGCCATCACCCACTGTAAAGGTGACAGTGCCACCCTGTAACGTCTCTGCTTCCAAGCCATCGGTTACATCGGCGGCCATTACCATGCCCGGCACGACGTGATAGAGCAGGATCTGGGTCAGATCGCCGCTGGGATCGGCCAACAGCGCATCGATGGTGCCTTCAGGTAGGGCAGCAAAGGCCTCGTCCGTGGGCGCAAAAACAGTGAAAGGACCTTCGCCCGTCAGCGCTTCGACCAAGCCGGCAGCTTCGACAGCGGCGACCAGGGTGGTGAAGTTGCCGGCGGAAATGGCAGTTTCAACAATGTTCATTTCAGCCATTGGCTCTTCAGTCGGTTCGGCCATTGGCTCTTCAGTCGGTTCGGCGGCAGGTTCCTCGGTGGGCTCGGCTGCGGCAGGGGCAGGCGTAGCCGTCGGTGCAGGTGTCTCCGCGGCAGGGCAGGCAGCCAGGAAGAGTGACAATGCTAGCAAAAGCGGAATCAGTATCAAACGCTTCATCTTTAAACTCCTTAAAAATCGATGGATGGTTGGTAGACAACAAACATAACACGACAAAATCGGTGCAATATATGTACACAATCTTTTCAATCCATGTGCAGGCTTAGATTATCAGTACTGTCAATTCAGTTAAGTGAAACCAATTCCATTTCCATGAAGATTCATTTACACTCTTTTTGTCATTTCCTCCGATTGAGGGCCAAGATGATCTTAGAGCAACTGGACGAATCATTACTTTTGCGAGAAAATGAAGGCCATTCTAAGCTCGATACCTTCACCCTAAGCCATCAACGCACCATCCATCCGCTGGTTGGGGCGGTGTTATTGGTTTTTGTCGCATTCTTCGGAGTTCAAGCGCCCTCTCCCACCCATTCGGCAACGCCACCAAGCGCGCCGGTGGGCACCATCCCAGGAGGACCAGCCCCAATGCCAACATTGATCAACCCAGGATTCGAGTGCGGCGCAGGCACCTACGCCGTTGACGCTGTTCAGGGCGGGCAGATGCAGATCCACGAAGGGTGGCAGGTCGCCATCCTCAACGGCACACCCTGGCTCTACAGCGCCAGCATGCAGTTCAACGGCGCGTGCGGCGGCAGCGCCCACGTCGAAAAGATCGAGGGCGGAGACAGCCTTGCTTTCTTCGCACACGATCTGGAATGGACAGACCAACCCGGGAAACCCTTCGACGCCACCGTCTACCAGCAGGTTGCAGCCACCCCTGGCGTCGCCTACAGCCTTAGCGCGTGGATGCTTTCGCTGTGTGGCGGCAGCACCATGCCCAACGATTGCCCTCCCGGTTACTATATGGCCAAAATGCTAGGCATCGATCCTACCGGCGGCACCGATCCCAAGGCAGAGACGGTGATTTGGGTGGAAGATAGGCGCAACTTTGTAGAAAACGGCGAGCGCGTCGGCTGGAGCAATCTGCGGCTTTCGGCAAAGGCGCAGGCCGAGACGATTACCGTCTTCGGCCGCATTCATAGCCCCTTCCAATGGCACGGCAGCCACGCCTTCATCGACGCCTTCAGCCTGGTCGAAGCGCCTATCGCCAACCTGTCCGACTTCCCAACACAGGTGAACGGCAACAGTGTCAACGTTGGGTGGCAGGGCATCCAGGGAACACAGATCGACCTAATCCCTGGTGGCGTCTATCAACTGCGCTTCGACCTTGAGTTCAAAGTCGGCGAAGACGGCGCATGGCAGTCCTGGCTGGGCGCTCAGCAAGCAGGAGAAAGCCTCTTCATAGCTACACAGGTCAACATCCCACACCACATTCGGGTGCGCGCCCGCAGTGAACAGCAGCCGGGCGGCCCTGGGGCATGGCCCAATCACCGCTACCCGGGAGACTGGTGCGAACCCCGCGCCGTCACCTTTGGCGAAGTGCCGCCACAGCAGCATACTGTGTTTATTCCACATGTGCAGCGGTAGGTGCGTCGTGCGTGAACTAGTGTAGCCTGTACTTTGGGTTTGGGCACGCTATGCAGGTGAACGGCCTCCTTGGGCTGCATCACCCTCTACCGGTCCACGCACTACGCACTACGTTTAGGACCTTTTTTTACAGCGCACCCCCTTCGTTGGTACAATCTTAAGTTGAGCGGACACCTTCCAACCAGGAATTTTTCATGTCGATGCCCCACGCCCCCGAAGATGTTATTCGCCACGCGCTTGACGAGGTCCACGTGCAGATGGCGAAAGCAGCACAACGCGTCGGCCGCAACCCTGACGACGTTCGACTGATCGCGGTCAGCAAGACCAAACCGTTTACACAGATAATTGAAGCGGTGACGGCCGGCCAGGTTGATTTTGGAGAGAATCGAGTTGAAGAGTTGTGGGAGAAGGTGGAAGAGGCCAATGCCCGTGGGATTTCTTCGATCCGCTGGCACATGATTGGATCGATTCAAAGCCGCAAGGCCAAAGAGTGCATCGGTCCCTTCGCGCTGATCCACTCAGTGGACAGAGAGAAGATCGCACAGCGGCTCAGCAGCGCAGCCGTCGACGCCGGCCAGGAAATGGCCATCCTCTTCGAGGTGAATGTCAGCGGCGAAGAGAGCAAACATGGCTTTTCGCCTGATGCACTGGTGACGGCGCTGCCGTCCCTTCTGCAACTGCCCAACCTGCGCTTCGACGGACTGATGACCATGGCTCCGTTCTTCGACGACGCCGAGAAAACCCGTCCCGTCTTCCGTCAGTTGCGCCGTCTTATCGAACGCCTGCGCCAGGAATTCCCAACTGAACGCTATCCACATGCTACGTGGACACATCTATCCATGGGCATGAGCAACGATTTTGAAGTCGCCATTGAAGAAGGCGCCACCCTGGTGCGCATCGGCACCGCCATCTTTGGAAAGCGAGACCAACAGCATGGGCATTGAAGGAAAGATCGCCTTTGTGGGCGGTGGCGCAATGGCCGAAGCCATATTGCGACGGCTGTTGGCTGAATCCGTTGCCACGCCTGGGCAGCTCATCGTTTCGGAACCGGTGGCGGTGCGGCGCGAAACGCTGGCCCAGCACCACGGCATCCAAGTGACACCCGACAACAGCGCCGCCGCAGAGGACGCCCGTGTGGTTGTCCTTGCCGTGAAGCCGCAGGTGATCGACAAGGTCGCCACAGAATTGAGTGGACGACTCCAGCCTGACACGCTTGTGATCAGTATCATGGCAGGTATTCGCATCAGCACCATGCGCAAGGCCTTTGGGCATGAAAAGATTGTACGCTCCATGCCCAACACACCCGCCCAGGTGGGCAAAGGCATGACTGTATGGACGGCCACGTCACAGGTATCGGACGCAGACAAAACCATCGCCCAGACCATTCTCGAAGCGATGGGGGACGCCATCTTTGTGGCCGATGAGCACTATCTCGACGCCGCAACTGGACTAAGTGGATCAGGCCCAGGCTTTGTTTTCTTGTTGATCGAAGCCATGATCGACGCCGGTGTGCATGTCGGTTTTAGTCGCGCCCAGGCTGAACGCATGGTGTTGCAGACATTGGAAGGTAGCGTTGCGTTAGCCCGCGAAAGCAACACCCATCCTGCGGTGCTGCGCAACCTGGTCACCAGCCCGGCGGGGACAACGGCTGCCGGTACGCTTGTCCTCGAACGCGCCAACGTCCGCGCGACACTTATCGACGCTGTCGAGGCGGCCTACCGTCGCAGCAAAGAACTGGGCGATCTGAGCGAAGGAGCATCACACTAACTATGCAACTTTTTTAATCAGACGCACCTTTACTCAAGCGCAGTAGTGTGTTCAAAAGCAATTTTTTCAGTTTTGTCGTTCTTCCACTGGTAGTACGCAATTCGATAGTGACCGCTTGAGCGTGCACAGCGATGTGTCTACTCTAGTCAACAGGTATGAGGAGCAACCGTGATCTTTCTTTTACTCGCCCGTTTAATTCAAATTTACACCTTCGTGCTACTGATCCGCATCCTGGCGACGTGGATCCCAAACTTGGATCCCTACAACCCGGTCGTACGTCTCCTTTTCCAGATCACCGAGCCGATCCTTGATCCGGCGCGCAAGTTGATCCCGCCAATTGGCATGATCGACATCTCGCCCATCGTGGTCTTCTTGGTGCTAGGCCTTTTGCAAGACCTGCTTATTCAAATGGCACGCTAACCATGAGAACAAAACCATCTATGCGACGTTTTATCATCATCACTGTGATGTTGGCCGCTTTGTTTGCACTTGCCGCCTGTGGCGGTAACGACGAAGAGGCACCAGCGCCCGCCGACTCTGCCCCTGCTGCCGAGGCCCCAGCCCCCACAGCAACACCGCAGCCGGCAACCGCAACGCCTCTGCCCACCGAAACCCCGGCGCCTGTTGTGGAAGCCACAGACAGCCCACTGCCGACACCTGACGCCGGTCGTAGCGTAGAGGGGAGTCCTCTGCCGACGCCTGTGCCGGATGTCGATACAAACGTCCAGGTGAACGATCCACTTACCACGCTGATGCTCGCCGCGCAACAGGTGTTGGCAGAGTCAGAAGATACCAACGCTCAAGACTTCGTGCTGTCCAGCTTTGAACAGGTGGAATGGGGAGATGCCAGCATTGGGTGCCCGGAACCGGGTAATAGCTACGCCCAAGTTGTAACGCCAGGCTATCTGTTTATCTTTGTAATGAATGACAAAGAATACTCAGTCCACACCACACTGAATCCCGAAGGGCCTGTCGTCTACTGCCCGGCAGAGTAGTTCAAACGGCGAAGACAAAAATACAAAGGGGAACGGCGTCTACGCCGTTCCCCTTTTTGTACGCTACCCCCAACACGGTATTCGCTACTTCAAAGTGACAGTAGTGTATTCCGTCGTCGGCCGACGAACGCCTAATCTGACTGAATGAACGGTAGATAACGGTGATGCGCCAACCGAATGGCGTCTACGCGGTAGACGGCGAATGTTCCAGGGATCATTGCCCAGATGGGCTGTGGTCCTTGCACCCATGACCCTATGGTATAGGAGACGGTTGCTTCCCCGTTCAAAGCTTGTACACTGGCCGGAGAAAACTGTCCGCCGGTGCTGTAGAAGTTGATGGGGTAGGGGGCCCACACCTGATTGCCATATCGATCGTAGACATGCAGTTCAATCTCTACCGTCGCCCCGCTGCCAAAGTCTCTGCCCACCAGCAAAGAAGGCCCTTCGAGCCGGGCAGGGACACCGGGTTTAAACAACACCGAAATCTGCTGCTTCTGCCCCGAAACATTGAGTTCGACTTCTGCAATGCCTGCAACAGTGCCGGTGGAAAGCGTCTCGGTGAGCACACCACCGGAGATCATCACCGTGCGCGATTGGCTACCGTCGGGGAAGTGCCCCAGTGTCGTCTGCAAGGTGATGAGCAGATCTTCGACGAAGAGAGCACCATCCTGCGTCTCCGCCGTGACGGCGAGGGCAACGGCTCCGTCGCCCACTTGCACTTCCGTCACCTCGGGCGTCAGCGACAGCGCCAACGGCGACGCCTTCACGTCGATTACCAACGAATGTGAATGGACGCCATGGGTGACCATAAGCGTGTAGAGCCCCGGTTGATCAGGGAGCGGAAGGGTGCCCACCACATAGCCGGATTCGTCGCTGTAGAAACGTTCCTCAATCACGGCTGCGGTGAAGGCTTCTGCATCAGACGGTTTGGGGCTAATAATCGCAACATCCACCACAGCCCCTTGCACAGGTAGTGCCGCGCCGCTCTGTGTATCGGTGACGGTCACGCGGATGGGGATCTGTAACGGCTGTCCTACACTCAAATAGCTGCCCGCCGGCAACTGCAAATGGACATGCACCCCCTCTGAAGCCCTCATCAAAGCCGCCCCAACGTCGAGTCGCCCGTGGCCGAGATAGGGATCGAAGCCAGGATGTTCGGCGGCGTTGACGTCCACGGCCGTCTGCAAAAGGATATCGACAATCTCGTCGCGAGAGAGGTCGGGGCGCAGACTCCACACCAGCCCAGCGGCTGCCGCCACGTAGGGCGCAGCAAAGCTGGTACCCTGCCATTCCCGGTAGCTGTTGTCTCTATACGTACTCAAGACACCGTCTCCAGGGGCGGCGATGTCGGTTTCAGGGCCTACGTTGCTGAAACTGGCATGAGCGTCACCTGCATTGACAGCCGCGACGGCGACGGTCTCGGTGTAGACACCGGGCCAATAGACACGCGGACCGTTGTTCCCTGTCACCGCGACAACGAGTACATCCTCTGCGTAGAGTCGCTTGATCGCTTCATAGACGGAATTGGAATCGGAACGCAGCACCAGGCTCAAGTTGACGATATTCGCACCCTGAGTCCGGGCATAATCCAGAGCGGAGACCAGATCCGAAATAAAGCCAGCACCCCGCTGATCAAGGATACGTAGCGGCACAATGCGTAGGTTGGGCGAAGCGCCGGCAACCCCCAGGTTGTTGTTGGTGACGGCCACCAACGCGCCAGCCACATGGGTTCCATGTCCATACAGATCGTTGGGGTCGTTGTCGTCGTCCACCCAGTCCCAACCGTAAATGTCGTCGATATAACCGTTGTCGTCATCATCGATCCCCGGTTGGCCGTTCAACTCGATGCCATTGGGGTAGACGGATGCTAGCATCAGATCCTCGTGTGTCACTTCCACACCGCTGTCGACGATGGCTACCACCACCGTGGGGTTGCCGTGGGTAATGTTCCAGGCTGTCTCCATGTTGATCTGTGGCAGCGCCCACTGGTTTTCGTACAAGGGATCGTTGGGCAATACCCAAGGATTGGTATCCACACTGGAGAGATCTCTATCTGCAGCATCCACAACAGCAGCTTCGACAAGACCATCGGCTTCGGCAAAGCGGACCAACGACAGCGTCGACGCGGCGGCGACCATTGTCTCCGCGCTGAAGACGGCCGCCGACGGCAGCGGGCGGATCGCCGCCAGATCAAACGCAGGCCAGTGTTCGGCCAATTGGAACCCTTGTTGCGCAAAGTACGTCGAGAGTTCCGCCGGGTTCGTCCCTGGCATCAGCCCCACCAAAATCAGATCCGAAGCGTTAACCGTCTCCTGGTTAGACGACGGCGCTGCTTCAAGCGAGGGTGATTGAAACGCCAAAAGGAGGAACGTAGCCAGTGCCACCGCTACGCTGAACAGTGCGCCAAGGCGCGAGTAGAGTCTAGTTTGCATTGGTTGAGAGTTGTCCATTATTGAATTATACGACCTATCAGATGGTGACCAAAAATGAGCGCTAACCGCCATTTTACCATCAATCGAGAATCCTGATTCGTGTGATACAATGAAATCGCCTCGGCTGTCTATGCGTAAGCGCACATCAGGGCTGTGAAGTACGAACAATCCTCGCTAAATCTTTTGGGGGGAAGCAAGTTCGTCTGAATGAGGGGGGAAAGAGAGTGCCGAAGAAGCAATCGTGGCGAGAAGTTGAAATCAAGTTTCGTGTCGCCGACGGGGGACAGATCGACGATCTTCGTTCTCTTGAACGAAGATTGGCCGGCAAGCGATTGACGCCGGTTGAGCAGAAGATTGTCCTTGATCTCTACTGGGATACACCCGACTTTGCCCTGATGCGCGGTGGTTTTGGCCTGCGCACTCGACGCGCCGGCGAAGCATGGCTGGTGACACTCAAGGAGATGATGCTCAACGGTGACTCAATCCTGGCAGATAGGATCGAGGTTGAGCGTCCACTAACACAGGCGGAAATCGACGCCTTTTTGGCCAAACCGAAGTTAGAAAGGCTGCTTGCCGTGCTTCGCCAGGAGGGCGAACTCCCAGAAGCGTGGTCACAGGTCCGCCTACACAAGAGAAACCCACGGCTGCACCCGCTGGCCCTATTGCGTCAAGCACGCGACAAGCGCTTTTTGCTCCCCAGCAAAGACGATGGTACGCCGGCTATCGCCGAACTCAGCCTCGATACCGTCGACGTCATGCCGCCCAGCATCGAACACTTTTCCAGCAATGGGAACAACTCAACACCCCACTTCCTCACACAATTTCACGAGGTGGAAGTGGAAGCACTTGGGGAAGTGGCGGAAGCTGATTTAGAAAAAGTTTATCGCTCACTCAGCCGCAAAAAGTCGTTTCAGCAATCGACCAGTGGCAAGTTGACATCAGCTTTACGCATGGCTGTAGAGCTCAGCGCAGACGGCACAGCGGCCCTCCACCCCAAGGCAATGATGGCCGAAGCAGGACGCCAAATCTGGCGGCAGCAATTGCTCGAAGTGCTCTTGAACGAGCGCCCCATCCGCACAAAGACAGGCGACCGCGTCGAAGCTGTGCACGACATGCGCGTTGCCATTCGCCGAATTCGAGCGGCCGCCCGCATTTTTGGTCCTTACTTCGAACGCAAGGAGATCCGTCCTTACCTGAACACGCTACGCACCTTGGCAAGCGAACTGGGGACGGCCCGTGATCTCGATGTCTCCCTCACCCTGGTGAACCAATACCGCAAATCGCTTGGCGATGAAAGTGGGGCGCTGGCTGCGGTCAAAGCAGCATGGAAAGACGAACGTCGCCGCGCCTACCAGGCCCTTGAACAGCGACTGGGCGGCCAAGAACATAGCCGCTTCATCGGCCAGTTTGCCAACTTCTGCAACACGCCGGGCATGGGTGTGCCCGACAGCAACGGCGCAAGCGAGCAGACGTTAGCTGCCCAGGAAGTACGCCACGTCCTGCCCGGCGAGATCCTGGTCCACTATGCCAATATGCGCGTCTACGAGAGCGTGCTCCACAACGACACACAGCCCGAGATCTTTCACGATCTGCGGATTGAAGGCAAACGGTTACGCTATGCTCTGGAATTCGTGCAACATTTACTTGACCCGAAGCCGGCCGCAGCGCTGGTTGCCAACCTCAAGACGGTACAGGAGTGCCTGGGCAACATGAACGACGCCATGGTCATGCAGGATCGGCTGCGCGAATTTAATACTAAGCAACCACAAGCGCCCTCTGTGGTGCCGGTGATCAACTACCTCGATGAACAGTTTCAGCAGGAACGTGCCCGCTTTGGCGAACTGTGGGCCGACTTTGTCAGCCCGTCCACACGGCGGATGCTGGCGATTGCCGTGGCGGCGCTCTAGGACAACCCATGCGCCGCACACGTACCGGGATGCCAAACCCGTTGGATGCAGGAACGCCGTCTGCTATCCACATCCATCGACGGCGTGCAAAGCCGTTCTGGCTGTTGTTGGTAGCCGTCTTTGTGACGGTGGGGCTCTTCCTGGTTGCGTTGACAATGGTAGGGCTGGCCGGTATGGTACGGCTCATCTCCAGCCCAGCACAGTCGACGGCTACCATCTCAGCACCGGTGCTGATTGTGGCACCCGATCTATCTGCACTGTCAGCGGCGCCTGCTGAAGCAACACCAGCCTCGGCAGCGTTACAAGAGATGGTCGCCTCGCCATTGCCCACACCTGCAGCAACGCCCACACCGTCGATTGCGCCAACGGACATGGCGCCACCCGCCGCAGTGGTGACGACGGAAGAAGAAGCAGTCGCAACGTCGGTGATTGTCCCCTTGCCTACTGCGCCGTCACTCACCTATCGGGCACTCTTTGAGGACGTGGGCAACGCCTACGGAATCGACTGGCGGCTATTGGCGGCGCTGGCCTTCCGCGAAAGCAGGCTCGATCCCAATGCAGTGGGCCGCGACGGTGACATGGGGCTGATGCAGATTATCCCCACCACCTGGGACGAATTCGCGCCGCATAGCAACGCCGAACAACCCTTCGACGCCCGCCACAATGTCGAAGTGGCCGCCACCTACCTGCTCTACCTGCAAGAAAAGCTCAACGAAGTGGGGCATGGCGAAATTTACTGGGTGTTGGTGGCCTACAACTGGGGCCCCAACAATGTGCGTCGCCTGCTCAACGAGGGCGGCAACTGGGACGACGTCCCTGCGCGGCAGCGTCAATACGTTGCCGACATCCTGGAAGCCGCTTTCGGCATCCGCTTTGGTGATTGAATCAGTGATTTTGCAAGTTGAAGATGGAGTGAGAAATGAAACAGAGCAGAAGTTTTGAGGAATTTGAAGATCTTGTCGTGGAGGCTATTGAAGAAATGCCCGACGAATTCCTCGACTATCTGGAAAATGTAGCCATCGTCGTCGAAGATTGGCCGGATCGCGAAGCGCTGGACTCGGTGGGCGTACGTTCCCGCGCCGATCTGCTGGGCCTCTACCACGGCATCCCGCAGACTGCGCGCACCCATAGCTACAGCCTGGTTATGCCCGACAAGATCAGCATCTACCGGCGCCCAATCGAGATGCGCTGCAGCACCGACGAGGAAGTGCGCGACATGGTGAAACGAACGGTGCGCCACGAAGTCGCCCATCACTTCGGCATCGACGACGACCGCCTGATCGAAATCGGCGCATACTGAAAAAAGCAAAGAGATCTACGGAGAAATTAAGATGCGTTTTGTAAAAAATATCGCCCTGGTACTGCTGGCTTCGTTGGTGCTGGCGGCATGTGACATGCCCCGGCTGCCCAGTGAACCAGCCGATCTACCCCAGTTGCCTGATCTGCCCCAATTGCCTGGTATGTCCGACGTGCTACGCGATCTGGGGCTACCTGATCTGAGTCAGATCCCCAATTTGCCTGCTATTGACGACCTGCCCAACCTGAACGTGGGGCCGAATGCCGTCGCCTTTGCCGGGCCGAACGAGCGGCGTATCGGTGTGGGTGAAACAATTCCCGGCACCGATATTCAACTGGTGAGCGTCAACGAACAGGGTGCAGAATTTCGCATCGACGGGCTGCGCGCCAATCGGACCATAGGCGATTCACTGGACTACGAAGGCCCTTGGCGTGGCGCCAACGGCGTCACCTACTCGTTGCGGCTGCGGGTCTACAACATCGGCAGCAACAGCGTGCGCGCCGCCGGCGTTCATCGGTTGGTAGTGGAAAACATCCAACCGGTGGAGCAACAGGTGAACCTCAGCGGCACCACCGTAAGCGTGCCCTACGCGGCCTCGGTCAACACCGGGCAGACGATGAAGGGTCTCACCTTTGGCTATGCGCAATCAACGGACCGAGGAGCCGAGATCACCGGCCTGCCTGCCGATGTCTTCCCCTACCGTAAACTGGGCGACAGCATCGTATGGGAAGGTCAACTGCGCCCAGACATTCTTATTGAGTACAACCTGCGTGTGTTGCTTTACAACAACAGCAATTTGCAGGTAGGCGGTGTGGCCACACTGCAATTACCTACGCAGTAACTACTTTGTGGTCAATGTCATTAAGTTAAGGCTTCAGCACTGGAATATCTGAGGAGTGAGCACGCCCACGTGCGGCTGTTCCCGTGTAGACCCGCACCTGGGGGTGCTCACTCCGCGCTTAACTGAATGACATTGATTTTGTGGTTGTTGCTGTGCTCTGCAATTTCCGGGAAGACACCAAAGGAGTTGAGGTATGACAGCCGACAGCGCGCCCGTTTCCAGCACGTTGAGCCAGATCCAGCGCAGCAGCGCCCACAGCGATCTCCAGCCCATCGCCGCAGACTACTACAATCTGACTTCGGCCACAGGTCAGCCGGTTGCCGGCCTACTTGTGCTGCTCGACAGGCGACAGCGCCCCGTGCGCGCCGAACTCCACCTGCCCGATTCCATCGACAACCAGCACGAGGAGTTGGCGCAGCGCCAGGCACAGTTGCTTATTACAGACCGCTACAGCGGCGATGGCAACCTGACGTTGAACATCCTCTACGCGCAGATCGGCTTTGATCGAGTCAGCATCCCCCTGCCTGCGCCGCCGCCGCCCAGTTCTACACCCAGTTGGTTGCGTCCTGTAGGGCTGGGGTTGCTGGCGGTGATTGTCTTTGTGGCGGCGGGCTGGTTCCTCAACGATCTCTTCACAGGAGAACAGGCCGCAACCGTTGCACCAGCCATCATTGACGCGCCCGCTACCGCAGGGGAGACAACGAACACGGTAGATAGCGCGGCTGCGTCCCCTGCCGAGACGCCGTTTACGTTGATGTCACAGACCAACGGCCTGCCCGAAAGTCGCAACGCCTTGCCATTGGCGATCGGGCAGCGGGTGCAGATCCGCAGTGGCTACCAGGTGGCGTTGCGTACCCAACCCGGCGCCAGCGCAGGAGAAGTCGTCGGCGCCATGGTCGGCGGCGACCAGGCCACCATTGTCAACGGTCCTGTGTGGATGCCGGGAACGAGTGACACGATTGTGTGGTGGCGTATCCTACTAGACGACGGAACTGAAGCGTGGGTGTCGGCAAACACAAGTGATTTGACGTTGTTGGAGCCGGCACCGTAGAAGAAAGTGGTGCGCAGTTCGTGGTGCAGGTAGTGGCACAACAGTGGCGATTGAGAGATTAGGCGATTGAGAGATTAGGCGATTGAGAAATCTTGTTGTCAACAGGGTCTAAAATCGCTTAATCCCTCAATCGCCTAATGTTAGCTTTCAGGCTGACGCACTCTGCCCGTTCACCTGCTCGGTCAGCTTTGCCAGGGAAGCAAGTCCGTAGTTGATAGAGATAGGACGGCGCTGTCGATCTAACACCACGGTGGTGGGGACGGTCATGACGCCGTAAAAACCAGCCAGTTCAGCCTGGAGAACGGCGTCGAATTTGTGAACGACAATACCGGTCTCGGCAGTGAAACGCGCCAATACCGGCGTTTGCTGCAAGCGGCATTGAACACACGCTTCTGTGGAAAAATAAAGCACAGCGGGAGCGCCTGCCGTCACCTGTTGCGCCAGCGGCATGGGCAGGTTAAGCGATTGCAGTTCTTCAACCTGATGGGTTGCCCACCAGCGCCAGAGTAACCAAGCCGCCCCTGCGAAGCCAATCACCAATCCCAGAATCAAAAATCTCTCTAGCATAGATCTTCCTTCTACGCCTTGCCCCACAAAGGCAGATCGAGTTTGAGGCCACGCCGAGCCAGTTGGTAATAGACAAAACACCCCACACAGAATCCAGCCAGTAGATTCACCGCAGCTAGCACAATCACCAACGCGGTGAGCAGCCAGCCGATCAACTCGAAACCAGTCACGAATGACAGCACCGCGCCCGCCAGTACCAATCCACCCAATCCCTGCGCGAACAGGTGTGGCTGGGCTTTGTCCTGACGCGGATCGGGCTTGAGCAGCCCCAACGGGCGCACGAATTCCAGATAGAGCCACTTAAAAAGCGCAGCATTTGGCCAGATCGTACCCACCAGCATCACCGCGCCGACAAAGGCAACCAGCCACGCCCAACCAGAAAAGAACGCAACCAACAGCAACGCAACAATGGAAGCTTGATTAAAGCGCAACGCCGAAAAGTCGATCATCTCTTCAATCTCCCCATCGACCATTTTCGAAGCATCAAATTACGCCTTGTCCGGGTGTCGCGGATCCTCGACCAGTTCGAGCAAGTTCCCATCGGGATCGTTGAAGAAGACAATGCGCACATCTTGAAAGCTCTTTGGCTCGCCGTTGAATTTGATGCCCGCAGCCGACAACTCAGCGTAGGCGGCGTCAACGTCCTCGACATGCAGGGCCAAGTGATCGAAGCCATATTGATTCGGCACACGTTCTGTGCGGTTGTCGCGGCCGATTAGCTCAATTGTGGTGCTGCCGACGTTGATGAAAATAATGTTGACATCGTCCCAGCGCTTGGTCACAGGAAAGCCCAAGGTCTGGGTGTAAAACTGTTCCAGTGCGGCGAAGTTGTTGGTAAACAGCGCCACGTGATGGGTCCCGACAAGGTTCATGCGATTTCCTTTTGGTGGGTTGAAGAATAGATTGAGAATCGCCGGGCGTCTATCGTCCGCCGTCGCAGCCTACCCGAAGATGCCAAGGCTTACATACTTGCTGCCGTCATCGGGCAGGAGAGTGACAATGACGCCACTTTCCAAGCCCTTAGCAACTTCGATGGCGGCGGCCACGGCTGCACCGCTGCTGAAGCCGACAAAGAGACCCGCTTCCTGGGCCAGAGCGCGGGTGGTGTCCCACGCCGATTCGGGGCCAATCGGCAGATGACGATCCACCAGATCAGCGTCGTAGATACCGGGGACAATGGCCGTCTCCAGATGTTTCAACCCTTCGATCACCGAAAGTTCGTCTTCAGGTTGGACGGCCACCAGTTGGATTTCGGGATTTTGCTCTTTCAAGTAACGCCCAGCCCCCACAAAGGTGCCGGTGGTGCCCAGGCCGACGACGAAGTGGGTGATCGCGCCGTCGCTCTGATCCCAGATTTCGGGGCCGGTGGTGCGATAGTGCGCCTGCCAGTTGGCCGGGTTGTTGTACTGATCGGCGTAGAAGTAGCGTTCTGGATCTTCGGCAACGATGGCGCGCACTTTGCGAATGGCGCCGTCTGAGCCTTCCAGTGGGTCGGATTCGATGAGGGTGGCGCCGTAGGCCCGCACCAGCGCTTTGCGTTCGGCGCTGACGTTTGCCGGCATCACCAGATGCACGTGATAGCCCTTGATTGCGCCCAGCAGCGCGTAAGCGATCGCGGTGTTGCCGGAACTGCTGTCGATCAGGATTTTGTCCGCAGTTAGCCTGCCGCTCTGCTCGGCCGCTTCCACAATGGCGCGGGCAGCCCGGCTCTTCACCGAACCGCCAGGATTGCACCATTCGGCCTTGGCGTAGATCTGCACATCGGCGGCAACGCCTCGGCGCTGGGCAAAGTCGGTCAGATCCAGCAATGGCGTGTTGCCGATGGCGTCAAGTACAGACGTGGCGCCACTGACGCGTTCGGCTCTAAGCCGGTCAGTTGAAAACTGACCAGTTGTCAATGTGGGGACCATCAACATGTTCATCATGGATCCGCGATCCTTTCAACTACTTACGCAGCGATGCCGTTGGCGAACTCACGCGGACGCTCCGCCGCATGCTCGTGTCCATTGCGCGAGGGGAGACCGCAGAACTGCTCGTAGTCGATCAGTTCTGTGACGGTGGGATGCTCGCCGCAGACGGGGCAATCGGGATTCTTTTGTACCTTAAGCGTGCGGAAGGACATGTCCAGCGTGTCGATCATCAGCAGGCGACCGATCAGCGGCTCGCCCGTGCCCAGCAGCATCTTAATCGCCTCAATCGCCTGGATCGAACCGACGATGCCGGGCAGCACACCGAGGACGCCCGCTTCGGCGCAGCTTGGCACTTCGCCGGGTGGCGGCGGATCGGGGTAGAGGCAACGGTAGCAAGGACCGCCTTCGACTCCCTGTTCGGCCACTGACGGCTGGTAGACCGTCACCTGACCCTCAAACATGAAGATGCTGGCATCGACCAACGGCTTGCCCAAAAACTGGCAGGCATCGTTGACGAGGTAGCGCGTCGGGAAGTTGTCTGAGCCGTTGATCACGAGATCGTACTCGCGGATAATCTCCAATGCGTTGGCGCTGGTAATCGGCTCGCGATAGCCCACTACTTCTACATCGGGGTTGATCTCCTTGATGCGGTCGCGGGCCGAGTCTACCTTAGGCCGTCCTACGTCGCTCATGCCGTGCAGCAACTGGCGCTGAAGGTTGGAGACGTCCACAGTGTCGAAGTCGACAATACCCAGCTTGCCCACACCGGCGGCTGCCAGGTACATGGCCGCCGGGCTGCCCAAGCCACCGGCCCCGATCATGAGGATGCTGCTTTCCAGCAACTTAATCTGGCCGGCTTCGCCAATCTCGCTCAGCAGCGTGTGGCGGCTGTAGCGGATACGCTGATCCTCGTTGAGCACTTTGGGCACCTTGAACGGCAGGCTGGCATTCTTCCAGCCGTTGAAACCGCCGATCATAGAAATCACCTGCTGATAGCCCATCTCCTTGAGGTTACGCGCCGCCAGCGCAGAGCGTACACCACCGGCGCAGTAGAGGACCACCGGTTTGTCGCGATTGGGCTGATGCTGCTCAATCTGCAACTCCAGAAAACCACGCGGTATAAAATGGGCAACGGGGATGTGTCCTTGCACCCATTCGTCGCGCTCCCGAATGTCCACAACGGTGAGTTCTTCGCCTGCCTTCAGCCGCTCTTGGAGCTGATTGGGCGTCATCTCTTCGATCTGGCTTTTGGCCAGGTTGACCAACTGATCTCGATTAAGCTGTTGACTCATTTTTCTCTCCTGAATGATATGAACAAAGCAGAAAGAATGGTGCGCTTGCCTCACTCATCACTTTTTGTTCTTGGGCAGTGTTCCGCCCGCCATGGCAGGCACAATCGAGATCTTGTCGTCGGCGGCAATCGGGGTGCTGAGGCCGTCAATCGTGCGGATCTCATCGTCGTTGCGGAAGACGTTGATGAAGCGCTTCAAGTTGCCATCACCATCAAGCAATTTCTCCTGGATGCCGGGGAACTGGGCGTCAAGATTTTGAATCAGTTCACCCACAGTAGCGGCTTCTTCGGTGAGCTTAGATTGTCCACCTGTCAAGCGGCGCAGTGGGGTAGGGATGAAGACGGTAGCCATGCCTGAATGCTCCTTGATACGTGTTTTCTCTGGTTAATGGGTTCTTCTGGAGATTGTTTCTCTTGACGGAAAATGCAAAGACAGGAAATGCAAAGACAAGAAATGCAAAGACAAGAAATGCAAAAGAAGACAAAACAAAAACGCCGGACCATCGAAAACGATGAGTCCGGCGCGGGTGTCTCAATTTGCAACCCAAGCGGCGCGTGTGGGACAGCGTCCTACCTGGTAGTTGGTGTTGAGTCTATCGAATTGAATCGAATTCCGAGCAAGGCGATCATCGCTTGTGCCGTCGATCTGCGGGAACAACCAGCACCATGCTGGCAGCGCCCGCTAGAGACACAAGCAAGTAAGACAGTTTGCTGTCACCTGGAATTCGTTGTACATCATCTTGCGAAATACTTCCTTGACACAGTGAAAAACTGTTTACAACCCAAAAGGCCAACAAATCTCAACCGCTGACAATATATGCGGGTCAAGACGATTTGTCAAACCCACAATGTGAAAGCAGTATAAGAAACATAGTGCCTTTTCGCCAGTGGCGGCACTTACATTTCTTCGTCGCGCACCAAGACAACAGGATGCTCACGCACCTCAACCACCCGATGATCGGTGATCTGCCCATTGGCGTCCGCCGTAAAGACAACGTAAAACGGCGGATCAATGTAGGTAAGGTCACTCAGTGCATCGGGACGTTGGCGCTCATTCGGCACAAAATAGCCGAAAAGACCGGGGCGAGTTTCGTAGAATGGCAACTCCTGGCGCAGTGCGGCCAGATCCAGATCGTCGAAATCGGGCAGCAGGTGAAAAGCCCGCAGCACCGGCGTCTCTTCGTTCTCGAGCGAGCAGATCAGATAGTAGGTGTCGGGGTAGTTGGCGTTCCAGGCGTCAGTGGCCGAAGGAAACGCCTCCGAGACCGGATGCGAGTGGTAGATCGCCAACATGCGATCGCCCATCTCTTCAAACTCGAATTGACGCAACAACGTCTGCGAATCGACATCATAGTTGTCGATCTTGTCTTCGGCGGTATTCTGTGCGCGGATGACCTCGATGGCGCGATGGTTACGACCACGCAGCAGACCACAAATTTCCTCAGGTTTTCCTTCTCGGGCATGCCGGATAATTTCATCACGGATGGCCGACGTTATCTGCAAAGCGGACGGTTCCATGTACGAACCTCTCCTGAAAGAGTTGGGCGATTAAAGAATGGTGACGATCATACCATTGCCTGCGAATAGAGCCAAAAGATGAGAAAAGGAGTAATGAATATCATCGCGTTGACGATGATCCGGCCCCGTGCTAAAATCCCGCGGCTGTCCACCCACTCAGCCACAAGAGTGTACCCAGAGGAGCGTTGATGATGGACCCTTCCGAGCGTAGGCGCATACTTGCCGACATGCACTACATCCGTCGCTTAATCGACGAGACGCTGCTCCAGGTGCTGACAGCCCTGGACGCGCACTGGTCGCAGATCCCCGCCGCAGCCCAGGAGACGATCCTGCGTCTGCGCGCCGAGTTGGCGGATCAACTGCGCGATGCCGTCACCTCATTTGATCGCGGCATCAAGATCAACGCCTTCCTCAAGGATCTGGAAGCCATCGACGCCGTCCTCGAATTTGCCTATGACGCCATTCACGCCGGCAAGACGAGCGAAATCTTTCGCAATGCCGGCGGCCCCGGCCAGGAAGCCACAGATCGCATCATTTCCCTGCTCCAGCGCCCCCCCGCACAAGGAGAGCGCAAGCTGACGGAAAGCGGCGCTGGGCTGGAATCAATGCTTGGCAACGCCCTGGGCATTTCCAAAGATGCCGTGATTGCGGCGCAGCAAGCAACCGCCGAATACTTCACCAAAGTCGACTTTCCCGCTGAAATCCCCGACGACACCACTCAGGAACACGCGCTCGTGGTGCAATTGGTGCTCAATGAGCCGGTGGAAACGCAGGTGGAAGGCCAGGTAGAAATCGTCTTTGCCGACCCGCAAGCGCCAGAGTACGTCGAAGTACATGTGACCGCACCCGGTTTCGCCGAACGCACCGGTGTGTGGACACGCACCCTCGCCGTCTCTCAGGGCAACGACTCGCAGCCTGCCATCTTCCTGCTCAAACTCCAAGAGACGGGCAGCAAAGCACAACGCATTACGGTGGATTTCTACCACCGCGGCCGCAACGTCGGTTCGTTCGTCTTCGAGACACAGGTGACAAGCGCCGGCTTCACCCGCACCGGCGGGCCGACAGCCGAGCGCCCGGCGACAGGCAACACCACCATCGAGAACAGCGTCGTCCGCGGCACGGCGACGGTGGTCCGCGCCCTCGACGGCGTCCGGTTAAGCGCAGGTACGTCGCCGGTAGACGTAGAGTTGCGCATCACTCGCGACGGCAAGGCGCTGCACTTCATGCTCCACTCAGCACGGGCCTATGTGGGCTATCACTGGCGCTCGATGGGCAAGATCGAACTGGATGGGCTCGACGATCCGGCGTCCTATTTTGAGCAGCGCACAGAACGGCTGAGCGAACTGGCGAACAAGCCAATCAACGGCTTGAGTGAGACCGAGGCCGAGGACTACCAGATCGAACTTGCCGTCCTTGGCTATGATCTTTACCAGCAACTTTTCCCCGAAACACTGCGCCAGGAATATTGGAAGTTGCTCGCTTTGCGCGACAAAATCCAGCAAAAAGAAAATCGCCAGATGAGCCTGCTCATCACCAGCGACGAACCGTGGGTGCCGTGGGAGTTGATCAAACCCTTCGAAGAGGACAAACCCGAAAGCGATTTCCTGGCCGGCGCCTTTCAACTGAGCCGCTGGCTGGCCGGCCGTGGCCCCATGCAGGCGCTGTCCGTCCACTCGGCACAACTGGTGGCCCCCGATCTCGATCTCGACTTCGTGAAAGATGAAAAGATCTACTTCGCCTCGCTGTCACAGGCAGGCATCCAGGTGCCGCCGCCCATCGTCGCCCAAAGTGACTTCATCAAGATGGCGCGCCGGGGCGGCGTACAGTTGATCCACGTCGCCACGCATGGCAACTTCAACAGCCAGGACGTGAACAGTTCGCCCATCAAACTACAGGACAAGGATCTGATCCCCAGCGATCTCAGCCGCATGAGCGAACGCGGCCTGGTCAAGGATCGTCCCCTGGTCTTCTTCAACACCTGTCACAGTGGGCGATTGGGCTTTGATCTCACCAAACCGGGCGGCTGGGCGCAGCGCATGGTCGATCAATTCGGCGTGGCGGCCTTTGTGGGCAGCCATTGGGCCATCAACGATCAACTGGCCGCCATCTTCAGCCGCACCTTCTACGACGAGTTGCGTGGGCAGAAAACACTGGGAGAAGCCTTCCACAGCGCCCGCATCGCCATTCGCGACAAACAACCGGCCAATCCAACCTGGCTGGCCTACACGCTCTACGGCGATCCCAACAGCCGCATTGAACTTGGATCGCAGGGTCAGTGAGATAGAACGCGGATTGAGCGGATTGGGCTGATCTAGGCGGATTTTTCTTCAAATCCGCTTGAATCCGCTCAATCCGCGTTCTATTCTGACGTGAATAGATATTTGTAGAAATCGAACGAACGGGCGTTCTGTTGTATACTGCTCAAAATTGGCAATCCACCCGGCCAAACCTGTTTTCTTTCCTCGAACTGATTAAAGCCAACCGTTTTGCAAGCAGAAAGCTGCGTCTATGTCCACGCCGATGCGCCGTCAATATTTGGATCTAAAGAGCCAATACCCCAACTGTATCCTCTTTTTCCGTCTGGGCGACTTCTACGAAACCTTCGACGACGACGCCAAAATCGTGGCCGACGTCTGTGATGTTGTCCTCACCAGCCGGCCTGTGGGCGACAATCAACGTGTGCCCCTGGCCGGTGTGCCCTATCACAGCGTTGAAGGCTACATCGCCCGGCTGGTGGCGGCAGGCTACAAAGTCGCCGTGGCCGAACAGGTCAGCGAACCCGGCAAAGGTTTGGTGGAAAGGGAAATTCAGCATGTTGTCACTAAGGGGACGATTGTTGAACCGTCGATGCTTTCCGACGATCGCAACAACTATTTGGTCGCGGTGAGTTTCAGTGGACGGGGTAGCGAGGCCGGTATTGCATATTGCGACATCACCACCGGCGAATTCGCCACCACCCAGATCAACGGCAGCGGCAGCGAAGAAGTGGAGCGTCGGGTGGGCGAAGAACTGAGTCGCCTCCAGCCCAGCGAACTGGTCACCGCCGACTGGGCCGTAGAACAGACAACCTTAGAGCCGCTGATCCAAGCGCTGGGCGTCGTTGTCTCAGGCGTTGAGCCGTGGCGTGTTGAAACCGAGACGGCGCGGCGCACGTTGCTCCGCCATTTCGACGTGAGTACGCTGGATGGTTTCGGCCTTCAACGCAAGGAACAGGCCATCCGCGCCGCCGCCGGCATCCTCGCCTACCTGCAAGAGATGCAGCCCACCGCCCTGGCGCAGTTGACCCACATCCAGAGCTACGAAGTGGGCGAGTTTATGACGCTGGACGAATCGACGCGGCGCAACCTCGAACTGACCGAGACGCTGCGCGGCGGCAGCACCAAAGGCAGCCTGCTCGGCGTCCTCGACGAAACGCTGACGCCGATGGGAGGGCGTCTGCTGCGGCGTTGGCTCGGTCAGCCCCTGCTCGACATCGACGCCATCTGTAGCCGTCACGACGCCGTCGAAGCCTTCTACAGCCAAAGCCGCATGCGTATGGGGATCCGCGAGAGTTTGCGCGGTCTAGGCGACGTGGAGCGTTGGACCAATCGCGTGATTCAGGGGCGCGCCCAACCGCGCGATCTAGTGGGCATCCGCGTCGTGTTACAAGCCATTCCCGACCTGATCCGCAGCCTAGACTGGAGCGACGTTCTCAATAACGGTCAGTCAAACAACGGTCAGTCAAACAACGGTCAGTCAAACAACGGCCAGTCACCGTCCACCGACGACGCCGCCCGCCGCCCCATTCACGATGTCCTCGACGCGTTGCCGCGCTGTGACGAAATACTCACGCTCCTCACCGCCGCCATATCGGACGAGCCGCCTGCCACACTGAGCAACACCGGCATCATCCGCGATGGTTACAACGATGAGCTAGATTCGATTGTCCACCGCAGCCGCCATGCCAAAGATTGGGTGGCTAATCTCGAAAAAAGTGAACGCGAACGGCTCGATATCAAGAGCCTGAAAGTAGGCTACAACAAAGTCTTCGGTTACTACATCGAGATCACCAACACCCACCGCGACAAAGCCCCAGACGACTACATCCGCAAGCAGACATTGTCCAACGCCGAACGGTACATCACGCCCGAACTCAAAGAGTACGAATCGTTGATCCTCAACGCCGACGAACGCCGTTTGGAAATCGAACAGCGCATCTTCCGCGACACCTGCGAACAGATCGTGGCGCGTTCGGGCCAACTGCTGAAACTGGCCCACGGGTTGGCACGGCTAGACGTCTTCTGCACGCTGGCCGAAGTGGCCATGCAGCGTCGTTACGTACGCCCGCACATGGACGACGGAGCGTCACTTGTCATCGCCGGCGGGCGTCACCCGGTGGTGGAGTTGACCAGTTCGGTGCCGTTCGTACCCAACGACACGCACCTTTCACCCGATACCGCCATCCACCTCCTTACCGGCCCCAATATGTCGGGCAAATCAACCTATTTGCGGCAGACGGCGCTGATCACGCTGATGGCGCAGATCGGCTCGTTCGTCCCTGCCGAATCGGCGCGCATCGGCGTTGTGGATCGTATCTTCACCCGTATCGGCGCCAGCGACGAGATCCACCGTGGCCAATCGACCTTCATGGTCGAAATGGTGGAGACGGCCAATATCCTCAATCATGCCACGGCACGCAGTCTGCTGGTGCTGGATGAGATTGGGCGTGGCACGAGCACCTACGACGGCCTTGCCATCGCCTGGGCTGTGGTGGAGTACATTCACAACCACCCCTCCTTGCGCGCAAAGACGCTCTTCGCCACCCACTACCACGAACTCACCGACCTGCCCGAGCGGCTGCCCCACGTGGTCAACTACCAGGTGGCTGTCGACGATGGCGGCGAGGAGGTCGTCTTTCTCCACCGCATCCTCCCCGGCCGAGCGGACAGATCCTACGGCGTCCACGTGGCGCAGATGGCGGGGCTGCCCAAAGCCGTCGTCCAGCGCGCCGAAGAGATCCTCACCGATCTGGAAAGATCAGGCGCGGCAGGTCCTCGCCGGCTCACCGAACTCAACGAACAGACGGCCCGCGCCAAGAAGACGGCAACGCAGGTCGGTCTTTTCGCGGAGTTACACCCGGCTATGCATGCCCTGCGCAGCCTCGATCTCAACGGACTCACCCCGCTGGATGCCCTGAATCGTCTATATGAATTGCAGAAAATGGTCAGTTCAGACAAAATCTAGGCAATTCCACCGATGGAAATCGTCAAAGATATGGTATTATCTGGATGTTTTTAGGCGCCGCCACTAGTACCACAGTCCTAACGCCTTCCAGTACCATTGTCCTAAGGGGACCCAAAGGAGCAGTAAAATGAATACGCAAACTCAGACACTTACAATCCAGGAATTCCAGCAGATGATGAAGTCTGCCGACAGCAAATTGCCTGAATTTTTGCAGAAGATCGTCGAAATCGCCAAGCCCGAAGATGTGCGCGAAATGACGAACAAAGCAATCGGTACCGACAACTGGGGATGGCGATGGTAAGCTTGGTGGGTATAGGCCCCCAGATTCACTAGAAGTCGAATTGCATAAGATGAATGAAAGTAACTGAAATAGCGTGTGGCATAGTCCACACGCTTTTTTGTATTATTAACCTGAAGAGGTCGACACATGAGTTCCAAAACAGATACGTCCGTTACACTTAACAACCCATCGATTACCAAAGGGGAAATTTGGCAGACCATCTCCGCTTTAAATGAGTTTCAGGCGTGGCCTGGTATTGGAGAAGCATTATTCCCAAGTGCTAAACGTAGCGAACGAATTTCCTTTGATTGGCAGTTGCCAATGCTTGCCTATAAATTCATTACGGGCTCAGGCGAAAAAGTACTCAAATCTACAGCCGCAATGGCATGTGTTCAAATTTCCATCATTTTAGTAGATGACATTTTGGATGAGGAACCCGAGGGCATTTACCAGCAACTAGGTAGCGGTGAAACGGCGAACCTTGCCCTGGCGTTGCAAGCAGCCTCATCACTCTTGCTTGCTCAGTGCGAGGTAAATGATGCAGCCAAAATTTCTGCTGTCGTAGCACTAAATCGGATGATCTTGCGCACGGCAGCAGGGCAACAGCTAGACACCAGCAACCTAACGACTGAGAAAGATTACTGGCATGTTGTTAGCGCCAAAAGTTCTCCTTATTACGGCGCATCTCTTGAAATCGGAGCAAGTCTAGCCAATTGTTCCAAGGCAGTTAATGAAAGTTTTTACCAAATTGGAGCGACCTTGGGAGAGATGATACAAATCAGTGATGATTTGGAGGATGCATTCACTCAACCAGCCAACGCAGACTGGGTTCAGGGTCGAAACAATTTAGCAATTCTCTATGGGCTCACAGCTGATCATCCATATCGTGATTCGTTCATAAAACTGAAGCCGCGACATTCAGATGTAGATGTACTAAACATCCTACAACAGATTCTAATTGATTCAGGGGCTCTTAGTTACTGCATATATAAGTTAATTGAGAGACGCAAATTCATTGGCCAGCAAATTGCAATGCAACAAGCGCCATATGCAAAGCAGTTAGAAGCCCTAGTCGACACACAGTTACAACCTGCCAAGACGCTACTGAAGAGGATTGCTCCGGAGATTGCGATGGAGGATCTTTGGTGAGCCGTCAGGATTAACAAAGTAAGTGAACCATACCTTATGGAAAGACACTACCAGTTGCACAACTTTTCCCAAGCACACCGGCTGATACTTCAAGTTTTAGTAGCATCAGCCACACTCGCCATTGGTATCGTCTATGCGTTAGGCAATGTCTACTTTATTCCATATCTGGGCTTTGGCTTTAATTCAAATTGGCAGATTATCGAAGTCGACTCAAACTGCGGGAAATTCAGTACACAAGATTCACCTTCACAGTCGATGCAGACTGAATGTACAACGCTCGCATCCCAACTTCAGATCGGAGATCGGATCGATAGCTTCCGTATCCCATCGAGAGAAGTAGTCATTGAGAACACTACCGAGAGAGATGCAAGTCTTCTTGCACCTTTCAATGGTATCCACGAAACAGAATTGATCTTTCTGACAATAACTAGGAATGAGGAGCAGATCGAGATTGCAGGCACCCCTGAGCAGAGAACGTTGCAGGAACAAATGTCTAGAATTGGCATATCCTTACTGTTCCTGCCGTTCTGGTTAGCAGGCACTATCGTGCTTCTATTTTTCAGGCCACGTAACGAACGTTGGTATTTGCTCATAGGATTTAATTACTTAACGGCCATATGGTTTGCAATTGGTTTGGTTTCGAGTTCCAATGTCTTTGCTTCAGGCTTACTTGTAGCACCTCTATCCTGGTTGATGGCATCAGTGTTTACCCATTTTCATTTGGTTCTTCCAGAACCAGTATTACCCGCGAATATTCTAAAGCAGACGAAATATCTACACATAGTAGCATCCTTACTTGCATTTTTCACCTTGATCGACTTACTGCCATATAGCTTATACCTCTTTGGCATACTAATAGGCATGGGCGGTAGCATTCTCCTCTTGATTGCCAGGCTCCTCTGGCCAGGCTCAAGAAGTAATCGTTCAGCCACGTCTTTAATGCTGTCCGGTTTGATTATTGCAGTACTACCAGGACTCCTCTGGATACTCCCTATTATGGGAAACAATGTAGGAGCGGTGGATGCAAGTGCAAAACTACTGGCAACCTTAGCCCTACCCATTCTCCCATTCTTCTATACCTACGCCCTTTATAAACACCGCCTTGGCGACACCGAAGTCCGCGCCAACCGAGCGTTGATGCTCTATAGCTTCGCCGTGGTTTATGCTACAGCGTTTGTCCTGTTGTTCGTCCTTTTCTACCGGGAGCCACAGTTCGATTCCGCCGCACTGGGCGCGGCGTTGGCTGCTTCTGTGATTTGCCAGTTGATTGCCTTCCTTTCTTGGGGACCGGTGACGCGGCTGGTGAATCGGATCGCATACGGAACGACCTATGAGCCGGAGCAGTTGATCCGTCACTTTGCCAATGCAATTCCCCGTTCGTTGAGTCGTGACCAGTTGAGCACGCTGCTAGAAACGGAAATTTTGACGACGCTGTTGGTGCGGCAGGCGGCGCTGTTTTGGTTGGCAGAAGGACAGCAGACATTGGTTCACGCAATGGGCGTTGAAAGAGATCTCAGTCACGTTACAAAAGATGATCTCCTGGAACTACAGAAAAAAGGCAAGCGCTACCTTACTTATGAAAACATGCCCGAAGCCCCTTTTGACTGGGCACGGCTGATTGTCCCCATCGAAGTGGACAAAGTCACCATCGGCATGTGGGTCTTCGGGCGGCGCGATCCCGACGATTTTTACCCCCAGGCAGATATCGACCTGGCAACCACGCTAGGCAATCAGATTGCTGTAGCACTGGAGACGATTCGCCTTTTCGAGGCCGCCCAACTCCGTGCCCGCGAAATGGAACGGCTCAACCTCGAACTCCGCCGCGCCGACCGGCTCAAAAGCGATCTAATGCGCAATGTGACCCATGAGTTGCGCACACCGTTGACGACAATCCACGGCTTCACTGAGTTGATGATGAGCGACGACACTCTCAATGAAGAACACCAGGAGTATTTGACCGCCATCATTCACAGTACCCAATCGTTGGTACAGATGGTGAACAACGTGCTGCACATGCAACAACAGCGGCTGGCCTCCATGCACGAAGGACAGCGCATCGACCTGCGCTCTATCGCCGAACAGTGCATCGAACGCGCTCAGATCCTGGCCGACCGCGACGCCATCTGGCGCCAACAACCCCACGAGATCCGTCTTCTTGGGCCGAAAATGGCCTTTTGGGTATGGGGCGAACCGGTTCAGTTGAGCTACGTCTTCGACAATCTGCTCTCCAATGCCGTCAAATTTAGCCCGGACGGTGGCCTGGTTAAGGTTAACATTTGGGCGGAACAGTTCACTTTTCCGCCGCGTAATTTGGACACTTCCCTGTCCGACAGCATGACCATGCCGGAGCCGGCCATCTTGGTTTCCGTTGAAGATCATGGTATCGGCATCGCCCCGGACGAAGTAGAGAACATCTGGCTGGAGTTCTATCAGGCGGATCTGACGGAAACGCGCCAATTCGGCGGTACCGGCATTGGCCTTGCGCTGGTCAAGGAAATTGTCGAGCAATTTGGGGGGAAGGTATGGCTTGAAAGCACATCAACACAAGGATCCACCTTCATGGTCGCCTTGCCAGCCTATCAAGAATTCCAACCGCAATCGATACAATCGCTTCCTACACCTACGGAGTCAGAGGTTTTGCAGCAGTCTCAAACCAGTTAGACAACGTCGCAGCCCTCCGTTCCACATGGATCCACATCTGCACGCCGTCGCTCCGAATATGAACACGCCCATGCTCATCGTTGCGTAGGACCAGTCTTCCCGCAAGCGCATCCAACACCTCTTCATGCGGATGGCCGTAACGATTTTCGCCAACCTGGATCACAGCAACCGCTGGATTGACAGCACGAACCCATGCCGGGCTTGTACTTGAGTTACTGCCATGATGGCCTACCTTCAAAACGTGCGCCGACAGCATTTCCCCTGCCCGGAGCATGGCCTCCTCGCTCGGCATACCGGCATCGCCGGTCAAGAGGACACTAAATTCCCCGTAGACCAATTTCTGGACAAGTGAACGTTCGTTCTTGTTGTCGCCGTCGATGCCAATGAGACGCACGGCGCTTTCGTCTGGCGGCCACAGTGTCCACAGCGCGACGCCGTCACCGAGATCGATCCAGCCGCCTGCACCCTGAACGGCAATCGGAATACCGGCATAGGCTGTACCGGCGCGCCATTGGTCGCCGTCAGCATCATCTAACGTGACGTTGCTCACAATGGCCTGGCCGATTTCAAAGCGCTCCGGCATCGTCAACTGTGCGCCCATATGATCGAGATCGGGATGGGTCAACACCAACAAATCAAGGGTACGATCCCAGAAGGGCATTACCTCCCCAAGTTCGGCGAAAAGACGTTGTGGATCACTGCCGCCGTCGATGAGAACTTGCCGCCCAGACGGTGTTTGGATGAAAACGCCGTCGCCCTGCCCCGCATCAAGGAAATGGACGTGTAGATATCCGTCCGGCTGCGTCAGGACAATCCGCCAGACGAGGAATGCCGCGACGGATAGACCGGCGAAGACTCCCCCGCCTGCGACTAGGGGAAGCCAAGCACCGGTCCACTTGATTGAACGCAGGTGCGAAAGACGTTCTTGCAGCCATCCTCGCCACCACACTATCGCCAACAGCAGGTAGGTGGTCACCATGGCAGCGCTGCTATAATCGCTAATCTCCAAACTCGCACCAGGCAATGCCGCCGTCCACTGCACCATCGTCACCGTCCACAGCAGGCTGACGTACGGAATCCACAGCAGTACCTGTGCCAGTAATTCGATCCCTAACATGCCGACGATCACGCCCGCCCCGCCCCCAAGCATGATGAACGGTTGCACCGGCGAGATCAGCAGGTTTGTCAGAGGGCTGATGAGGCTCAGACGCTGGAAGTAGTAGACCACCAGCGGCAGCGTGGTGAAGTTGGCCGCTAAGGTCACCAGCAGGCCGTCTTGGATCAAGCCGCGTAGCAGGCTGCCGCCGGCCTCTTTGATGCCACCCTCACCGGTGAGGTGACCACCTTGGCCGAAGCCGGGCCAGAAACGGTCGCATAGGGCGATCAGCCCCGGCGAAAAGATCATCAACCCCGCCGTGGCCGACGCGCTGAGTTGGAAGCCCACATCCCACAGCGTCAACGGATTGATCAGCGTCATCACCCAACAGGCGAAGGCCAGGCTCACCAGCGCCGTGCTCTGCCGATTGATGACCGAAGCGATCACGACAAGGCTGCCCATCAGCGCAGCACGGACCACGGCGGCGTCGCCCCCCACGAGGAAGGCATAAACGGCGATGCCGGCCAGCGTCGGCCACAATGCTCGCCGCTTCCCCAGGAGACGGGCCATCACGGCAACGAGGACACCCGCCACAATGGCGACATTACTACCCGAAATCACAATAGTGTGGCTCGTGCCGGTGAGGTTAAACTGTTCGTAGAGGTCTTCGGGAATGCCGGATTCGATGCCAAGCAACATACCATTGGCCAGAGCGGCGTATGGTTCGGGGAGCAGCCGGTTGAGCAACACTTCGCCCCGCCCGCGGAGGATATAAATGCGCCGCAACAGGGACGATCCCCCGTCACCGGGCAGCACTTCAATGCGTGGGCGTTGAAGCAGGCTGTGCACGCCCTTGCGCGCCAGATAAGCACGGTAGTCAAAGCTATCGAAGACAGGCGGCTCTACAAGGAGGCCACTAATCTGCACACGCTGCCCATACGCATATCTCGGCAGTGAGCGAGTGCTGATTTGCACACGTCCCCGCACCGGCAGCAGGCGAGTGCCGTCCACCATATGAGAAACATCAACTTCAAGGCGCTGCCGAGCATCGGTTACAGTCGGGTAGGTGGCGATGAAGCCGACAAGGGTGACGCTGTCAACATTTGCGGCATCGGCGGGAGCATTGTAGTAGGCAAGATCCGTATCTTGCAGGCAGGGAGCGATGGGATGTGAGGCGTAGCGCAACACGCCGGTGACGGCAGCAGCGGCCACCAACAACACAAGCCACGGGCGCACTTGAGGACGGGGTGGTTTAAAGCCGGCGGAAGCGGGCCAGCGGAGATCCACGGGCCGGTGAGGACGAACAAGGTGGTCTAGCCAGAGCCAGAGCGGCAAAGAGAGTGCAGGGGCAATCCACAGCCAGCCAGGGAAATCGCAACCGATCCACGATATCTGCCAAAACCAGCGGCCAACGGCAATCCCCACCAAATACGTCAACGCGAGGACAAGCAAGATCATACGCTACTCTGTGTTCACTTGCGGCCTGTTCAGGCCAAAGAAATTAATACTTACAGGCAATTCAACCACCAGCAGCGCACACTGTCAACTGCTGCAATTAGAAAAGGTGTAATTCAGATTTGGGGCGCATTACCTACAGTGCCCCCAACTTGAATTACACCCAATTAAAAACGCCGGAAAGGGAGTTTTTGATCAACGTCAAATTGTGGTATAACAAACGTAGTGACCGCCGACAAAAAGATCATGTTCCTATCTCTGTGGGTAGACAACCTACCTACAGACTGTTCGGCACCCTCTGTTCCCCAAACAAAAACCTGTTTTCGCTCATCCAACCCATTCTTTGTAAACCGGTTTGCCTACGTCTTCATCCATCAGGACACCAAGGAGGTACCACCTTGCAGGCGTTCGACTACGTTGCTGCAACCACTGTAGAGGAAGCGGTGAAAGCCCTGAGCAACGGCAAGAAGGCCCGGCCGCTAAGCGGCGGCACGGATCTACTTGCCCAGCTCAAAGAAGGAAGGCGCCAGCTTGATCTTGTCGTCGATCTCAAGCGCATTCCTGAGCTGACAACGCTGCATTACGATGCACAGGACGGTCTCACCATCGGTGCGTCCACACCGTGCCACATCATCAACGCATCGCCCGAAGTGAAAGCACATTATCCGGCCCTGATCGACTCCACCCATCTCATCGGCGGCATCCAGATTCAGGGGCGCGCCAGCCTGGGCGGCAATCTATGCAATGCGTCGCCCGCTGCCGATTCGATCCCGAATCTGATCGTCCACAGCGCCGTCGCCCATGTGGCCGGCCCCAATGGACGCCGCTCTGTGCAGGTCGAAGAATTCTGCGTTGCCCCCGGCCGCAGTGTATTGGCCGACGGTGAATTCCTGGTTGCGATCCATCTTCCTGTGCCGACGAAGAATTTCGGCGCGGCCTATTTGCGCTTCATCCCCCGCAACGAAATGGACATTGCCGTGGTCGGCGTGGGCGCTTCGGTTGTCCTCAGCGACGACGGCAAGACGATCCAGTCGGCCCGTATCTCACTGGGCGCCGTAGCCCCCACTCCCCTCTTCGTCAAAGAAGCAGGCGACGCCCTGGCCGGTCAACCGGCTACGGAAGAGAGCTACGCCAAGGCAGGCGAGATCGCCAAGGCGGCAGCACGCCCCATCAGCGACATGCGCGGCACCATTGCCCAGCGCAAGCACCTTTCTGCGGTCCTCACGGTACGCGCCTTGCGCATCGCTGTGGATCGAGCCCGCGGCACCCAGACTGTTGACGATTACGGAAGGATGAACGGAACCCATGGCTAAGAAGACAATGGTGGAAACCACCCTGAACGGCGAGGAGATTTCCTTCCTCTGCGAGCCGCGCCAGACGTTGCTCGAAGTGCTGCGCGACGACTTGGGCCTCACCGGCACGAAAGAAGGATGCAGCAACGGCAACTGCGGCGCCTGCAATGTGATTGTCGACGGCGTGCTTGTCAACTCCTGTCTGGTGCTGGCCGTTGAAACCGAAGGACGCGCCGTCAATACCATCGAAGGCATGGCCGGCGTTGAAGGGCTGCATCCGCTGCAAGAGAAATTCCTCGAACATGCAGCGTTGCAGTGCGGCATCTGCACTCCTGGCTTCCTGCTTTCGGCCCAGTCTTTGCTCGAACACAACCCACACCCAACCGAAAAGGAAGTGCGTTTCTGGTTGGCCGGCAATCTGTGCCGATGCACCGGTTACGACAAGATCGTGCGTGCAGTGCTCGACGTTGCCAACTCGAGCACTGAGGCACAGGAGGTACAATCGTAATGGGACTCAACGGACACAAGAATGGAAGCGCCAACGGTAACGGTAATGGCTATCAAGTCATCGGCACGCGGCCCATCCGCCCCGACGGCGTGGACAAAGTCACCGGGCGCGCGATTTACTCTGCCGACGTGCAGATGAGCGGCCTGCTCCACGGCAAGGTGTTGCGCAGCCCCCACGGCCACGCCATTATCAAGTCGATTGACACAAGCAAGGCCGAAGCGCTGCCCGGCGTCAAATCAGTTGTCACGGCCAAGGACTTCCCCGCCGCCGAAGACAAGATTGAGGATCTGGGCGAAGGCGCCATCAACCTCAAATATCTTAGCGACAACGTCATGGCGAGCAACAAGGCGCTCTATTTCGGACACGCCATTGCCGCCGTTGCCGCCACCAGCGCCCACATCGCCGAACAGGCGCTGTCGCTCATCGAAGTTGATTACGAAGTACTGCCCGCCGTCCTCACGGCCAAGGAAGCCATTGCACAGGATGCGACAATCCTACTGCCCAACCTGCGCCGCGACGAAATGGGCCAGGTCGGCGACAAACCCACCAACATCGCCTCCCACTTCCGCCACCACCGCGGTGATCTCAACGCCGGTTTCGCACAGGCCAAGTTCATTGTTGAGCGGGAATTTACCACCGCCACCGTGCACCAGGGCTACATCGAACCCCAGGCCAGCACCGCTCACTACAACGCAGACGGGCAGATCACGATCTGGACGAGCACCCAGGGTTCCTTCTCGGTGCGCAACCAGACCGCCGAGATCCTGCGCCTGCCGGTTTCGCAGATCAAGGTGATCCCCACCGAGATCGGCGGCGGCTTCGGCGGCAAGATCAACGTCTACCTCGATCCCGTGGCGGTGATGCTCTCGAAGAAGGCCGGTCATCAGCCGGTGAAGCTCGTGATGAGCCGCGCCGAAGTGCTGGCCGCCACCGGCCCTACCTCCGGCGGCTTCATCCGCGTGAAGATGGGCGCCGACGCCAACGGCAAGATTACGGCAGCCCATGCCCAACTCTACTACGAAGCAGGCGCTTACCCCGGTTCACCTGTCGGGGCGGCATCCAACGTGGTTCTTGCTCCCTACAAATGTGACAACATGCAGGTCGACGGCTACGACATCGTGGTGAACCGTCCTCGCTCGGCGGCCTATCGCGCCCCCGGTGGCACCAACGCCGCCTTCGCGTCGGAAAGCGTCGTCGATGAACTGGCCGAAAAGATGGGTATGGACCCTGTTGAATTCCGCCTGCTCAACGCCACCCGCGAAGGAGATCGTCGTCCCGACGGCGTTACCCTGCCCAAGCACGGCCTGGCAGAGTGCATCGAGGCTATCAAAAATTCCGATCACTACAAGTCGCCCATCGAAGGCAAGTACCGCGGCCGCGGCATTGCCAATGGCTACTGGAACAACTGGGGCGGCAAGTCCAGCGCCGACGCCGTGCTTAACGCCGACGGCACCGTCAGTCTCAACGAAGCCAGCACCGACATTGGTGGATCACGCGCCTCTATCGCCATGCAGTTTGCTGAAGAAGCAGGCATCCCCTATAACCATGTCAAGACACGCATCGGCGACACCGACAGCGTCTCGTACAACGATGTCACCGGCGGCAGCCGCACCACCTTCGGCACCGGCTGGGCCGTCATCGAACTGGCGCGCATGATGATTGCCGAAATGAAGAAGCGCCTGGCCGACACCTGGGGCGTCGATGAGGTGACCTACGAAGGCGGCGTCTTCACAGGCGGCGAAAACAAGATAACCTGGGATCAGGCGGCCAAGGAGATCTACCGCGGCGAGAAACCGCTCATGGTCAGCACCACCGTCCACCCGCAAGGCTTCGGCCCCGGCTTCTCGACCCAGTGTGTCGATGTCGAAGTTGATCCGGAAACGGGCAAGGTGCAGATCTTGCGCTACACCATCGCCCAAGACGTGGGCAAGGCCATCCACCCCAGCTACGTCGAAGGTCAATTGCATGGCGGCGTGGCGCAGGGCATCGGCTGGGCGCTGAACGAAGAGTACGTCTACAACGACAAGGGTGTGCTCCTCAACAACAGCCTGCTCGACTACCGAATGCCCACCGCCTACGACCTGCCCATGATCGATACGATCCTGGTGGAAGTGCCGAACCCCGGCCATCCCTACGGCGTGCGCGGCGTGGGTGAAGTCTGCATCGTGCCGCCTGCCGGCGCGGTGGCCAACGCCATCTACAACGCCATCGGTGTGCGCATGGAAGAGTTGCCCATGTCGCCAGGACGTATCCTCGAAGCGCTGTGGGCCAAAGAAGGCGCAGCCCAGCCCGAACTGGTCCCCGGCGACGACTAAAGGGAGACGACGAAACGATGGCGACGGTCTGGATTCCACCGCTGATGCGCAACCTCACCCACCAACAAGAGCAGGTACAGGTGGAGGGTGAAAATGTGCGTCAAATCATCGAAGCGCTCGATGCCGTCTATCCCGGTGTGGCGGCTCGTTTGATCGACGAAAACCGCATCCGGCCCGGCATCTCGGTGGCGGTGGACGGTGTCATCGGCAACAAAGGGCTACGCGAACCCGTGCAGCCCAACAGCGAAATCCACTTTATCCCCGCCATGAGCGGCGGGTGAAACTGTAGAAAGACTCAATTGACCCGGCAGACCGGCAAAAGCTGGCTGCCGGGTCTTTGATTGGCGAAGAAGTGGGATGATGAGATGATGGGGATGATGAGATGACGGAAGAGACGGCGAGGATCGAAGTTTGCGCGCCGGAACGGGACGGGCCGACGTTGTCCTGGCCGGGCAAGCGGCTGTGTGCACGCGTAGACGTGCCCAGCCTGCACACAGTGGAGTCGTTCGGCGCGACAAACGATGCCCCCAATCTGCTCCTTCACGGCGACAACCTCTGCTCGTTGGCTTGGCTGCTCGCCAACGGCTACCGTGGCCAGATCCGCCTGATCTACATCGATCCTCCCTTCGATTCCGACGGCGACTACACCAGCGCCAATCGCCTGCGCGGACAGCGTGGCGAAGTTTTTGGCAGTCGCGTCCAATACCGCGACCGACGGCAGGATGGCGACTATCTGCAATTCATGGCCGAGCGGCTGCTGCTGCTGAAAGAGTTACTCCACCCCGACGGCACCCTCTGGCTGCACTGTGATCACCGCGCCAGTACGCGGCTACAACTGCTGCTCGAAGAGATTTTCGGTGCGGAGTGCTACTTGAACACCATCGCCTGGCGCAGTCAAGTGGCGCGAGGAGCAAAGGTGCACGCCCGCTTTTTTCCACGCAGCACCCATTCGATCCATATTTTTGCGGCCACAGCCCAGGCAGAACCGACCTGGCATCCACCTCGTCGCGAAATCGAAATGACCCGCGCTGAGGCCGCAGCCCAATTTATGGAAGACGAGCGCGGCTTCTTCCGCACGTCGCACCCTGGCAGCTACCGCTTTGAAACGCTCGTCCAACTCCACGCCCAAGGGCGCATCTACGCGCCCCACGGCGGTGACGTCGTCATCGACGAAGCCAATCGGCGTGTCTACGCCTCGAACGGCGGCAACATCGGCGTGAAATACTACGTTGAACAACGCGGTCGCGACCGTTTTATCGTCACCCGCGCCGTAGACAACCTGTGGGACGACATCCCCGGCCTGGGCACCATCCCCAGTGAGGATGTCAACTACCCCACGCAGAAGACCGAAGGACTGCTCCAGCGCATCCTCGGAACAGCCAGCGAGCCTGGAGATTGGGTGCTCGACGCCTTCGCCGGATCGGGGACCAGTGTGGCTGTGGCAAACAAGCTCGCACGTCGCTGGATCGGCTGTGACGACAACTGGGGCTCTATTCGCACCACCGCCGGCCGTATTTACCGCGCCAACAGCGTCGTCCCCTTTGAAATCCGCCGTCAAGACGGCCACCCAGCGCCTCCGAACAGCATTACCGCCAGCGTCCACACTCATCATGCCGACGGCATATTGCACATCAGCGTTGACGATGTCCGCTCGGCTGCGGTGTTGTTGCACCTGTCCACGCCGCTAGTGGACTGGCGCACAGGCGTCCAATCCATCGCCGTCGACCCTGCTTACGACGGCGTTGTCTTTCGTCCGCAAGTCGTAGACGCGCCTGCCGGACGCAAAACGCTGGTTACGGGTGAGTACAGTCTACCAATGACACAGAACGGTGTTGTAGCGGTACAGATTGTGGACGTGATGGGAAACGAAGTGGTGTTGGTCGAGTGAGTGAGTGGGCGTCATGCGGTATTGGTCGAGTTAGTGCCAGGCACACCGCAACATCTGATCCTAGGACGCGAGATTTCGTGCGATGTGCCTGGCACTGACGGGTCGATCCAACCAACGAAGAAATGCGAGCTCAACGCATCTTCGCCTCAACAGGAGATCAATTTTGGCCCACATCACCCTCTACCGCGAAGCAGGACGTTACGCCGGCTGGCCCGCCAACTACGGCATTTGGGCCTGGGGCGATGAAATCGTCGTCGGATTTACACTTGGGCACTACAAGGCCGATGTACAGTTCCATCCCCGCGACAAAGGACGTCCTTTCGCGACGATGCAGGCGCGCAGTCTAGACGGCGGTGCAACGTGGACGGTGATACCGATGCCGTGCCGCACCCCCGGTGGCCGCGCCCTCTCCGCCGACGAACACATGATCCCCGAACTGGGTGTGGGTGCTGTGTTGGATGACGATCCGCCCATGCCCTGCCCCGGCGACGTAGATTTCACCCACCCCGATTTCGCCGTCCTCTGTGCACGGTCGGGGCTGAAGGCAGGGGCGCGCTCATGGTTTTACCTTTCCACCGACCGCTGCCACTCCTGGCAAGGACCCTACGCGCTGCCTGATTTCGGCCAAACCGGCATTGCCGCCCGCACCGACGTGATTGTGCTGGGGCCACAGCGGGCGATCTTCTTCCTCACCGCGGCCAAACCCAACGGCGAGGAAGGCCGCGTCTTCTGCGCCGAAACCGTGGACGGCGGGCGCTCCTTCGCCTTCCGATCCTGGGTGACGCCCGAACCCGACGGTTACACCATCATGCCCGCCAGTGTGCGCCTGCCCAGTGTACATTTGCCCAGTGTACATTTGCCAGGGGGACGCATCCTCACGGCGCTGCGCTGTAGCGCCACCCGCGACACAACCACATCGCCACATTGCTGGATCGATCTCTACGCGTCCGACGATGAGGGACAAAGCTGGCAGCATCTGTCGCGTCCGGTGGCAGATGCAGGACGGGGTGGCAACCCGCCTGCCATGATCGTCCTGCGCGATGGGCGGCTCTGTCTGGTCAACGGTTATCGCAACGCGCCCCACGAAATCCACGCCCGACTCAGCGCGGATGACGGCGACACGTGGGGCGATCCTGCCGTCCTCCGCAGTGGCGGCGGTAACCACGACATCGGCTACCCACGCGTCGCCCAGGCAGAGGACGGCACGCTGGTAGCCGTCTACTACTGGAACGATGCAGTCGACAGCGAGCGCTACATTGCGGTCACACGTCGACAAGTGAAATAAACATGTAACTCTACAGGTGCGACGCACTGGCCGAAATCAGATGCGAGTGCTGTGTGCCCTCCAGGCCAGTGCGTCGCACCTATACCTGTACAGTGAAATAAGCATAAGCGAATTCCAAGAGCAACCTATGATCATCCCAGAGCGCCGCCTTGCACCAATCGGTATTGTGCTGTTTGTTGGGATCTTGCTTTTCTTCTTCTGGCGCAGTTATGGGGCCTTTCTGTTGCCCGTCCTTGCCTGCGAAGATGGCGGCATCATGCTTTCTTACTACAATAGCCACCCGGAGACTACCGAGATTTTCCGGTTCTACGCTGGATATGTCTCAATGCTGCCCAATTTGATTGGCTACCTCACGGTACAGTGGATTCCGCTGCGCCTCGTGCCCTATGCACTGGCACTTTACCCGTTGCTGCTTGCCGCAGCAACCTACAGCTTACTCCTCCTCCCCAGATTCCGCACCTTAATTGACAATGATATACACCGGCTTGGGATCACGGTTTTCCTGGCCCTCATGCCGCATGGGCTGATGCCTTTGGTGAGCAACACCACCTACTCGCTCTGGAACTTGCTGTTGCTGCTGCTCTTGCTCACCTTGGCACCGGCCGCGAACTCCTGGCAGGGCCGTGTAATCGAGTTGACAGCCATGATCCTGGCCGCGATCTCCACACCGCTATCCATTGTCGCCGTCCCAGTATTTGTGCTCAACCTGATCCGCCACAAAGGACGCGCGGATCGAATCAGGAATGCGATCCTGATTGTTGTCGTGATCATTTACCTGGCGGTGGGGACACAATCTGGCGGCGTGGTACTGCTCAGCAATCTACTTGCACGAATTGAAGTGACGTGGCTCTACTTCCTCCAGCGCGTGCTGGCTGAATCTGTGCTTGGCTACAATCTACGGCTGGCGCTCTTTCAGAGCGGACAATCGTGGATCATCTACACCGTTGCAATGACCTTCTGCATTGGCATGGCCGTGCTCATCGACCGGCGATACCGGCGATTTTCGAGAGACTCGTTCATCAATATAGGGATTTTGCTCTACTACATCGGCGCCATTACATTTCTATCAGTGCTCACCCGGCAGTTCGATCTAGATTCGCATATGGGCCGTTTGAACGTCCGCTACTTTTACGTGCAGCATGTCTTTGTCTGGCTGTTCATCGGCATCGTTGTCACCAAAGCCGTTGACTGGCGACAGGCCGCCCGCCCTCTGAAAGTGCTGGTGCTCGCACTGACATTCAGCTATGTAGGCTGGATGGCACTCGAACACCTTCACCTTTATCGCCCAAACCACACAGATGGGCCCCAACTCGCCGCATTCCTGGCAGATGTGGAAACGACCCGCGCCAGACTCGCCCCAGGCGAGAGCGCCGACTTCAACTTACCACGGAACTGCTTTGACATCTCTTTGACTTACACCGGCAAATGACAGAGCGGCAGAGCCTTTGGGTAACCCTCTGCCCAGTGCTATAATCCCCGTCATGACCATTCAACGTTTAGCGCCGGACGTAGCCGCCAAGATCGCAGCGGGCGAGGTGGTGGAACGGCCGGCCAATGCCGCCAAAGAATTGATCGAGAACAGCGTCGACGCCGGCGCCACCGAGATCCGCGTAGAGATCAAGGAGGGTGGGCAGCGTCTGCTGCGCGTGGTGGACAACGGCAGCGGTATCCCCAGCGACGAGATTGCGCTGGCGCTGGAACGTCACGCCACCAGCAAGGTGCGCCAGGTGGAAGATCTGGAGCATGTGCTCACCTTCGGCTTCCGCGGCGAAGCACTCTACTCCATCGCCGCCGTCAGCCACCTCACCCTGAGCAGCCGCCACAAAGACGAAGAATTCGGCACCCAACTCCACGCCGAAGGGGGCGAGATCACGGGGCAGAGTCGCGCCGGGCTGCCGGTGGGCACCATCGTCAACGTGGAGCATCTGTTTTATAACGTTCCAGCACGCAAAAAGTACCTGCGTCAGCCTTCCACCGAAGCAGGCCACATCCGATCCATGATCCAGCGGGTGGCGTTGGTCCACCCGGATCGGCGCTTTAGCTTGATTGTGGACGGGCGTATGGTCTTCCAATCGACGGGCAGCGGCGAGCCGCTGGAAGTGCTGGCCAAGATCTACAGCATGGACGAAGCGCGCCAGTTGATTGCGGTGGGCAAGAGCAAAGCAGCCCAGTTCGGCGGCGCACCTGACGATCTGCCTGCCGAAATCGACTTTATGGACATTCATCCCCTTCCCGACGTTGCGCCGTCGGCGGTTATCGTCTCCGGCTACATCAGCCTGCCCACCGTCACCCGTGCCAACCGCTCGTACATTGATCTTTTTGTCAACCGTCGCCCCATTGAAGACCGCACCCTGGCTCATGCTGTGGTGCAGGCGTACCACACATTTTTGCCCGTAGGACGTTACCCAGTGGCGGCGCTTTTCATCGAAGTGCCGCCTGAACATCTCGACGTCAACGTGCATCCGCGCAAGTCTGAGGTACGCTTTTTGCAGCCACGCACCATCTACTCCGAAGTACAGCGTGTGTTACGCCGCGCCGTTGTGGACAATGCCAACGTCCCCGGCCTGAACTTGCATTCGGGTAGTTCGTCTTTGAACAGCACGCCACAGTGGGCGGGAGACACATGGACGCCACGCCGGCCATTTTCGGTTGCCCCCGAAGAGGATTCACCGCAGCAGGCGCTCGATCTCTACGTGCCGCCGTTGTCCACCCCGCGCCGCAATCTAGACGAGCTTTCGGCGCGCCGTCCTGCGGCCAACACGTGGGATCTGCCACCCGAAGCTGCGCCAGATGTACCGCCAAGATCCGAACCATCCTCCGCGCAGCCTGAGCCGGCGCCCAAAGAGACGCTACCTGCACCGCCGTCGCCTGCGTCACGGCCACCGTCCGCAGTCACCCGTCAATTGCCACCACTGCGCGTTGTCGGGCAGGCCGGGGCGATGTACATCATTGCCGAAGGGCCGGAAGGTCTCTATCTCATCGACCAACACGCAGCCCACGAGCGCATCATGTATGAAAAGTACATGGCCCAGCGCTTCAGCGGCAGTGTTCCCCGCCAAGGGCTGCTCGATCCGCTCACCCTACACGTAGGGGACATGCGATCCGGGCTGGTGGCCGAGCATCTACACGAATTGAACGCCGTCGGCTTCGACATCGAACCGTTTGGCGGCGATACCTTCCTGGTACGCGCCGTTCCCAGTGCGCTCTCCGAACAGGACGCGCAACGTGTCCTCGACGACATTTTGCAGGGGTTGGTCGACGACCGGAATCTGGTGGGCGAGTCGTTGGAAGCCAAGTTGGTGAAGATGGTGTGCAAGCGCGCCTCGATCAAAGCGGGCCAGGTGTTAAGCGACATCGAAATGAAGGAACTGCTGCGCCAGCTCGAAGAGTGCCAATCACCGCGTACCTGTCCTCACGGGCGGCCAACGATGATTCAGCTCACATCGAATGAACTGGAGAAGGCGTTCAAGCGGGTTTAATAATGCGTAATTCGTAATGCGTACTTTGTTGAGCAGGTTCGGTTGCTTGCGGGGCGATCTGCTCCGGATTACGGATTACGCATTACGCATTACTTCAATGTTTCGCATTCAAATTCCTTCCTCTTTACTTTGGCCCAACTTCGGGCTTATGTTATACTACACGATAGCGCGGATGCGGCGTCGAACAAGGCAGTATATGCTCGACGCCGCACCTATTTTGTCTCATGAATATTTGGTTTGAATAAATTTTGTCTAGAAGAACTTAAGCTAGCAATCAACGGGTGCGTCCCATGGCTGCAATCGATGGGAAGCCGACGGCGGACGCCGAGAGAGGTGAGAAGAGCAGATGTCGCTGAAGATTTCAACAGAACCCAAAGAAAATCGCCAGTTGGGCATGACCATTGAAGTCGACCAATCCCGCGTCGACCAGGAATTGAAGAAGGCTGCCCGCAAGGTGGCCGGTCAACTGCGCATTCCCGGTTTCCGCCAGGGCCGAGCGCCCTATCACGTTGTGGTGCGTCATGTAGGCATGGGCGCGCTGTTCGAAGAATTTGTCGACGATCTCGGTCAAGATGTCTTCCGCGAGGCGATTGAACAAGAAAAGATTGAGCCGTTCGCCGTTGCCTCTTTGGACAACATTGACATGGAGCCCCTGCGCTACAGCCTGACGATTCCGCTCGCACCCGAAGTGAAGTTGGGCGATTACCGCAGCGTGCGTATGGACGAGCCCGAAATTGAGGTAGACGAAGAAATCGTCCAAGCGCGCATCGACGAGGTCCTACAACGCCAGGCCGATTACCAGACGGTGGAACGCCCAAGCGAGTACGGTGACCTGATCACCATCGACGTGCGAGCGGTTGTGCTTGACGAAGAGGGCAACGAGACAGAGACGATTGTCCTCGACGAGAGCGACTGGGATGTGACGCCCGACGAAGAGAACCCCATGGAGCCGGCGGGTTTCGACGAGCAACTTTTGGGCATCAACGCAGGCGCAGAAAAGACATTTGACATCGCCTGGCCCGAAGACAGCCCGAGCATGTACGCAGGCAACAATGTACGCTTCAACGTGAAGGTACACGAAATTAAAGCTTACGTCACCCCCGAACTCACCGACGAGGTGGCGCAAGAGGTAGGGGAATACGCCACCGCTGAGGAATTCGTTGAGAGCGTACGCGATTCGATCCGCGAAGAGCAGAAGGCCGAAGCCGAGTCGTCTTATCTGAACGGCGTCCTCGATCAGTTAGTTGAGATTAGCGAGTTGGATTACCCGCCTGCTGCTGTGGAGATGCAGATCGATCAGATCATCCGCACCACCGATCAGCAGTTGCGCCAGATGGGGCTACAGGGTATTCAACACTACCTGCAACTGGTTGGCCGCAGTATTGATCAATACCGCGCTGAACAGCGCGAACAGGCGGAAATCAGCCTGCAACGCGGCCTGGTGCTCGACGAGATCGCCAAAGCCGAACAGATCAAGGCGAAGAAGGTTGAATTTGAGGAACGGCTCAACGAGATCTTCGGCCCGCTAAACGAAGAGGCCGGCGAAGAAGAAATAGAATCGCGCCGTGGTGTCCTCGAAATGATGCGCCAGGAAGGCAATCGCCACATGCTCGAAGAGCAGATCGTCAGCGAAAAGACGATCCAACGTGTCCTTGCGATTGCGCGTGGCGAAGAAGTCCCCGAACCAGGCGCGGATAACGAAGAAGAAGCCGAAGAAGAAACCGTGGCCGAAGCCGAATCTGTCACCACCGAAGAGAGTGCCACCGAAGAAAGTGGATCGGCTGAAGGCGACGTTGTAACCGAAGAAGTTGCCCCCACCGCCGACACCACCGAGGGCGAAGAGAAAACCTCTTAAGCCATCTAAACTCGTCTTTGCATGTGCGCTAATGCAATGCAAACGTCGCAATAGGGCGATTCATACAGTCTTAAACTACACTGCTCTCTATTGTGTCTATAGAGAGCAGTGTCTTATCAAGGCCCAACGCCGTCGGCATTTTCTCTTCCCTTCACGCATTTATCAGGAAATGGAGAGGATCCAATGAATCCTAATTTTACAAGCCCGACCAATGTGATCCCCATGGTGATCGAAAATACGGGTCGTGGCGAGCGTGCCTTCGACATTTACAGCCTCTTGTTGAAAGAGCGCATTATCTTCTTGGGGACGCCCATCAACGATCAAGTAGCAAATTTGATCGTTGCCCAGTTGCTCTACCTCAATTCCGAAGATCCCAACCAGCCCATCCAGATGTTTATCAACAGCCCCGGCGGCGTTATCTACTCGGGCTTGGCCATTTATGACACCATGCAGATGATCGATGCGCCGGTGCACACCTTTGCTGTAGGTGTAACGGCCAGCATGGGCACCGTCCTCCTGGCGTCGGGGGCCAAGGGCAAGCGTTATGCATTGCCACACGCCACGATCCACATGCATCCGGCTGGCGGCGGCGCCCGCGGCTATACCGAAGACGTGCGCATCGCCTTCCGCGAACAAGAACGCCTGCAGACGCAGCTATTCTACCTCGTGGGCAAGCACACCGGCCACGACTGGAAGACCATCGAAGAGACCTTCACCCGCGATCGCTACATGCAGGCCCTTGAAGCCAAAGAATATGGCCTGGTAGACGAAGTGTTGGGCGACACCACCGACATTGTACGTGTGGTCGATGGTCAGGTGCAGATTCCAACGTCGAACGGGTCGAACGGCTCAGGCAAGCAGTTGGAAGATCACGGCACCAAAGAAGCCGACAGTCAAGAGTAAGGCAACTGTTATCTTTTTTGTTCTTCGCACGGTGTACGCTGTGCAAAGCATAGTTAAAAACAGTGAAAGCGAAAGCGTAGGCAGCAAGCCCGATGTGGAACGACTGCCTACGCTTTTGGTTTGCCAAGGCGTCTTGACAGCTAATGCAAACGCATCATCCCAGACGATAGTTCGATGAGCGCCACGATTCCTGGGAAACGTTTACACAAATGTGAATGATCTTGCGTAGGCAAATGGTTTCTCTTTCCCTCTGTTTTTCTGTACAATAGGTTTGTAGAATAGATTAAACAAAGCACTGATAAGTCATTGATAAGGCAGGGTTTTTATCAAATGCAGTGCCACTGCTACGAGCAAGCAGGCATGACTTTAAACAAAGTCATGCCTTAGCGCAACAAGAGTTGGATATGCGAATCTGTTCATTTTGCGGAAAAGAAGAGTTTGAAGTACAGCGCATGATCGCAGGCGCCGAAGGCGTCTATATTTGCGATGAATGTGTACGGCTTGGTGCCGAGATTTTGATGGAAGAGGGCATCGGCGAAGAGAGCAGCGGGGGATCAACCCCAGTGCGCCCGAAACGCGTCCCCAGCCCACGTGAGATTGTGCGCCATCTCGATCAATTTGTGATCGGCCAGGATCAGGCCAAGAAGGTGCTTTCAGTGGCGGTTTACAACCACTACAAGCGCATCTTCGGTAGCGGCGTTGCCAAGGAAGGCGTCGGTGACAAGATCCTCACCGATGAGATCAAAGACGTACAGCTTTCCAAGAGCAATGTACTGCTTGTGGGGCCGACCGGCAGCGGTAAGACGCTGCTGGCGCAGATGCTGGCCACGCTGTTGGATGTCCCCTTTACGATTGCCGACGCCACCAGCCTTACCGAAGCGGGCTATGTGGGCGAAGACGTGGAAAGTATCCTCGTCGGTCTGCTCCAAGCCGCCGATTGGGATCCGGATCGGGCCGCCTACGGCATCGTCTACATCGACGAGATCGACAAAATCGCACGCAAAGGTGGCGACAACCCCAGCATCACCCGCGATGTGAGCGGTGAAGGCGTGCAGCAGGCGCTGCTCAAGATCGTAGAAGGCACCACCGTCAACGTGCCACCGACGCCAGGGCGCAAACACCCCCAGCAGGAGTTTATTCCGCTGGACACACGCAACATTCTCTTCATCTGCGGCGGCGCATTTGTAGGGCTTTCGGAAATTGTGCGCAAACGCGTACAACGTCGTGGTGGATTGGGCTTTGTGGTCGAAGAAGTTGAATCGGCCCTGGAAACCGCCGAAGCCGCCGAAGAAGTCGCCTTCGAGAACCGTCCACTGCCCGATGATATGACGGAACGCCAGCGCGAGTTGAAAATCCGTCGCCTGGAGAAAGAAGGCCGCGACGAAGGACGTCTGCTACGGCTGGTGATGCCCGACGACCTGCTGGCGTTCGGCCTGATCCCGGAATTTGTAGGCCGTTTGCCTGTAATTGTCGGCCTGCAAGCGCTGGATCGCCAGGCCATGATCGAAATCTTGACACTGCCCAAGAACAGCATCGTGCGCCAGTTTCAGCGCCTTTTTGCCATCGACGGCGTTGCCTTGGAATTTGAACAGGATGCATTGGAGGCCGCCGCCACAGAAGCCTTCCTGCGCCGTACCGGTGCCCGCGGGCTGCGCTCCATCGTCGAAAGTGCGCTGCTTGAAGTGATGTATGAGATCCCCGGCCGCGAAGATATTGCCCGCTGTGTGGCCCATCGCGCCGTCTTCACCGACCAGAAACTTCCCCGCCTCTACGGACACCAGGGGCAGCCGATTTCTCTAGATCGGCACTACGATCAGGCGGCGTAGAGAGTTAGGGACTGGGGATTAGGGACTGGGTAAAGAAAGTTGTAATTGTACAACCCCGACATAACTTGTAAAGTTACAGACAACATAACAAAAAAGGGCACGCTCTGCGGAGAGCCTGCCCTTTTTTATTGGATATTCTTTACCCAGTCCTTTATCCCCAACTAGGTAATCGCCGGCGTCTGGTGCAGATACTGGGGAGAAACCATCTCTCCCAGAGCGAAGGCGGCCACGTCGGAGCGGGAGACCATACCGGCGCTGATCGAGCGGTCGAGGCCGGCTTTGTAGTTGCCGCCGGCAGGTTCATTGCTAAGACCGCCGGGGCGGATAATTGTCCAGTCGAGGTTGGTAGCTTTGACCAGCGCTTCTTGGGCTTCCTTGTCCTGCATGGCCTTGCGTAGGACGGTCTTCATCAGCATTTTGAAGGCAAAGGGCACCTGATCCTTGCTGTCCCCCACACCCAGCGACGAAATCACCACCAGGCGACGTACCCCGTGCGTAGCCATTGCTGTGACGATCTCCACCGTCCCCTGAGAGACGACCATGTCGGGGTTGTTGGCCGTGTTGCCCAATGTACACAGGACGGCCTCAGCGCCGTCCATAGTTTGCGCCACAGCAGCAGCGTCGAGCACATTGCCCGTCACCAAAGACAGATTGTCGTTTTGTATGTCAAGGCGAGCGGGATCACGCACCAGCACGGTCACCGTGTGGCCGGCGGCCAATGCTTGAGAGACAAAGGCGCGTCCTACACCGCCGGTTGCACCGAATACTGCAATTTTCAAGAGAGCCTCCTTTAATTGTGACTGACACAGACGACGGACGACGGACGACGACCTGATTGCCAATGGCTAACTGCTACCCGCTAACTGCTACCCGCTAACTGCTACCCACTAACTGCTAACTGCTACCCACTCACGTCAAAAGCCCGATCACACCGTAGCAAAAAACCAGAATAACAGCATAGCCACCAAGTATCTGTAAGCAACGTGTGATCAAGTGTCGGCGCGCGGCGTGATGACGCAAATCCGACTCAAGATAGAGCATCCACATCAGCCACAGCGCGCCGTTAATGAACAACGATGCCCGACTGATCCCTACCAGCGTTGCCGCCGACCACCCAATCGGGCGAGGCAGATCACTTTCGTGCCACAGTGTAAAGAGGACAATCAGCGTGGCGTGGAATTGCCAGGCGACCCATGCCGCCGCCGCCACCAGCACAAACCACACTGCATAGGTGACGAGCGTGGCACGCACACTCAATGAAGTAGCAGATCGACGCATCAGCGGGGTTCCTCGGTCAGTTCTATGGTTAGTTCAAATGGCTGTCCATCGCGTAGCAGGTAGACGGTAACACTATCACTGACGCGGTAGTTGTTCTCCAGCAGCAGTTGTAGGCTTTCCACATTGGTGATCGGGCTGCCGTCCAGCGCAGTGAGGATGTCGCCGCCGAGGTAGACACGGCGGTTGCCCAACACGGCCTCACGTTGCGCCCCGCGCACACCTCCCCGCTGCAAAGGACTGCCGTTGTACATCTGCACCAGGAGCAAGCCGCTGTCCACAGGCAATTCCAGCGCGTCGGCCAGGCCGGGGGTGATGGCGTAGGCGTAACGCACGCCCAGGTAGGGATGACGGTAATAGCCCAGTTCGATCAACTCAGGCAGGATGCGGAGAATCGTCTCGCTGGGGATGGCAAAGCCGACACCGGCACTCGTGCCAGTGGGGCTAAAGATGGCGGAATTGATGCCGACCACGCGCCCGGCGCTGTCGAGGAGTGGGCCACCCGAATTGCCGCGATTGATGGCCGCATCCGTCTGGATGATGCCGTTGATGGTGCGCCCATCGTCGAGTTCCAATGTCCGATTGAGTGCACTGATGACACCGGTAGTGAGGGTACGGCCAAATTGCCCAAACGGATTGCCGATGGCAATGGCGCGTTGGCCCACCTGCACCGCCGCCGAGTCGCCAAATTCCACAGGCACAATCAGTTCAGCCGGCGCATCGATTTTGAGGACGGCAATGTCGTTGCGCGGATCCACACCCACAACCGACGCCGGGAAGACCTGATCATCGTTGACGGTGACTTCGATGCTGTCGGCCCCATCCACCACGTGATAATTGGTGAGGATGCGCCCTTCGCCATCGATGATAAAACCCGATCCTGCGCCTTCTTCGGGGTAGATTTCAAAAAAGAAATTACGCCGCAACACCTGCGTGCTGATGTTAACCACCGACGGCGACACCCGTTGGTAGACGTCCATGGTGCGCCGTTCGGCGATGTCGCGCCCCAACGCGTCGAGGACGGCCACGCCTTCAACCGTCACCACTTCGACTGCCGGTGTCGGCGGCTGCGCAGAGGTGGCAGTGGGTGTCGGCGTGGGCGTCTCTCGCAACAGCAGACCGGCAAGCTGGTCCTCGGTGCACCCAGCCAGCAGCGCAACCACAGCCAGTAACACGACCAACCTCCCCAAAAGAGATCGCAGACTCAACATGATCTACTCATAACTCCTTACTCATTTTCATCTCTCGCAAGAATTGCGACCGCAACGCTGCAATGATCTTCTGATCCGTCACCGGGAAGGGGAATTCATCCAACCTGGCAAAGTCCACCCAACGCCAGTCTGCACAGCCAATGGCCTGTGGCTCCCCTGTAACAAGACGGGAATGAAAGGCGTGCAGCGTGATGCGAAAGTGAGTGTAGGCATGTTTGACCACCGTGACGGCGTCGCCCACGTCGATGACGACGGCCAGTTCTTCGTCGATTTCGCGGCGCAGGCAGGCGCGCAGATCAGCGTCGTTCGCTTCGAGCTTGCCGCCGGGGAACTCCCAAAGCCCACCGAGAAGACCATCTTGTGGGCGCTGGGCGATGAGCAGATCCGACGCAAAGGGATCGCCCCGCCAGATGACGCCGGCGGCGACGTCGTAGTGAGGCGTCTGCTTGCGCGGCGGCGTCACCGGGCGCAGGTGTTGCGTGCCGTTGGCGTTGGCGGCGCACAGATCGATGAGCGGGCAGAGCAGACAGCGCGGGTTCTGCGGCGTGCAGATGGTTGCCCCCAGTTCCATCAACCCTTCGTTGACAATCCCAGCCTCGCCCGATGACGCCGCCTTGGCGATCCGACGGGCATGTGTCCACAGTTGCTTGAGCGTGGACGGTTGATTGATCGGCGCGTCGATGTCCCACAGGCGGCTGACGACGCGCTTCACATTGCCGTCGAGGATTGGCTCAGCCTGCCCGAACGCCATGCTCAAAATCGCGCCCGCCGTATACTCACCGATGCCTGGCAGCGCCAGGATCGCGTTGCGGTCGGCGGGTAGGTCCCCGTCATGGCGCTCGACGACGAGTTGGGCCGCTTTGTGCAGATTGCGGGCGCGGGCATAATAGCCCAGTCCTTCCCAGAGTTTGAGCACATCCTGTTGATCGGCGGCGGCCAGGTCGCGCACAGTGGGGAAGCGTTCCATCCAGCGCTCGAAGTAGCCCACCACCGTGTCCAGGCGCGTCTGCTGCGCCATGATCTCGCTGATCCACACCCTGTAGGCGTTGCGTCGCCCTGCAGGTTGCGTGCGCCAGGGCAACGTCCTCTGCTGTTCCGGGTGCCACGCCGCCAATCGCCGCGCCACCTCGATTTCAAACGATTCAAAGCTCGGATTCGTGATGATCGGTCCTTTCGTTCGATCTTCCAACTCAACAGGGGTATGATAGATGGAGATCTACAAATTCGCAGAATAGAACGCGGATTGAGCGGACTGAGCAGATAAAACGGATTCTCTAGAAAAATCCGCCTGGATCAGCCAAATCCGCTCAATCCGCGTTCTATTCTTTGTCTCCAGTCTCACACATCAAAAGGGAAAGCACATGGACATTGCACGCGCATCCTTTGGCCGTTATGGCAACATCGTCGTCGAACTGTTTACCCTGCGCAATGACAATGGCGTAAGCGTCGCCATTACCAACTACGGCGGCATCATCGTTTCGCTCCTTGCGCCGGATCGCAACGGACAGTTGGGAGAGATTACCCTCGGCTACGACACACTAGACGAGTACATCGCTGTCAATCCTTATTTTGGATCACTGGTCGGCCGTTACGCCAATCGTCTGGCCCGTGGAAAGTTCCAGATCGACGGCGTCTCTTACGCGCTGGCGCAGAACAACGGCGTCAACAGCCTGCACGGCGGCCCCGGCGGCTTCAATCGCCAGGTGTGGACACCTGAAATTGTAGACACAGTGGACGGCGTGGCGCTGAAGCTTACCTACGTCAGCAAAGAGGGCGAAGAGGGCTATCCCGGCAACCTTACTTCCACGGTAACCTACACACTGACAGCGCAAAACGAGCTGCGCATCGACTACCACGCCGTCACCGACGCGCCCACGATTGTCAACCTTACCAACCACACCTACTTCAACCTGGCCGGTAGCGGCGACATCCTTGACCACGAGGTGTGGCTCAACGCCGACGCCTTTACGCCTACCGACGCCAGCCTGATCCCCACCGGGGAAATCCGCAGCGTAGACGGCACACCCATGGACTTCCGCACACCGACCCGCATCGGCGCCCGCATCAACGACGCCTACGAGCCGCTGCAATTGGCCGACGGTTACGATCACAACTGGGCGCTCAACTCCAGCCCTGGCGAAGTGATACATGCAGCCGCCGTGGTGGACCCATCCTCGGGGCGGCGCGTGGACGTCTTCACCACGCAGCCCGGTGTGCAATTCTACAGTGGGAACTTCCTACGCACAATGCAGGGCAAGGCGGGGCAGATCTACGACAAGCGTTCCGGCCTCTGCCTGGAGACACAGCACTTCCCCGATTCGCCCAACCAGCCGAACTTCCCAAACACCGTCCTACGCCCGGGGGAGGAATTGAAAGAAACGACGGTCTTTCGGTTCGGGGTGAAGTAGTTGTATTCCCTCCTGCAATGACATCATGGACCTACAATGACATTATGGACCTATCGAGTCGAAAAGGAGAATCCAGTGGCCGAGAACAAGACACAAGAGAACGATCAAAGTGTAGAAGATTTCCTCAACACTGTAGACGACGAACGCAAGCGCCAGGACTGTTTCCAAATTCTCACATTGATGCAGGAAGTCACCGGTCGCTTGAGAAATCGCGTATTCACGCCGCCCTGATCCGATCTGTGCCGCAACTGCCCCACCTCACCTTTCATGACCTGTACGAAGCCTACCCGAATTTCGACATCGACATTGCCCGTGAGCAGGCGCTCTTGACAGCGCACGCTCTGATCATCTTCCAGCACCCACTTTTCTGGTACTGCACGCCGCCGTTGATGAAACAGTGGATCGATCTAGTGCTAGAACACGGCTGGGCCTACGGCTCAACCGGGACAGCGCTGCACGGCAAACGGATGTTAAGCCTGATCAGCGCCGGCGGCGGCGATTGTGCTGGGCGGACGCTTCCTCATGCGGACAATCTTGCGTGTCATCGCGCAGACGCGTTTGCGCGAGATCTTCACTGCCACCGCGCTGTTGCTCGTCGTCGGCATCGCCCTGCTCATGACGCAGGTGGGCCTCAGCCCCGCGCTGGGGACTTTCCTGGCCGGTGTGGTGTTGGCCAACAAGCGAATATCGCCATGAGTTGGAAAGCGACATCGAACCGTTCAAAGGGCTGCTGCTTGGCCTCTTCTTCATTGCAGTAGGCGCGTCCATTGATTTTGGGCTGATTGTGAGCAGCCCATTCCTGATTGCCGGGCTGGTGTTGGGCATCATTGCGGTAAAGTTCATCGTCCTTTTTGCCCTGGCGCGTACGTTCAAACTCAGCCTCGATCAAGGGCTGCTCTTTGCCTTCGCCCTGCCCCAGGTTGGGGAATTCACCTTCGTGCACTTCTCGTTCGCCAACCAGGAAGGGGTGCTCACGCCCGAAATCACCAGCCCGCCAACGCATCGCCCAACTCGAACAGATCTTGTTGGCCGATCTCGAAGAGGCGCCCACCCACCGCGACCTCGGCTGGGATGCAGAATCGCTGCGCAAAGAGTTTGGACAGGGAGTCGTTTCAAAACCAGCGACATAAAGTCCACCGCAAAGACGCAAAGGACGCAAAGAGGAGAAGAGAGAAGAAGAGGACACGGATTTCAGGATTTTTCAGGATGAGCGGAGAAGTATCGGAACGATCCGCAACATTTTTGTTCCACCCATCTCCATTTTTGCATCCTGCTTATCCTGAAATCCGTGTCCATCTTCTTCTGAATCCCTTTAATCCATGTAATCTGTGGATCTTCTTCTTTCTTCTCCTCTTTACGTCCTTTGCGCCTTTGCGGTGAACTCCTCTCTTTTTGTCAGAATCCGCGTGCTCCGAGTAGAGTATGAATATGACACATTCGATCAAACCTGAAATTATGAGCCCGGCGGGGTATTGGCCGCAGTTGCAGGCAGCAATTGAGGCCGGGGCCGACGCCGTTTATTTTGGATTGAAGCACTTTAGCGCCCGCGCCAAAGTGGGCTTTTCGCTTACCGAACTGCCCGAGGTGATGCGCACACTGCACAGCCGCGGCGTGAAAGGATACATCACATTCAACACGCTCGTCTTCGACCACGAGCTCGAAGACGCCGCCGCCACGCTGGCCGAGATCGCCGCCGCCGGGGCCGACTCGATCATTGTGCAAGATGTGGGCATCGCCCAACTTGCCCACGAGATCGCGCCCGATTTAGCCGTCCACGGCAGCACGCAGATGAGCATCACCAGCGCCGAGGGGATCGCCCTGGCACAACGTTTTGGCGTGAGCCGCGTTGTCCTGGCGCGCGAGCTTTCGCTTGCCGAGATCCGCGCCGTCCGTGCCGCCACAGAGTGTGAATTGGAAATGTTCGTCCACGGCGCGCTCTGTGTCTCGTACTCGGGGCAATGTTTTTCCTCCGAAGCCTGGGGCGGGCGCAGCGCCAACCGCGGCCAATGCGCACAGGCGTGTCGCCTCCCCTACGAACTCATCGTCGACGATCAGCTCAAGCCGTTGGGCGACGCCCGCTACCTGCTCTCACCCGGTGACCTTTTCGCGCTGCACCAGGTCCCCGAAATCGTGGACATCGGCGTGCATTCGCTCAAAATCGAAGGCCGCTACAAAGACGCCGACTACGTCGCCGTCACCACCGCCGCCTACCGCCAGGCGGTGGACGATGCCTGGGCTGGTCGCACGCCCAGCATCACCCACGCCGACGAAGTGCGGCTGGAGCAGGTCTACTCGCGCGGGCTGGGGGCCTATTTCGTCAGCGGCACCAATCATCAGACTGTCGTCGAAGGCCGTGCGCCCCGTCACCGTGGGCTGCTCATGGGGCGCGTGGTGCGGGTGAACCACGACAACATCGTCATTTCCCCTGAACAGAACACAGCGCAACTCAAGCCCGGCGACGGTCTTGTCTTCGATGCCGCCGATTGGCGTTCTCCTGAGGAAAGCGAAGAAGGTGGCCGCGTCTACCACGTGACGCCGCTACGCAAGGGTCTCCTCGAACTCTCCTTTGGCAACGGATCGATCAACTTCGCACGCATCCGCCCTGGGGATCGGGTGTGGCGCACCCACGATCCTGCGCTGGACAAGTTCGTACGCCAGTGGACGGAACCCGCCGCCCCCGTCCACCGCCAATCGGTGACGGTCCACGCCAGCGCCCACGAAGGCGCGCCGCTCGTCCTCGACTGGCAACTGGACGAAGATCCGTCGATCCACGTGCGTGTGATCTCGCCTGATCCGCTGCTCAAGGCGCAGAAACGCGCACTGGACGCGGCCTATTTGCGCGATCAATTGGGGCGGCTGGGCAACACGTCCTACGAACTGGCCGATCTCACGCTGGAAGTGAGCGGAACGCCGTTTGCGCCGTCCTCGTTGCTCAACCAACTGCGCCGAGAGGCCACGGACGCGTTGACCGCGATGCAGAGCGCGCCGAGGGTGATGAAGGTGGATTCGCCGGATGCAGCGCGGCAGCGGGTGGGCTTGCGAATGGCGGATTGCGAATTACGCACGGCGGCAGAGGTGACGATGCCGCAGGTGCATGTGTTAGTACGCACGCCGGAGCAATTGGAGGCGGCGATTGATGTACGCCCGGCAAGCATTACGCTGGATTACCTGGAGCTTTACGGGTTGCGCCCTGCCGTGGAGCGGGTACAGGAGGCGGGGATCGAGGCGCGTGTGGCCAGCCCGCGCATCCTCAAGCCACAGGAACAGCGGGTGGTCAACTTCTTGCTGCGGCTGGATTGCCCGATCCTGGTGCGCTCGGCGGGGTTGCTGCACGCACTCAAAGAACACGACGATCACCCAACGCTACACGGCGATTTCAGCCTCAACGCCGCCAACGTCCTCACAGCGCAGACCTTCTTCGGTCTGGGCATCGAGCGGCTGACGCCCACCTACGATCTCAACGCGGCCCAGGTGACCCAATTGGCCACAGCGGTTGGGCCACAGCATTTCGAGGTGGTCGCCTACCAGCATCTGCCCGTCTTCCACACCGAACACTGCGTCTTCTGTCGCTTCCTGTCTACTGGCACGAGCTACAAGGATTGCGGACACCCCTGCGAAACACACAAAGTGGCACTGCGCGACCACAACGGGCGCGAGCACCCCGTCCTGGCCGACGTGGGCTGCCGTAACACCGTCTTCGGTGCCGAGGCCCAGGACGCAAGCCCGCACATCGACGCCTGGCGTGCTGCCGGCATCGTCCACTACCGGCTGGAATTCGTCCACGAGCGCGCCGAGCAGGTTACCCAGATCACGCGCCTCTTCGCGCAGACGCTCCAGAATCGTCTGTCCACTGCCGAGTTGACACAACGGCTACAAAAAATCGCACCGCAGGGCGTCACCGAAGGCAGCTTGTTCGTCCCCGCCGGGTTTATGGAGATCCCATTGATGGGATGAAAGACGACAATCCCGGCAGGTTTTCTGCAACCTGCCGGGGTTCTTGTGCAGTACCGCACACCCGCGAAGTGACTAGGATCACAGCGTTCCAGGGTCATCTCTGCGACGATGGCAGAAACGCCATAACGCAGAATGAGGCCCCAATGGAAGTTATTTCTCATCCCCACACCGACGGCAGCCGCACCGACTACCTCTACGACGACGCACAACGGCACATTCGCACCACCGATTACGACGAAGATGACAACGTCACCTGCAAAATCTGCTACGAGTACGACGGCATCGATCGCGTACGCGGTTGGCGCGTCTACCAACCCGCCGACACGCTGCTCATGCGTTTCGAGCGCCGCTACCGCCCCGACGGCTCGATTGAGGATCTACAATTCGATCCGCAAGGCGCGCTGGAATGGCGCTTCGTCGAGTGCTTCGACGATGAAAACGGCTGGCAGCAGATCACCTACGACGCCGCCGGTCAGCAGATCGAACGGTAGGCATATAGCGAGAATAGAACGCAGATTGACCTTGCGGCGGTGTTGGTCTATGCTCTGGGCAGAGCAGCGATTGGGCGATTGAGAGATTGCAGATCGCCAACATCACAATGACAAGACGAAAGGTTGATCAATGACGGAGCAATTGGAACGCAACGCCGCCGGCTTGCCGGTGCGCGAACTGGGGACAACCGGCGTGAAGGTGTCGATTATCGGCTTGGGCGGCGGACATTTCATTCGCCCCACCATCGACGAAGCGATGTCGATTCGACTGGTGCAATCGGCCATTGATGCCGGCGTCGACTTCATGGACACCGCCTGGGAATACCACAATGGCGAGTCGGAACGGCGCATGGGGTTGGCGCTACAGGGCTACCGCGACAAGGTGACGCTCATGACCAAGGTCTGCGCCCGCGACCGCAAGACCGCCGAGGAACAACTCCACGACAGCCTGCGCCGCCTGCAAACCGACGTGATCGACGTCTGGCAATTCCACGAGGTCAACTACGACAACGATCCAGATTGGATCTTCGGCGCGGAGGGGGCCATCGAAGCGGCGCTAGCCGCGAAACAGGCAGGCAAAATCCGTTTCATTGGTTTCACAGGCCACAAAAGCCCACACATTATGCACAAAATGCTGGCCCAGGATTTCGCCTGGGACACCTGCCAGATGCCCATCAACGCCGCCGACGCCCACTACCGCAGCTTCCAAAAGGAAGTGCTGCCCGAACTGAACCGCCGCGGCATCGGCTGCATCGGCATGAAGAGCCTGGGCGGCAACGGCAAGATGGTCACCGAACTGGGGTTGACGGCGCAGCAGGCGCGGCGCTACTCAATCTCCTTGCCCATCAGCACGCTGGTTTGTGGCATCACATCGTTCGAAGATCTGGCCCAGGACGTGGAGATCGCCCGATCCTTCACGCCCATGTCCGAGGAAGAGAAAACGGAGCTGCTGTCGTCCATCGCCGTGGAAGCAGGCGACGGTCGATTTGAGTGGTTCAAGAGCACGCAGCATTTCGATTCACAGTACCATCGGGATCAGCATGGGTTCCCGCAGTTGAAGTGATCGTGTTGTGTGGGTTGAGTCTATATCTTCTTTGTTTGGAGATTGGGTTGTAAACGTTAGTGCGTAGTTCGTAGTGCGTATAGTGTCGACTCACGCACTACGAACTACGCACTATTCTCGCCCCGGTAGGTGTCTTAAAGCAGCAATTTGCTCTTAATCCACGCAACACGTTCTACTGCTCGATCAGGTGCGGTCTGAGGGGACAAAGATGCGAGCGATTGTCTCTTTGATCAGCACTTGATAAGGCACGCCCATTTCGTTGGCCCTTTCTTTAACAGCATCGATTACATATTCTGGGAAACGGATCGAAACTGGCCTGGTGGTTGGCTTCAGATTCGGAAAGACTACTGACTCGAAATCGTCAGCTTCAACATAATCGGCCAAATCCACATTGGCCCAGAATTCTCGTTCTTCGTCTTCGTCAGCGAATTCCGGCAGCTTAAGTTTCTTTTGCATAAAGTCTGCGCTCCTTTGGCGTACAGTCCCTTGCAGAAATGACCCGCACCGAGTCGCCGCGTATAGTGAAGACGATCATCAATAAACGCAAACGTCGGCTTCTACCGAGCAAGAGGTATCGATCCTCAAAATCTGTTGTGTGAAAATGATCATGAAGTAACCGTTTGTGTCTATCAAAGAAGCATTCTTCTGCTTCTGTTGTGTGTACTCCATGTTTTTCCCAGATTTTTTCCTCATTTCCTTCATCCCACTCAAAGGCAATCGGCTGCGGGATTCGTATAATCGCCATTATGTATCACCTGGTATATACGTGTCAAGGGTAGAAAGGATCGTCCTAATCAGCGATTTCAAGCCAAATGATAGTCTACACCGCCACCGCCTCACTCAGCGCATTGACCAACAACCGCACACAATTCTGTACGTCGTCGTAGTCGATCATCTGTGAGGGCTGGTGTACATAGCGAGAGGGGATCGAAACTGCGCCGGCCCGTACACCGGCGCGACTGGTCTGGACGGCGCTAGCGTCGGTGCCACCCAACTCCAGAATTTCCAACTGGTAGGGGATGTCAAAGGCTTCGGCTGTTCGCACAAGCCAACGACGTACACCCAGATCGGCCAGCATGAAGGTGTCCTTCACCTTGATGGCCGGCCCTGCGCCTAACGCGGACGGGCTGACCTTGACTTCGGGGATGTCACCGGCTGCGGTCACGTCAAGCGCGATGACCAGATCCGGCTCGACACTGAAGCCCGAAACTTTGGCCCCACGCACGCCCACTTCTTCCTGTACAGTAAAGACGGCTATGATCTCGTTGGGCGTCTGTTTGATCTCTCGCAACACCTGCACGAGGACGGCACAACCGATGCGATCATCGAAGTTGGGGGCGAGCAGCCGTTTGCCCTGATCCACAAACGCTGTGCGGAAGACGGCCTGATCACCGATGCCCAGCGATTGATCCTCTTTGGATGTAGCCCCCACGTCGAGGAATACTTTGCTCAGTTCGGGTTTGTCGCGCACGAGGATCTGTCCTTCGATGCCGAAGAGACCGCGCGTGCCGTCCTCGAACATGGCCTGTGTGCCAAGGACGGCGGCAGCCAGCACCCCGCCCACCGGCGTCACGCGCAGGAAGCCCTTCTCGTCCACATGGCTGACCATGACGCCGATTTCGTCCATGTGCGCAGCCAACATGATGCGTTTCCCCGGCTGTGCACCGTCCTGTGTAGGCCGCTTCGTAGCGATCAAATTGCCCATCGCATCGACGCGCACCTCATCCACCACACCCTCAATCTCCTGGCGGATCACCTCGCGCACGGCGCCTTCACGCCCTACCGGACCATAGACTTCACACAGTTTGCGGATTAGTTCTTTCATTTTTATCTCACCTTGGGTATTTTCGATTGACGATTGTCGTGTTGAGGATGTGATGCCCTTTTTGCCGGTTGGTGAAGTAGAATCGATCACTTCCCCAGGTATCCATTCACGATGTCAACCAGACAATCGCAAATCGTCAATCGCAAATCGTAAATCATTCATTGCCTTTGCCATCAACTCAATGGTGTTCTCTAAATCCTGCGGATCGAGGAGAGCGGCAGGGGCGTGGATATAGCGACAGGGCACAGATACGGCCATGGACGGGATGCCTTCACGCGCCAGATGAATGGCGCCGATGTCGGTACCGCCGACGCCGGGCTGCTTGAATTGCCAGGGGATGCCGTTGTCCTCAGCCGTGCGGATCAGGTGACGCACCAATCGCGGGTCGGCATGGGCGCTGTGATCCATCACCGAGAGCGCCGGTCCTTTGCCCAATTGGGTGGTGGGGCTTTCGTCTTTGTCTTTGGGCGTGTCGTCGGCGATGGTGCCTTCTAGCGCGAAGCCGATGTGCGGATCGACAGCGTAAGCGGCGACGCGTGCGCCGCGCAGTCCGATCTCCTCTTGTACCGTGAAGACGCCCACCACTTCGCAAGGATAGTCGCGCTTGAGCAGTTCGACGAGCACGTAGCAACCTACCCGATCATCGAAAGACTTGGCCTTGAGCAACCGCCCCACCTGCCCATAACTCGGCTCGAAGGTGACCATGTCACCGGGCTTGATGCCGTTGGCGCCGCCGGTGTCGATCACAAGTTTATCGATAGACGTGACACCGTTGCCGCTGCCCTGCAGGTGGACCGGCGTCTGCAAAATGACGCCGGGGAGAGCCTTTTCGCCGATCTGCACGCGCTTGCCGGGGAGCAGGCGGGCGTCGATACCGCCCACGGAACGCACTTTGAGTGTGCCGTTGTCGTTGACCTTCACCACCATGAAGCCGACTTCGTCCATGTGGGCGGCGATCATCATACGCAGTGGGTTGTCCTCGCCATGGGCGCGCTTGCGGGCGATGAGGTTGCCCAGCGCGTCAGTCTCCAGCGAGTCTACCTGATCGGTCAGCGCCTCACGCAGGATCTGCCGCACCGATCCTTCCTGGCCAGCGACGCCGCGGGCGAGGCAAAGTTGTTCGAGCAGTTGATATTTTTCCATCTACACTCTCGTTTTTGGCTGTGGTATGATGGCGATAAGTGTTCGTAGAATCCGTATCAAATGTGTACGGAGAAGGAGCAAGCATTTAATGTCAACTATGCCACAAGAGACTCGTCAAGCTGTGCTGCAAGAAGTCTATGCACTTCCCGAAGAAGTATTGCCCGAATTGCTTGACTACGTGCGTTTTTTACGCTTACGCACAACACGTGACGAAGATCTCAGGGAGCGTTTTCTGTCAGCTCTCGATACAGCAAGGACAATCGCAGCGCAAGAGCAGATCAACGAAGAGACCATTGACTATGAAATCCAGCAGCATCGGACAGGGCAGTGAAGGTCATCATAGATACAAACGTCTTAGTATCCGCGCTTCTTGGTGGTCATGCCCGCTCAATAATCGACCTGTGGATGCAAGACAGATTTCAGTTGGTAGTCAGCAGTGCGATTCTCGGCGAGTACATAGAAGTGATTGCACGTCCAAAGTTCAAGCTTCCCCCGTATGTTATTGATGACATCACACGCTACCTCTTTCGCAACGCAATCCTCGTTACACCGATCATCACGCTAAAATCAGGAAGCGTCGATCCGAAAGATGATCCATTCCTCGAAGCAGCGATCGCCGGACAGGTAGATGTCATCATCAGCGGAGATCACCACCTATTGGATATAGAATCGTTTGATGGGATACCCATCATCACGGTGCGAACTTTCTTAGACAATTTTACAGGGTTCTCTTACTAATCCAACTGAATCGCCCCCATCGTCTCTCCGTCCAATCCCGCAGCGAAGGACGCCAGCAATCGCGCCGTGCGTTCAATGTCTTTGAGGACGACGGTTTCGGCGGGGGTGTGCATGTTGCGAATCGGGATCGAGAGCAGCCCTGTGGGGATACCGGCCTGTGTCACCTGCATGGCCCAGGCGTCGGTGCCGGTGTTGCCGGGCAGAATCTCGTCGACGTAGGAGAATTCGTTGGTCTTGGCGGTGTCGAGCAGACGTTGGCGCAGTTTGGGGTGCAGGTTGGGGCCAAGGCCGATGGCTGGTCCTTTGTCCCATTCCACCGTCTCTTCGTCGCCTGCGCCCGGCTGCCGTGCAAAGGTGACATCGAGGGCAATGCCCAACGTCGGTTGTATGCCGAAGGTGGCAGTGATGGCCCCGCGCAAGCCTACTTCTTCCTGTACTGTGGCCACAGCGTAGACATCCCACTCGTGTTGCAGAGCTTGCAGGTGATGCAGCATGAGGATCATGGCGACGACACAGGCGCGGTTGTCGAAGGCTTTGCCGGTGGCCATCTTTTCGCCCAGTTTCATTGTCTCTCGCTGGATCGAGATGAAGTCGCCAATCTGCACCTGCTTTGCCAGATCCTCGACGCTCAGCCCCACATCGATGAAAAGATCGTCCTTGCCCATCTGCTTTTTGCGCTCCTCTGCCGACAAGACATGCGGCGGACGGCTGGCGACGATGCCAGGCAGGTCGCTGCGGCCATGTACCATCACCTCTTGCGACGGCATCACCTGCCAATCGATGCCACCGACTTTGGTGAAGCGGACAAAGCCGCGATCCAGTGCCGTCACCATCAGGCCAATTTCATCCATGTGGGCGGCGATCATCAAGGACTGACTACCATCGCCACGTCCGCGTTTACGGGCAATAAGGCTGCCCAGTGCGTCGGTGCGCACTTCATCTACCAGCGGTGTAACCTCTTCAACAATTAAAGCGCGCACGGCTTCCTCGTTGCCCGAGATACCCGGCGCTTCGGTCAGACGTTTGAGAAGATCGAAGGTAGATGGCATAGCGCGCAACTCCTGCGGAACGATAATGGGAGGATAAGATGACGGATCAAACAACGTCGGCGGGGATGCCTTTGCCACTACGACGGGCCGGGCCGGCAGAAAGCCAGATAAAGCCGACGATGCCTATCAGGCGGCCAATGCAGCTCAGGCCAAAAATCAGATGATAGCCTACCACATCTGCCAAATATCCGCCTAACAAGGGCCCGAGCACGGCAGCCGCGAAGACAGACGTCTGGTAGAGTGCGACAGCGCGTGGCCGTTGCTCATCGGGCGTTAGTTCAAGCAACAGGCTAAAGTTTGAAAGCCCGTAACCGGCCCACATAAAGCCACCCCAGATGTTGATTAGGGCCACTTGCCACGGTGCTGTTACAAAAAGCCAGAAAAAGGGCAGCAACGGAATCGATAGACCACTGAAGATCTGTACCCACAACGCGCCTTTGCGATCCATGGCACGCCCAAAGAAGAGTTGCCCAAAGAGGGCCGACGCACTGGAAACGCCGGCCAGCAGCCCAATCGTGGCCGCCGACGTACCAAACTCGTTGACGAGGTAGACGTTGAAAAAAGGCCCCGCGATTTGGATCGAGACATTCCACACAAAACTGCTGATCACCAGCCCCAGAAAACCTGGGCTGTCGCGCAAGACTTGCAGGATCTGCCCACTCGGTTGTCCTTTGGGCACAGTGATGGGTGACGTCGGCTCAGGGATGCGGTTGAAGCTCAGGGTGCTGACAACGCCTGTGGCAAAAGCCAGGAGAAAGATCGTCTGAAAACCGAAAAGATCCATCCCCTGCCAACCGTTGCCGATACGGATCAGCCAACCGGCCAATGGCGCCACCAAAAGCGCGGCCACGCCCATCGTCAAGTTGCGACTGCCAAAGTAACGTCCGCGCATGGCGTTTGGCACTAGATCAGCAACCATTGATGTCCAGGCAGGGTTTGAGAAATTGCCCATGAAAGCGCGCACGCCATTGAGCAAGATGATGGCAAGGATGGCCCATTGTGCGTCGGGCACCAAGAAAGGGACAAAGGCCAACCCCAACAGCATGAGCCGGGCAAAACCGCCACCTGTCCACACCACCACAGGCTTGCGTTTCTCGAAGCGCTCCAGCACCTGCGCGCCTGGGAAGAGAGCGATGGCACCCATCAGGTTCGCCACAGCGGTCAGCCAGCCAACCTGCCCATTGGATGCGCCGTAGGCAAGTGCAAAGAGTGCAACAAACCCCAGGTAAAAGTTTTCGCTGATTGTGGCAAAGATGCCGTCGAGCCAGAAGTAACGCAACCCGCGCACCTGTTGCAGTTCGAGAGGCTTTGGTGCCTGCCTCTCCACTACCCGATCCAGAGGATGGACCAATGCGTACCAGTTCCACCGTTGAGGACGCAGGTGATCGACGTTGCTGCTGATGCGGCGTTGCACCAACGTACGCCAACCATCTTGGCTTTCGTTCTGATCCGGTTCAGCTTGCTTCCAGGGAATGAACCACCACTTACGCATGATAAGACCTAATTCTCCAAGGCTCCATGAAAAAGCCGTTGTCAACCGCAACCCCAGCAGTGCATCGGCGTAGCGCTAATTTCGGAACACGCTATCCATTCGCAGAATCGGGTTGTGGTGCAACGGCAGGACGGTTTGTGTACTTCTTGTGTAGTTCCACTAAGTACGGTCAACAGGCAATCAATTAACGCATCAACGCAAGTCTCTTACCCAGGTGGCGGGCCGACAAAGAAACACTGCCCGAGCAGCGGCGCAAAGAAGATCACCAACACCACCACCCACGCCCACAAGGGTAGACCGAAAAAGACCATCGGCTTGCGCGGCTTCTTTTCGACCGGCCTGGGTAGAGGCGTCTGGCAACGCCAGCAAACATCTTTATCGTCGGGATTCCACGTATTGCAATTGGGACAATTCATCGCATCTCCTCTCATTTTGGAGAGAAATCGTAGCATAGATGAAGGGCGCGGGCAAAGAAATATATACTCCACTAGCAACAGCGGCTTGGGCAGCGCCACATAACAAAGGTACAAGGTCTTCGGCAGAATCTATTACGCGGATGGCAGCAATGGATTCACCGTAAGCAAGGTGCAAATGCTGTTTGTCACCACACCACCGGCAAAGACTCGATACCGCGTAGCGCCACATCTCTACGCCACGTCAGCGGTGCAGATTCGTCGAGCCGCAGTGCAGGAAAGCGGGCAAGCAGGGCGTTAAAAACAGCCGGCACTTCAAGCCGAGCCAACGGCGCACCCAGGCAAAAGTGGATGCCATAGCCAAACCCCAGGTGACGGTTGTCTACGCGCTGAAAATCGATGACGTCGGGGTTGGCGAAGTACGCCGGATCACGATTGGCTGCGCCGATCATGGGCAGGAGCAAGTCCCCCGTACGGATGTGCTGACCACCGATTTCAGCGTCCACCTTCGCCAGCCGCCAGCCACGGGGGACCGGCGTATCATAGCGTAGCAACTCCTCCATTGCCGGCAGGATCAGAGCAGGGTTGGCGGCCAATTGGCGCATCTGCTCTGGATGGCGCAGCAAGGCCAGCAGACCGTTGCCGATCAAATTCGTCGTTGTCTCATGACCGGCCACAAAGAGGGTGACACATGTGGCGAGTAACTCTCCTTCGCTCAACCGTTCTCCTTCGCCTGCATGGACAAGATGGCTGATCAGGTCTTCACGCGGTTGGCGGCGGCGTTGGTCGGCCAGATCAGCGATGTAGGCGCGGATGCCTGCCAAACAGGCGAGTGCAGCGTCTACCGCTTCCAGCGATGTGCGTCCTCCGGCGGCGAAGAGACGGTTGATGCCCAGTGCCCAATCGCGCAGCAGGTCGCGGTCCTCGGCGGCTGCGCCGATCATCTCCAGCACAATGATGGCGGGCAGAGGATAGGCCAGATCGTGGATCACGTCCATGCGCCTGGCGGCAGCGTGACAATCCAGCATCTCATCTACTAAGGCGTGGATGCGCGGGCGCAGCGATTCCAGATGGCGCGGCGTGAAGAAGCGATTGAGCAGCGCCCGCAGCCGCGTATGATCCGGCGGATCAGCATGGGCCAGGCCCACATCATAATGCCGTTCGAGCAACGCAGCGTGGCGGCGTTGCTCTTCGGGCAACTGTGCCAGCAAATAGCGGATACGCCCCGCGCTAGAGAATCGCGCCGGATCATGTAGTACCGTCACAATGTCATCATAGCGTGTCAAGATCCAGCCGCTCCACGCTTCGCTCCAGTAAACAGGCGCTTCCGCCCGCAGCCGCGCAAAGACGGGATAGGGATCGACATAGTATTCCGGCGAAGTAAGCAAATGATCGAAAGAAGTGGTGTTCATGGACCTATCCCAGCATGTGATGGGGCAGTAGATGATCCGGTTGCCATGAGTCGATGGAGAGGATTCACATGGGAGGCTCCAGGGATGAGGGAGGATGATAAGATGACGGGATGGTGGCGTGAACAGATTGGCGATTAAGGGATCAGGCGATTGGGGGATTTCAGATCGTCGACAGGATCTGAAATCCCCTAATCGCTTAATCGCCCAATCTCTTCTACTTCATTCCCGTCGTCGCGATACCCGTCGTGATAAACCGCTGCAAGAACGCGAAGACAATCGTGATCGGCAGCAGGGTGAGTACGGTCATGGCCAGGATGTAATGCCACTGCACATTGAGTTCACCCTGGAAGGCGGCCAGCCCCACCTGCAAGGTGAAGAGTTCGCTGCGGCTAAGCACAATCAACGGCCACAGGAAGTCGTTCCAACGCCACATCACAGAAAAGATCGCCAGCACAGCCAGCGCCGGCGCCGCCAGCGGCACCACAATCTGCCAGTAGACACGCCATTCTGTGGCCCCGTCGATACGGGCGGAATCGATGAGTTCATCGGGGATGGTCAGCATGTACTGACGCAGCAGGAAGACGCCTGTGGGTGTCGCTGCGCCGGGGATGATCACGCCCCACAGGTTGTTGTTCCAACCAATGCCGGTAATCACCAGGAAGACGGGCACCAGGATCACGGAGATCGGGATCATCAATGTGCTCAAAAAGAGCAGGAAGATGGCGTCACGCCCCTTAAATTCGTATTTGGAGAGGGCGAAGGCTGCCATGCTGTTGATGATCAACGTAATCACCGTGGCCGCCAGCGTCACGACGACACTGTTGCGCAGGTAGACCAGAAAGTTGAAGCGCTGTAACGGCTCTACATAATTCTCGACGGCCAGACGCACTTCGTTCACTTCCTGGCGCTGATTCAGGGGGACCCGAATGATCTCGCCTGGATTGGCTGGATCCACCAACTGCGCTTCGATGCCCACACGGCGCACCTGGGCAAGACGACGTACCGATCCATCGTCCATTGTCACATCGAAGAGGGGCAGCGGATCGTCGTAGCCGTCCACGGTGGCTGTCACCTGTGAATAGGGCAGAAGATCGGGTGGAAATTTTACCAGCGCCGCCTGCGTCTTAAACGATGAAAAGACGAGCCAGATCACGGGTAAGAACATGAGCAGCGTGCCGCCGAGCAGGTAAAGATAGGTGAGAATATCCGCCCAATCCAACTGTCCGCGGCCACGGGTGCGGGTTAAGAAAGTGCCAGCTTCGGACATGAGAAACTCCTTTACGCGATATCAGATCGCTGCCCCAACCGCAGTTGCAACACAGTAAAGATCAGCAGCGCAATGCCCAACAGCAGCGACGCCGCCGATGCCAGCCCAAATTGTTGGATCTGGTTGGCAAACGCCGTTTCGTAGATGTACTGCACCACGTAAGTTGTCGCCGTCCCCGGGCCGCCGCCGGTGAAGACCCACACCTGATCAAAGACCTGCACGGCGCGAATAATCGAAAGGACCATCACCACCAGCAGTGTGGGCATCAGCAACGGCAGCGTAATGTGACGGAAGGTACGCAGCCGTGTGGCGCCGTCCATAGAGGCTGCTTCGTAGAGTTCCGGCGGAATCGATTGCAGCCCGGCCAACAGGATCAGCATGTAGAAGCCCATCTGCGCCCAGATGCTGATAAAGATCACCCAGAATGTGGCCCAGTTGGCGTTCAGAAAGAAGATAACTCGCTCCATCTCCATACTGACCAACAGCGCATTGACGAGGCCGTCTCGCTGTAAAATCCACTTCCAGATCAGCGCCACCACCACCGGCGAAAGCAGCACCGGGTAAAAGAAGACGCTACGAAAGAAGCCCCGCCCCTTGATCGAGCGGTTGAGGATCAGCGCCGTGAACAGGGCGACGAGTACCATCCCCCCCACCTGAAAAGTCACGAAGAAAACCGTGTTGTAGACACCGCGCCAAAAGAGATCTTCTCGGCAGCTATTCGGATCGAGCAGATTGCCGCAGTCAAAAATCCGTTCGTAGTTGTCGAACCCCACGAAAGGACGGTTCTGCGGCAGCAGCGCCGTGCCGCCGGTGAACGAGTAGTAAACATTGAGCAACATGGGAAAGAGCACGAAGATGCTAAAGATCAGCAAATTGGGCAGCACAAAAATGTAGGCCATATGGCGAGCGCCAATCCCACGCTGAATCGCGCCGAAGACAATCTCCAGCAGCGACATGATGGCGGAATAGACGCCAAAAAGGAAGTCGCCCAGGCGTTCGCTAAGCTTTACCCGACGCTGTGGACGGATAGGCACAGTCCGACTCTCTGCACTCATGATCACATTCCTCCTGATTTCCGATCCAATGACGACGCGGATGGTAAGGCGACCCCAACAGCATCGCCCACCATCCGCGCCGCGGTCATGCAGAGATCAATTTACTGCTGAGTGGCAGCAATACCGCTGTCAATGTCCTCTTGCATGCGCTGAATCGCTTCGTCCAAAGTCAACTCGCCCACAAAGACCTGGCTCAGGCGGTCGCGGGTAGCGTTGAAGACGATGGTGTTGTAGCGATACGCTTGCATGTCGTAGGCCAGCGGAGCCAATTTCGGAACCTGGCTGGCAAAGACTTCCAAAGACTTCTTTGCCTGCGGCAGGTCAGTTTCGAAGTCGACACCCGACTCGGCCAGGCCCAGGTGACCAGGGATGAAGAGTGTACGGGCATAGAATTCGGCCATTACCTCTTCCTGGGTCAGGTATTCCATCACACGGGCCACTTCTTCGGGATGCTCGGTGGTAGCGATGGCGACAACGCCTGCGCCGCCCGGCATGCCGGTGCAGGCCGCAGGGCCACACGGATTGGGCACAGCTTCCCAATCAAAGGCGTCGCCGATGGTCTGGGCGAACTGGCCTACCTGCCAGCTACCCGACATGTAAAGCACCAACTGGCTGTTGATGAAAGGCTCGTTGGCGGCGACGTAGCTGCCGGCGGAGCCGATCCACACGTCGGGCAGCATCGTGCCGTCGGCGTGCCAATCCACCATCAACTGTGCCATCGTCATGAAACCTTCGTCTTCGACCAGGGACGGGTTGCCTTCGGCGTCAAAATAGGTTGCGCCCACGCTGATGGCAGGGCCGGCCAGGCGGTGACCGGTGCGATCCATGCCCATGGCGAAGATGTCATCGGAGCCGAAGAACTCGGCCACCTGCCGCGTTGCCTCTGCCCACTCACCCCAGGTGACACTGTCGGAAGTGTCGCTGGGGACAGCGACGCCGGCCTGCTCGAAGAGCGTGCGGTTGATGTACGGGCCGGTGACAGTGAGCTGTGTCATGAAGCCGGGGATGGCGTCGCCGCCCGGTTCCGCCTGCATCCAATCGAGGAAGGGGCCAAAGTTGGTTTCCCAGTATTCAGGATCTTGCAGGTAGGGGCGCATGTCAAGCATGTACCTGGAGAGAATACCAAACTGGGTGACACGAGCCATGTCGGGGCCTTGGCCCGCCTCCAACTGGATGGGCAGCGTCTCGAGGATGCCCGACGAGTAAGGCACGGTGTCGATCACAACGCGGATGTCAGAGTTCTCTGCCTCGAAACGATCGAGCAGTTCACGGAGCACCGCGCCTTCGTTGCCGTCGTCGTACCACGTCATGCGCAGTTCAACTGCGTCGCCCGACGGGGCAGGGGCTGCTTCTTCAGCCGGGGCTTCGGTGGCCTCGGCAGCGGGTTCAGATGCCGGTTGATCGGCAGGGGCAGACGGGGCTGCCGGCGCACAGGCAGCCAGCATCATTGTCAACAGAATCACGAGCACGAGCCACAGCTTGTTGTGCTTCACTGGTTTCCTCCTTCAGGAAATGGTTGAACAGACGGTGTGAGTGGGTGGACTCGGATATAGGTAAGAGTAGAGAGACAGATCTCGTTCACTTACGATTTCGATGTGGAGCAGGCATTCTCAGATGCCGGGTTGACCCGGAAAGCCGCATCTGAGTTATTCTGCGCCTTGCTGCGCCAGGGCGGATGAAAGTTGTGGACACGGATTGGGGAAACACGGATTTTTCTTCGGGTTGATCCGTGTTTGCTTTGATCTATGTTCACAGGTTCCTTTCAGGGCAGAATGCTCACTCCGCAATTTCGAAGAGAATCGTGATGTACTCAATCGTGCGTCTCTACGAAGTTATGTCAATGAAGTTATGTCAATGAAGTTATGTCAATTCCAAAACATGCAACCCGGCCAGACGGGCGTAGGCCCTCAACGCCGCCCGATAGTCGCCGTAGATGATACAGACGTGGTGCTCCAACCCCTCATTCATGATAGTGTCGAAGACCTCCATCACCGGCCTGTCGAAGCGGACGACGCCGCTGGTGCCGCTGAAACTGGGCGGTGCGGAAAGCATTTCGCCGCCGCCGATGACGAGTCGATAGCCCGTCTCGGGCAGGTGGTGCAACCGCGCCACAGTGACACGTCCTGGCTTGAGCGGGAACTGGAAGAGCAGCGGCAACTTGCGGTTGCTGTGGACCGTCCCCTCGATGGTGTAGGCGGGGTCGGCCATGGAAATTGGGGCCAATCCACAATGCCAGAGGACGGCGCTGTCGCTTTCGGCGTCCACGTTGACCAGGTCAGTGATGAACGGTTGCAGCCCGCTGATGGCCTGCAACAGCACCAGTGTCAGCGTGCCGTTGACGTCGGCCTCACAGCTACAGGGAATGCGATCCTCACTGAGGACGCTCATGGCTCCGCAGGCAGCACAGCCCAATTCGGTGAAGAATTCGGGCCAGCAGCGCACGGCGATGCCATCGAGTTTGTCGGCGGCGGCACGGTCGGACAGGGCGGCGTAGACGCCGGCAGTGCCTGCCGTGGCGGCGGCGTCGAGTTCGCCGAGATTGGGCGTGAACGACGAAACCCGTGTCACAAATTCCTGGCGACGTTGGGCGCTGACAGCAGCGGCAGCTTGCAGTGTGTCGGTGAGTGGCAGCGGCACCACGGTTGCACCGAAACGGCTTTGCACTTCGGCGGCATCGTAGCTACACGTGTCGAAACCGCCGGGGTGTTCGCCCACCACGCCGACACGGCTCTCTTTCAGCGTCCGTCGTGCTCGGCCCGCCCGCGCCAGCGCGTTGACCGTCTCCAGCGCGTAGACGTCGTCCGCCGGAGCCAGGATGTACTCATAGGCGATGCCACGGCGTTTGAGCGCATGGCCGGCCAGGTTGATGCCGCACAGGCTGTTCAGGCGCAGCCGTCCGCCGCTACGTTCTTCTGGGACGGCCCAGAGCAAAACCGGCACGCCCTTGTCATGTACGGCTTCGGCCAATGTCACGGCCATTGAGCTGTCGGCAAACGATGCCTGCAAGAGGACAAGCAGGTCAACGTCCACACTTTTGAGCCCGTGGACAGCGTCCTCGACGGCGGCGGTGTCCATGATGAGCGTGGTATCCGTGCCGACGACGTTGTAACCGGCCCAGGTTAACTGCGTGTGAACGGTATCCGCCACCGACTGTGCCAGCGGCACGTCAAACGTCGGGCGCGCAATGGAAACCAGAGCGACGGAGAGTGGTTGGGTCATGGGTGTTGAATGTGAGATTGGATGTTGAGCTGGTAAATGATGAATGAAGAATGATGATTGGGTTGAGTTTGTTGGCGGGTGATTGGGTAAGTTGTCGTGTTGAGGCTCGTCTGCGTCACTTACAAACTCAACCAAAGACTTCACATGCCGCGACAGCAGCACACTCTCCCCAATCTTTATTCTTCATTCATTTCTTCTAATTCCCGCCTGCTGCGCCAGAAATTCATCCACCTTGACGGGCAACCCCGTTCGGGCCGATTGGTTTGCCGCCAGGACGACGGCGGTGGAGTGGATGCCTTCCCAGAGGCCGGCGCGCAGAGGAGTGGGATCTCCGGTGCGTACGGCTTCGATGAAGGCCCGGTTGACGCCGGCGCGGAAAGCGCCTTCATTGGGCGTATGCGCTACACCAGACGGTGTCATCACATCCAGCCCAGCTTCTGTGATGCGCAACAGACGGTCGCGTAGGGCAAAGTCGGCGGTGGCGGTGTCTTGAATTTCAGGATACAGGGCATAGGTTCCTGTGCAGTTGCCCACCGCGCCGCTCTTGTAGCGCAAGGTTAACGCGTAGGCATCCCAATTGTCAAAACCGTCGTCGAAGTTGCTTTGGCGTTCATTGTAACAGGCATAGACGCTTTCCACGTCACCGGCCAGGGCCTGCGAAAGATCGACCAGATGGATATTTTGATCAACGATCTGGCCGCCGGCAAGGGCGCGGTTCCACATCCAACGCACGGGGGGGCGCGTCCAATACCAGCGCAGGTTGACCAGGGCAATTGGCTCGTTGCCGATGAGCCGTTGCGCTTCCTGGCAAGCGCGGGTGTAGCGCCAGTGGAAGGCGACGGAGACGAGGCTGTTGCGTGCCTTGGCCAACCGCCACAGTGCACCCATCAGCGGCAGATCCAGCGAAATGGGCTTTTCGAGGAAGGCGGGAATGCCCTGTCCGAGGACGCCCAGGGCGATTTCGGCGTGGTTGTAGGTGGGCGTGCAGACGTAGACGGCGTCGAATTCTTGGTTGCGCAACATCTCACGATGAGACGTGTAGACGTTCGCGCCCCATTCGGCGGCCATCTCCTCGCCGCGGGGCAGAGACCAATTGCAGACGGCAGTGATCTGCACGTCCGGTTCCTCGCGCAAAAAGGAGGCGTGGGTGTGTCCCATGCGGCCCGCGCCGACGATGCCGATACGTAGTGTTTTCATAGGTGATTGGTGATTCGTGATTCGTGATTGGGTGGGATCGTGTTGAGGGAATGGTGCTCAATTGGGATCACGGTATCGACAGAACCTAATCACCAATCACTAATCACCAATCACCTCTTTAACAACGACGACAAACGAGCGCGGGTCCACGCCCGTGCTCACAAACCGCGCCACTTCGACGAAGCCTGCATTGCGGAACATCTGCTGGGATCGTTGATTGAAGACGGCGATGGTAGCGCGCCAGTACCCAGGACGGTATTGCGCTGCACCGAAGGCAAGGATGGCCGCCAGCGTAGCTCGTCCTCGGCCCCGACCGCTCAGGTTCGGATCCATGCCCACGCCAATGTCGAGTGCCGACGAGGCGTTGTAGTCGAAACCGGGCACCTGACCTTCTCCACCGAAACAGCAGAAGGCGATCAGTTCATCGCCGTCATAGACGCCGAAATAGCGCGCCGCTGCATCGAGCAGCAGCGACGCGGAGCCGTCCATGTTGTAGATTTGGTAGGGTGGTTCGTATGTCCACGCGGCGATGGCCTCGGCGTCGGTTGCGGACAGTGTATGCACAGTATACATGATGCGAGATCTCGATCACAACGATGGCGGGAGAATAGAACGCGGATTGGGTGGATTGGGCGGATTTTACGGATTCTTGTTCAAACCTCTGGAAATCCGTTTGATCCGCCCAATCCGCCCAATCCGCGTTCTATTGCCTGACACCTTCGAGTAATTCTTCGACGACAATCGCCACGCCGTCTTCGTCGTTGGTGGCGGTGACACGGTCGGCCACGGCGAACACTTCGGGCACGCCGTTGCCCATTGCCACGCCGACACCACACTCTTCGAGCATTTCGACGTCGTTGGTGTCGTCGCCGAAGGCAATGACGTTGGCCAGCGACTCGCCCCACATGTCTACAAGGTGAGCGAGGGCGCTAGCCTTGGACGTTCCATGCGCCATGATCTGCACGAGGTTGTACTTTGGCGAAAGCAGCGCCCGCACCGACGTGGGCAGTTCGGCCAGATGGGGGCGCACGAGTTCGTAGTGGTCGAGGGTGAGGATCACCTTGGCCGTGGGCTGGTTGGCCACGCTGAGCAGATCTTCGGTGACGACGGCGTCATAGCGTTGGATGGATTGATTGATGTAGAGGACGTCGTCGATCTCCAGGCCAATGCGTAGCGTGGGATCGACGTCTTGGAGCATTTCGACGATGCGCACCGTCTCTGCGCCGGGGATGTACTCTTCGTAGAGGACGGCGTCGCCCTGGGTAATGATGGCGCCGTTGTACGAAATCCAGGGCAGGTGGTGCAGCCGTTCCGAAATCTTGCGTGTGGAGCGCGGCGGGCGTCCTGTGGCGACGACGACACGTCCGCCCCGTTCTTCCCAGGTGGTAAGGGCATCGATGGTGCGCTGCGCGATGACACCGTCACTGCGCACGATGGTGTCGTCGAGATCGACGGCGATGATGGAGAGCATGGGGGATCCTTGTGGTTGGTGATTTTGATTGGGATCGTGTTGCGTGCGATGGTTGGTCATCGGTAAATTGGTTGCTTGGGGGTAGTTTATCATGGGTGACAGCGAATGGGGGGATTGGGCGAATGTTGAGTTGAAGTGAACAGTGGCTGGCACTGTTCACTTCAACCCATTGAGATAACGTGGTCCCACTCTGTAAAATGTGACCACAAACAAGGAGGCAATATGGAACCAACCGAAGTAGGGATCCGCGAGTTTAAGACGCACCTGAGCAGCTACATGCGCCAGGTCAAGGACGGCGCAACGCTGGTGCTCACGGAACATGGCAAGCCCGTAGGCCGCGTGATCCCGGTGGCGCTGTCGTTGGAAGAGCAGATGCAGGCGTTGCTCAAGGCGGGGCTGGTGGCGTGGGATGGGAACAAATTAGGTCCTGTGCCGAGGGTGGAAAACAGCAGCGGGCGCAGCGTCTCCGATCTGTTGCTGGAGGACAGAGATTGATCCTCTACCTTGACGCCAGCGCCATCGTCAAACCCTACATCGACGAACCTGGATCAGAGGATGTCGTCCAGTGGATCGCGGATGCCGAGCTGGTGGGAACGTCTTTAATTTCGCGGGCGGAAGTATCCGCAGCCGTTGCCAAAGCCATCCGCATGAATGTTTTGACTCGTCCAGAAGCGGAATCCTGCTTGCATCGATTCCAGGCGGACTGGCCCCAGAACGTCCGCACACAGATCACCGAACAGACCGTCCGCCGCGCCGGCGAGGTGGCCTGGGGACACGGGCTGCGTGGAATCGATGCCATGCATCTGGCTGCGGCCATCACCTGGCAATCGGCTTTGAACAGCGCCATCACAATGGTCACCTTCGACGGTGCACTTGCGGGTGCATCCCAGGCCGCAGGTCTCCGCATCCTCCCCGTAGAAATCATCTGAGCCACATAGAAAACCCGTCGGGATGGGGGCAGCAGTGAATCGCCGCTTTGCTCATTCTCCAATGTCCCGTCAGCGTCGCGCGTCCCGTCAACAGTTCCTCCCCTGCCCGCTAACCGCCGTCCTCGGCGGCTTCAGCGGCTGCGGGGGAGGTTAGGTGGGGGTTCTGCGTCATCTCCCGCATGGACAGCCGGGATCAACGCCAGCCGCATCACCAGCCGCAGCGCCTCGTTGACAGCCTCATCGCTAGGGAACGCAGCCGCTACATCGGGCGCAAGCAACACCAGATTCGTGCCAGTGCGGTACTGTTCCGCGTACTTTCCGCGTTCGGCAACGTGAACGTATTTGGACAGATCGTACTCAGGGCGCAGATCATCATCTTCGGGATCAGAAGAAGAGTTCTTCATACTGTCTTCTTTCGTGACTCGTTGGTCGCCTTGCGCTGAAAATGCGGATGCGTCCGCGGCGGGCGGTGTGCGACATTTTACCCGATGGACCGATTCAGTTTCAAACGTTTTTCAGGACGTTGTCGAATAGTTTGTGTCTCTGTCATGAGGACGCGATCTCGAAGACGACGTTCTGCGGTTGGTAACCGCAGCTACGGCAAAGGGGACGACGCCCCGCACCGTAGTTCACGCTACCAGGGAAGGGTGCCGCTCAGCCACTTTTGCCTTTTGCACTTTGCCTTTTGCCTTCTCGCCCCCAATCACTCCCGATAATGACACCCCATACTCACCTTATTCCGCCACGCCGCGTTTGTCACGATAATCGCCGTACGGACGGCGTTGCGCAGGCCGATGAGATCGTCGGTGAGGCGGCGGGTGCGGTAGAAGCTCTCGATCTCGCTCTCCAGGCTGTGCAGATCGCGCAGCGCCCGCGCCAGGCGAGGACCAGTACGCACCAGCCCCACGTAGTTCCACATGATGTGCTTGATCACGCTCATGTCTTGAGTGAGCAGGGCCGGATCGGCCACGGCGTCGCCGGTGACGGCCCACGTCGGGATCAGGTCGGCGTCGTAGAGCGTTTGCGCGGACAGATGAGATTGGATGTGTTGGGCGGCGCGGCGTCCCCACACCAGCCCTTCCAACAAGGACGTACTCGCCAGGCGATTCGCCCCGTGCAGGCCGGTGCAGGCCACTTCGCCCACAGCGTAGAGATTTTTGAGCGTAGTCTGTCCCCACTCGTCCACCCAGACGCCGCCGCAGGCGTAGTGCGCAGCGGGAACCACCGGCACGAGGTCTTCTGTGATGTCGACTCCGTATTCAAGCGCCTGCTCGTAAATCGTGGGAAAGTGACGCAGAATCTCGTCGCGCGGCACGTATGAGCGTAGGTCGAGGTAGACGTTGTTGACGTCCCGCGCAAGCATTTCGCGGTGGATGCTGCGCGCCACCACGTCGCGCGGGGCCAGATCCTTCCACTGTGGGTCGTGGTTTTGCATGAAGGGTTCGCCGTCGGCGTGGACGAGCCGAGCGCCCGCGCCGCGTACTGCTTCGGAGACGAGAAAACGCACCGCGCCCTGGCGGAAAAAGGCCGTGGGGTGGAATTGCACAAACTCGGCGTTGATGATGCGCGCCTCGGCTCGCTCAGCCATCGCCAGTCCGTCGCCGCGGCTGCCCACCGGGTTCGTCGAACGCAGGAAGATCTGCCCCAGGCCACCGGTAGCAAGGACGGTCATCCTGGCGATACAGCGGCGCACCTCGCCGCTGGCCTGATCCAACAAGTACGCACCCACACACGAGCGCGGTTGGTAGACAGAGAGCCTGTCCATACTGTGATGAGAGGGGGTGAGCAGGTCCACAGCGGTGTGACCGGTGAGCAGCGTGATGTTGGGGTGGGCGTCCATGGCCTGGATCAGCCCGATCTCGATGGCCTTGCCCGTGGCGTCAGCAGCGTGGATGATGCGCGGCAGCGAGTGACCACCCTCCAGGGCCAGGGACAGATCGCCGTCGCCGGCCAGGTCAAAAGGTACGTCCACGCGCGCAAGCAACACCTCGCGCACGGCAACCGGTCCTTCTTCGGCAAGGATGCGCACCGCCTCAGGGTTGCTATGACCGGCCCCGGCGCGCACAATGTCCTCGGCCAGCAGCGCCGGCGAATCGTCGTCGCCCTCGTAGATGATGCCTCCCTGCGCCCAATAGGTGTTCGTGTCCTCAGGACGGTTGGCGCGGGTCACCACCGTCACCGGGATGCCGGCATCGGCCAGCGCCAGCGCCGTCGTCGCCCCGGCAATGCCGGTGCCGAGGATGAGAACTTCGGTGGAAATATGATTGACCATTGGGAAATCTCTTTGTTTGGGATAGTGCGTAGTGCGTAGTCCGTTGAGAAGACTTCTTTGGATTGGAACTTTTGCTGGACAAGTCCGCTTTCCAATTTCGAGAAATCGCCCTCAACGGACTACGCACTACGCACTAAAGCTTTATCCGACAACAACCCAATCCAGAAGAACCTCCTCTACCCAATCGCGATCATCCGCTCCACCGACCGCGCCGCCCGTACCCGAATCTCTTCCGGCACGTGGATCTCGTATTGCATCTTTTCCAGGGCGGTCAGAGTGTCTTCCAGCGTGATCTGGTTCATGTGCGGGCAGCGCACCGAACAGAGGCGCAGCATCTCTTTGTCGGGGTTGGCGCCCATGATGTTGTCGCCCATTGAGCACTCGGTGAGAAGTAGGAAGCGCGGGGCGGTGCTCTGTTCCACAGTGCGCATCATGGCGGTGGTACTGCCCGAATAGTCAGATGCGGCGACGACCTCGGGGCTGCATTCAGGATGGGCCAGGATGAAGACATCGGGGAATTGGGCGCGCACGTTGTTGATATCTTCCACGGTGAACTTCTCGTGAACCTCACAACGGCCATGCCAGCCGATGAAATCGTAGCCGGTATTGTCTTCCAACGAAATGTTGGACTGAGAGGATGGCACGATGATCGTCTTGCCCGTCTCCGCGGCGACGTTGCGCGCCAGGTATTCGTCGGGCACGAAGATGATGCGGTCGGCGTCGAGCGAGTTGACTACGGCCACGGCGTTGCCGGAGGTGCAGCAGATGTCGCACTCGGCCTTGACGTCGGCGTAGGTGTTGACGTAGGTGACAACCGGCGCGCCGGGATATTGTGCCTTGAGCTTTCGCACGTCCTCGGCGGTAATGCTGGACGCCAGCGAGCAGCCGGCCTTTTCTGCAGGCAGCAACACCGTCTTGTTGGGGTTGAGGATCTTGGCGGTTTCGGCCATAAATTCCACACCGCAGAAGACGATCACGTCCTTTTCGGTCTGGGCGGCCTTGCGGCTCAGTTCCAGCGAATCCCCCACAAAGTCGGGGATAGAATGGAAGAGCGCCGGTTCCATATAGTTGTGGCCCAGGATCACGGCGTTGCGTTCCACCTTGAGCCGGTTGATGTCCACGGCGATTTCGGCTTTGTAGCGCAGCTCAAAATCGGGGACCACATCGTGCAGCTTCGCTTTGAGCGACGCGTACATTTCTTGGATGGCGGTGTTGTCTTTGATGAGTGTCATAGTTTGTTTTGATTTCCTCGTGGGATAGGTGTCTGGTTGACGACTGACGACAGACGACTGACGACGTGTAAAGGGTGTTGACACCGTAATGTCTATCTCTCTATTATGAAACTACATGCGTCGTCGGTCGTCGGTTGTCAATTCTTCAAGATCGAAACTGATGTCCATCGCACGCACGGAATGGGTCAGCGCGCCGACAGAGATGAAGTCGACGCCGGTGGCGGCGATGGCGCCGACAGTGTCGAGCGAGACGTTGCCCGATGCTTCCAGGCCGGTGCGCCCGGCAGTGATGTGAACAGCTTCGGCCATCTGGTCGATAGTCATATTGTCGAGCATGATCCGGTCGACGTGGAGGCTGAGCGCTTCGTCGAGTTCGGCCAGGTTTTTCACTTCCACTTCGATAGGACGGCGTCGATCATCACTCGCCCGTACTCGCTCTACGGCGGCGGTGATGCCGGCGGCGGCGGCAATGTGGTTGTCTTTGATCAGGACCATGTCATACAGGCCGATGCGGTGGTTCTGTCCGCCGCCGAGGGCGACGGCGCGCTTGTCGAAAAGACGCAGCCCCGGCGCGGTCTTGCGCGTGTCGAGGATGACGGCATTGGTCCCGTTTACGGCGTCGACGAAGCGGCGGGTAAGGCCGGCGATGCCCGACATACGCTGGAGCAGGTTGAGGGCGACGCGCTCACCTGTAAGCAGTGCGCGGCCCGGTCCTTGCGCGGTGGCGATGACCGTGCCTTTTTGGACAAAGGTCCCCTCGGCGATCAGCGGCGTCAGTTGGACACGGTCATCCAGCAATGAAAAAGTCAGTGCGACCACATCCAGCCCAGCTACAACGCCGTCGGCCTTGGCCAGGAAACGTCCCTGGTAGGGGGCGTCGGCGGGGATAGTGCAGAGTGTGGTTACGTCGCCGTCGCCAATGTCTTCGTCCAGAGCGCGACGCACGATGGGCCGCGCTTGATCCAAGAATGGATCTGTCATATCTTGCATTCCTCCTTTGTTGAGTTGTCACCAGATTTGCGTGGGGTATTGGCAACGCCGTCCACTATAGCACCATCGTTCACAATCGCCAAACTCGTTCGTGTCAAATAGACAATATTTATAGTGTCAAAACAACAATAAGTCATTGGCGTAAAATTTATGTAGGTGATATTACAACAAAACCAAATTGTGAATGGACGACTTCACCACATTTGGGCCGGTTTTCGTAGGTCGATCCGACTGGATCTGCCCAATCCGCTGCATCCGCGGTCTATTCCTGTTGCCTTGGCATGCCAAGTTGGCACATCTCAGCAGATCCGGTAGACTGCAACAAAAGTCGATTTGTTTCGTGAAAAGGAACAAATCTTGAATTCTCAAACAAAGGAGATGGGCATGAGCACGATTATTTCACGCGATGCTGTTGGTGCTGCTGCGGTTCGACCGGCGGCGATTGGCGGCGTGCGTTTTGATTGGGTTATGGCGATCTTGAGTGCTGTTTTTGTGGGTGGACTTTTCCTTGATGGTTGGGCGCATAACCACGGCAGGGTGGACACCTCCTTTTTTACGCCCTGGCACGCCTTTTTTTATGCTGGATTCATGGTGACAGGATTGGCGTTGGTTGTGGCCGTGGTGGTCAACCGGCTGCGTGGCTATAATCTTTACAGCGCCATTCCCAACGGCTACAAAACCACGATCACGGGGCTACTGATCTTTGCAGCAGGTGGTTTAGGTGATATGGCATGGCATTTGGTCTTCGGTATTGAAGAAGACATTGAAGCGCTTTTCAGCCCCACCCACCTTATGTTGGGGATTGGTATGGCATTGATTATCACCGGTCCGCTGCGGGCGGCATGGAACCGGCGCCGTGCGGTCTCGTCCTGGCGCGACCTCGGACCGGCTATCCTGGCCGTGGGGCTGTTTATGTCAACGCTAAGCTTCTTTCTCATGTTTGCGCACCCCATCAACACCATCATCGGCGGTGCGCGCCACCGTCACTTCATGAACGACGTTGGGGTGATGGCAGGGATGCTGGCGCTGATCGTGATGGCGGCGTTGATGATCGGGCCGGTGCTTTTGATCATGCGGCGGTGGACGTTGCCGCTGGGCGCGCTGACGCTGATTTGGGGATTGCACACAGCAGGGATGACCGTCCTTGATTATGAATATCGCTATCAGGTGTGGATGGCACTGGGGATGATGGCTGTTGTCGTCGTCCTTGATCTGGCTATATGGCGCTTCCGCACGGCACTAAGCCAACCGGACAATCTGCGTCTTTTCGCATTCTCTGCGCCATTCCTCCTGTTTGGGGCGTATTTTGGCGTCCTCGCGCAGACGGAAGGTATCGGCTGGTCCGTCCACTTGTGGACAGGCGCTGTTTTCCTCACCGGGGTGACGGGGTTACTGTTAAGTTACTTGCTCATGCCACCTCCAATGCCGATTTCAGAAGTTCACGAAGAAGTGTAAGATTGCCGATTGCCTATCAATAGCAACTGAAAATAATGACGAGAGGTTTCCGTCGCTGCCCCACCTACTCCAAATCCAGGGAAACACATGTCATCGAAGCAGGCTACGAACACAACGCAGCAGGTAGACTCGTCTAGCGCAGCAAAGCAGCAGAGAACGAAGAACGAGCCCACAAAGCAGGTAGCACTACCAGGGCAAGTCCTTCAGCGCGCATACGCAGATCCTGGCTCACTTTCAGCACCTGATGTGCAGACACTCCAACGAACTATTGGGAATCGTGCAACAATCCAACTTCTTCGCCCTGTGCTCCAGCCTAAGCTGCGGTTAGGACCAGCCAACGATCAGTACGAAAAAGAAGCCGACTCTGTGGCCAACCAGGTCGTACGCCAGATCGATAACCCACCTGTACAGCGTGCCGGCGCAGACGAAGAAGAGTTGGCGCAGATAAAGCCGCTTTCAGTAAGCCGCGTGCAGCGGAGTTGCGTCCCAAACGCACGAACTGCGCTGCAAAGGGCACAGTCTGCCGAGGAAGACGAGCTTGCCCAGGCCAAGCATGTCAACAATGCCCAGGGCGATCAGGTTGAAGTAGGTATAGAAACACAGATTCAGCAGTCTCGTGGCAGAGGACGTTCTCTAGATGCAGGTATTCAGCGATCAATGGAAGGTGCATTCGGTGCAGATTTCAGCAGTGTACGTGTACACACCAACGCCCAGGCCGATACCCTCAACCGATCACTCAACGCACAGGCATTTACCAGCGGCAAAGACATTTTCTTCCGCAACGGCGCTTATGCCCCGAAAAGTACGGGCGGCAAAGCGCTCCTCGCCCATGAATTGACCCATGTCGTGCAGCAATCAGGCGGAGGTGGGGAGGTACAAGCACGCATTCAGCGCCGATCCGATAAACTGCAGCAAAAGTCGCACTACCAGGGACAGGCTAAAGGCGGGATCAAAATTGGGAAAACAGGCTACGATAAGATCCTGGCTGCCATTGGCGTCTATCATGGTCTGGGTACAACTGACTACATGGGGCAACTAGCACAGCTCGTCAAAGTCAGCGAACTGCTCACTGATTGGGAAATTTCTCACGGCCTCGCCGATACAGGCACAAATAGCAAGAACAACAAAGAAGCAGCCCGGCGCGGCGTACTCGCTACGCTGAAGTCTACTGATCTTCCACTTGAGATTCAGGATGTCTATCAGCAGGCAAAACAGAACGGCGGGCAGCCGGATATTCACCTACTAATGAAGTTGATGGACGCTGCCGCAGGCAACCCAGGCGCACGAGGGCAGATCGAATCCGACTATGCGGCTGCATTGCGTAGCTACCAGGCGAGCCCTCAAGATATTGCCAATGCCGGTGGTGTCCTCGATAGCGGAGACTACCTCGGGGCCGGCAACAAAGTCGATAACAAGCTTAACCAGGCACGTTCGCTCACCGATGATCCGACATTTGGCATGTGGGATACATCGGTTTTGGATGCGCCCATCGATCTTGTCAACGACAGCGACACCAAAATCGAAACCAAGAAGAAACGCATTTACTTGCGTCGCTTGGTGCCGGCACTGGCAAATATGAGCGACGAAGAGATCAAAGCAATCAGCGCCTACACAGAAGAAGGCCCCTACACCGACATGAATACCACACTCCGCGGTGGTTCTGTGGTCAGCGGGAACAATAAAAAGGAGCGAAAAGATAACGCCAAGAAACGGGACGAAGCACAACAGGCAAACCTTATGGCGGCCTCGGGGCTAAACAGATTGCCTGACTGGACTGGAGAAGTATTATTCCGTGGCGAGCGCGACATTTCCTGGGCGGGCAACTTGACACAGAATCGTGTCATCATGATGAAGTCGTTCTCCAGTTCCTCTGTACTACGCTCTGTGGCAGAGGGTTTCGCCGGATCGGGTACCAATTCGGCAGTTTGGGAGATCAGCAATGTCACTACACAGGGGAAGGACATTCGGGAGTTGTCATTGCTAGGATCGCAAGAAGGGGAGGTACTCCTGAAGCCCTATACGCGATTGCGCATTGATCAGGTGTCGACGGGCAGCAAGTACGCACACCATATCAAAGCCACTGCGCTCTAGGAGGCACAGATGAATGATGCTTTGGATCAGATTCGCGCCGGTTTCACCGCCTATTTCGATAATACGGACATTGCCTTGCCTACAACCGTCCCACAACACGGAAAAATCAAGGCACAAGGCTGGGCGATTACCTATGTCCTTACCCGAGATGATACAGGTACACCATACCTCGATTTTTTTGCCGAAAACAGATTCACCAACAGTCGCCATGTACGCATACTAGGCACAGGCGAAACCGTCCCATTAGAAAGCTATCAAGATGTGCTCATCTTCGAAAACGAAGACGATGAAGACTGGGGCAGAGCGGCAGCCCGTCAGTATGAACACAATCAAGAAGTGATGCGCGCCCTCCGCGAGAAGGGCCTCGTTGAGTAGCACAACGCAAACGATGCTTTGGGATGTTACAGACAGCCAACTAAAAAAGGACCGGGGCGTAGGCTCCGGTCCTTTTTGAATCTCATGTGGTTACTGCTCCACACTCAGCCTCGCCTGTTCCCAAGCCAGCATCCCACCTTGCATGTTATGGACAGTGAAACCGCTCTGTTTGAGCAGTTGGGTAGCCTGTCCACTACGATTGCCGCTGCGGCAGACGGCGACAATCGTCTTATCGGTAGGGAGTTCGGAAAGGCGGTTCTGTAGTTGCCCCAAAGGAATCAGCGTCGTGCCAGGAATATGGCCGGCGGCGTACTCCCAGTCCTCGCGCACGTCGAGCAAGAAAACGTCATCGCGTTCGCGCAACTGGTCGACCGTCTTCACATCAATGGTGGTGGGCAGATCAGCCAGTGCAACGGCCTCCCCTTCAGCAGCCGGTGCAGAATTTCCTCCACAAGCAGCCAAAATCAGCATGATAACCATGAAAAAGATCAAAACGAGTGATTTTTTGTGGTACATGTACATCTTTTTCCTTATAACTAGACAGCGAATAACAGATCTTACTGAATAGACAGTTTACCAAGAGGCTGAAAATGCAGGAAATCGGAGGGGTGCAGAGTCGCCACTGCAGCAACCGGCAAGTCAGTGCCTGGCACGGTGCAGTATCATCTCCGCTAGAGAAAGTGTGTGCACAGTGCCAGGCACTGACGGGTCATCCCGCCAAGTGGCCAATGCAAATTGGCAGAATAAATGAAGGCAACAAAAAAGGACGCCGCTATTGATGCGGCGTCCTTTGCTTTTCTTCTGAATCCATGAAATCTCTGGATAACTATTCTGCATTTTTTAGAAAAGAAGGAACGACGGAGAGGTGAGAAAGGATGAAGTTGGCGACGGTCTACTCTCGCAGAGGGTTACCCCTCGACTACCATCGACGCTGGTGGGCTTAACTGCCGGGTTCGAGAAGGGACCGGGTGTACCCCCACCGCTCTTGT